>NZ_JBHVOS010000026.1:0-70220 GCF_042887685.1 Oerskovia sp. NPDC057915 | reverse complement strand
GAGGTAGACCCCCGGGGGGTCTACCTCGGCGCCACGGGTCTACCTCGTCGTGGCTTGTGGCAGGCGTCGGCGTGCAAGGAGATACTCGGGTATGGCCAGCGACGACATCGACATCAAGCCCCGCTCCCGCACCGTGACCGACGGCATCGAGGCCACGGCCTCGCGCGGCATGCTCCGCGCCGTCGGCATGGGAGACGAGGACTGGGTCAAGCCCCAGATCGGCATCGCGAGCTCGTGGAACGAGATCACGCCGTGCAACCTGTCGCTCGACCGGCTCGCGCAAGGAGCCAAGGAGGGCGTGCACGCGGGCGGCGGGTACCCGCTCCAGTTCGGCACCATCTCGGTGTCCGACGGCATCTCGATGGGCCACGAGGGCATGCACTTCTCGCTCGTGTCGCGCGACGTCATCGCGGACTCGGTCGAGACGGTCATGCAGGCCGAGCGCCTCGACGGGTCGGTGCTGCTCGCCGGGTGCGACAAGTCGCTCCCCGGCATGCTCATGGCCGCCGCGCGCCTCGACCTCGCGAGCGTGTTCCTCTACGCGGGCTCGATCATGCCGGGCTGGGTCAAGCTCTCCGACGGCACCGAGAAGGACGTCACGCTCATCGACGCGTTCGAGGCCGTGGGCGCATGCTCCCGCGGGCTCATGAGCCGTGAGGACCTCGACCGCATCGAACGCGCGATCTGTCCCGGCGAGGGCGCGTGCGGCGGCATGTACACCGCGAACACCATGGCGTCGGTCGCCGAGGCCATGGGCATGTCGCTGCCGGGATCGGCCGCGCCGCCCTCGGCCGACCGCCGCCGCGACAACTTCGCGCACCGCTCGGGCGAGGCCGTGGTCGAGCTGCTGCGCCGCGGCATCACCGCGCGCGACATCATGACCAAGGAGGCGTTCGAGAACGCCATCGCGGTCGTCATGGCGTTCGGCGGATCGACCAACGCGGTGCTCCACCTCCTCGCGATCGCGCACGAGGCCGAGGTCGACCTGACCCTGGCCGACTTCGATCGCGTGGCCGCGAAGGTCCCGCACCTGGGCGACCTCAAGCCCTTCGGCCGCTACGTGATGAACGACGTCGACCGCATCGGCGGTGTGCCCGTGGTCATGAAGGCGCTGCTCGACGCGGGCCTGATCCACGGTGACGCGCTGACCGTCACGGGCCGGACCGTCGCCGAGAACCTGGCGGAGATCGACCCGCCGGACCCTGACGGCAAGATCCTGCGCGCCCTCGACAACCCCATCCACCGCACCGGCGGCATCACGATCCTCGGCGGCTCGCTCGCCCCCGAGGGAGCCGTCGTGAAGTCGGCCGGCTTCGACTCCGACGTCTTCGAGGGCACGGCTCGCGTGTTCGAGCGCGAGCGTGCGGCGCTCGACGCCCTCGAGGACGGGACCATCACGGACGGCGACGTCGTCGTCATCAGGTACGAGGGGCCCAAGGGCGGGCCCGGCATGCGCGAGATGCTCGCGATCACGGGAGCCATCAAGGGGGCCGGGCTCGGCAAGACCGTGCTGCTCCTGACCGACGGGCGCTTCTCGGGCGGGACGACCGGGTTGTGCGTGGGACACGTGGCGCCCGAGGCCGTCGACGGCGGACCCGTCGCGTTCGTGCGCGACGGCGACCGGATCCGCCTCGACGTCGCACGCAAGACGCTCGACCTGCTGGTCGACCCGGCCGAGCTCGAGGCCCGCCGCGAAGGGTGGGTACCACTCGCCCCGACGTTCACCCGGGGGGTTCTCGCCAAGTACGCCAAGCTCGTCCAGTCGGCCTCGCGCGGTGCGATCCTCGAGTAGGGACCGCACGCGGTCGAGCACGGGGTCGGGCCGTCCCGGCGGACGGAACGACCCCGACCTCGTGCTCGGCCCCCGAGGTCGCGAGTGCTGGCGACGCGGTCCGGGCTGCGGGATAGTGGACGAGGAACGCCCACCGTCCGCGCCGAACCGCACCGGAGCAGCAGCCATGAGCGACGCGATCACCGCCCGACAGTTCCACGACAGCGACGGGGTGGAGGACTGGCGCGTCGTCCTGGGCACCGCGCAGGCCCGCTTCCGGACCGACTCGTTCACGGCCGGGGTCGAGTTGATCGACGCGATCGGCGAGCTCGCCGAGGGCATGAACCACCACCCCGACGTCGACCTGCGCTACGCCACCGTCACCGTGCGGCTGTCGTCGCACGACGTGGGCGGGCTGAGCCGGCGCGACGTGACCCTGGCCCGGCGGATCTCCCTCGTCGCCAAGGAGCTCGAGCACCCGGCCGAGACCGACGGGCTGGTCGAGGTCGAGATCGCGGTCGACGCCCTGGACCGGCCCGCCGTGCGCCCCTTCTGGCGGGCCGTGCTCGGCTACGTCGACGGGCCGTCCGAGGACGAGGGCCTGGGGCTCGGCGACCCCGCGGGCTACGGCCCGGCGGTCTGGTTCCAGCAGATGGACGCACCGCGGCCCCAGCGCAACCGCATCCACCTCGACGTCTCCGTCCCGCACGACCAGGCCGAGGCGCGTGTCACCGCGGCCATCGCGGCGGGCGGTCACCTGGTCTCCGACTCCCGCGCCCCGGCGTTCTGGGTGCTCGCGGACGTCGAGGGCAACGAGGCGTGCATCTGCACGTGGCAGGCGCGCGACTGAGCCGCTGCGCGACCTGTCAGAGCGGACCTGATGCCAGGGCCGCTCGTCCCGACGCCAGGGCCGCTCGTCCCGACGCACCCGAGAGCCCGCCGCGACGGGCGCACCCAGGGCGGGCGGCGCCGTCGGGCAGGAGGGGCGGAGAGGGGTCAGAGCGCGCCGAGCGCCTGACGGACGGCCTGCGACAGCGCCTTGCCGTCGACCCGGCCGATCCCGGCCGCGGCGGCCGTGGCCGTCTTCATGACGTTGCCCATGTCCTTCATGGAGGAGGCGCCGGTCGAGGTGATCGCGTCGGCCACGAGCGTGCCGAGCTGCGCCGGGGTGAGGCTCGCGGGCAGGTACGCCTCGATGAAGTCGGCCTCGGCCGTCTCGTTGTCGGCGCGCTCGGTCGCGGCGGCGTCGGTGTAGATCTGCGCGCTCTCGCGACGCTTCTTGACCTCGGCGGCCAGGACGGTCTGGACCTCGGACTCCGAGAGCTCGTGCGCGGTCGAACCCGACTTCTCCGCGGTGCGCACGGCGCCGATGACCTGGCGCAGGGTGTTCTTCGCGAACTCGTCGCGGGCCTTCATGGCGGTGGTGAGGTCGGCGGTCAGTCGTTCGATCGTGGTGGTCATGGGTCCATGGTGCCTGGTGTAGGGGCTCCGGCCCTACTGGATTGCCCCGGACGGACGGGTCGCGGACCCGGACGGCTCGCCGGTTGCCCCCGTGCACCCGGCCGGGCCACCGCTGCCGGGCCGGACGTCCCAGTCCCTGAGACGTCCGGCCCGACGCATGACATCGCCCGATCGAGGGCGTAGTGTGCACAACGTGCAGACGATCCTTCTCGTAGTACTTCCTGAGCGCGCCGGCTGAGGCCAAGCTCCCAGGTCTCGTCAGCGCGCTCACCCCTCGAACAGCCCTCACCGGGTACGAGGGGTTTTTTCATGTCACGACCACGACCGTCATGACCACCCCCTCCGGGCACACCCCGCTCCGGAGCCGGTCACCGGACCGCACCACCCCGCGGCAGAACAGCACGGAGAGCACCAGAAGTACCAGCACCACCACGGTGAGCTCGATCCAGCCGGTGGCAGCCAGTCGCCACCGAGAAACAGGAGATACCGATGGTCCAGGGTCCCCACCCGGCCCCGCCGACGCCGAGCGCCCCCGCGCCCGCCGGCGAGGCCGTGGCGCCGAAGCCAGCCCCGTCCCCCGCGAGCCTCGCCGCCCGCCCCGAGAGCCGAGCACGCGCCTCGGTCACGGGCGAGCGCACGACGAGCCTCGCCGTCGGGCCCGAGGAGGTGACGGGCGCGCAGTCGATCGTCCGCTCGCTCGAGGAAGCAGGTGTGGACGTCGTCTTCGGCATCCCCGGCGGCGCGATCCTGCCGACGTACGACCCCCTCATGGACTCCAAGAAGCTCCGCCACATCCTCGTGCGCCACGAGCAGGGTGGCGGCCACGCGGCGTCGGGCTACGCCCACGCGACCGGCCGCGTCGGCGTGACCATGGCGACGTCGGGCCCCGGCGCGACGAACCTCGTCACCCCCATCGCCGACGCCAACATGGACTCGATCCCGCTCGTGGCCATCACGGGCCAGGTCGGCGCCTCCTTGATCGGGACCGACGCCTTCCAGGAGGCCGACATCGTCGGCATCACCCTGCCGATCACCAAGCACAACTTCCTCGTCACCGACCCCGACGAGATCCCGCGCGTCATCGCCGAGGCCTTCCACATCGCCCAGACCGGGCGCCCCGGGCCCGTCCTCGTCGACATCGCGAAGTCCGCGATGCAGGCGCGCACCACGTTCTCGTGGCCGCAGGAGCTGCAGCTGCCCGGCTACCACCCCGTGACCAAGCCGCACTCCAAGCAGATCCGCGAGGCCGCACGCCTGCTCGCGAGCGCCAGGCGCCCCGTGCTGTACGTGGGCGGCGGCGCGATCCGTGCCAACGCCTCGGCCGAGCTGCGCAGGCTCGTCGACCTGTCGGGCGCCCCCGTCGTGACCACGCTCATGGCCCGCGGCGCACTGCCCGACTCGCACCCGCAGAACCTCGGCATGCCCGGCATGCACGGCACGGTCCCCGCGGTCGCCGCGCTCCAGAAGGCCGACCTCATCGTGGCCCTCGGCGCGCGCTTCGACGACCGCGTCACGGGCGTCCTGTCGAGCTTCGCGCCGCACGCCACGATCGTGCACGCCGACATCGACCCCGCCGAGATCGGCAAGAACCGCGACGTCGACGTCCCGATCGTGGGCGACCTGCGCGAGGTCATCTCCGACCTGCTGCCCGAGCTCGAGCGGGAGCACGCGGCCAAGGGACAGCCGGACCTCGGTGCCTGGTGGCACCAGATCGACGACTGGCGCGAGACGTACCCGCTGGGCTACTCCGAGCCCGAGGACGGCCACCTCGCCCCGCAGCACGTCATCCAGCGCCTGGGCGAGATCTCCGGCCCCGACTCGATCTACGTCGCGGGCGTCGGCCAGCACCAGATGTGGGCCGCCCAGTTCATCCGCTACGAGCACCCCAAGACGTGGCTCAACTCCGGCGGGCTCGGCACCATGGGCTACTCGATCCCGGCCGCGATGGGCGCCAAGGTCGGTCAGCCCGACAAGACCGTCTGGGCGATCGACGGCGACGGCTGCTTCCAGATGACCAACCAGGAGCTCGCGACCTGCACGATCAACGAGATCCCCATCAAGGTCGCGCTGATCAACAACTCCTCGCTCGGCATGGTCCGCCAGTGGCAGACCCTGTTCTACGAGTCCCGCTACTCCAACACCGACCTGCACACGGGCCGCGGGACGCAGCGCGTGCCCGACTTCGTGAAGCTCGCCGACGCCTACGGCTGCGAGGGCATCCGGGTCGAGTCCAAGGGCGAGGTCGACGCCGCGATCAAGCGCGCCATGGAGATCGACGACCGGCCCGTCGTCGTCGACTTCAACGTCTCGCGCGACGCGATGGTGTGGCCCATGGTCGCCTCGGGCGTGAGCAACGACAACATCCAGTACGCACGCGGCATCTCGCCCGCGTGGGACCGCGAAGACTGAGACCGGGGAGAGCCGCAACCATGTCCCGACACACCCTCTCCGTGCTCGTGGAGAACAAGCCCGGCGTGCTCACGCGCGTCGCGGGTCTGTTCGCCCGCCGCGCGTTCAACATCCACTCGCTCGCCGTGGGCCCCACGGAGCACGAGGAGATCTCGCGCATCACCGTGGTCGTCGACGTCGACCAGAACCCGCTCGAGCAGGTCACGAAGCAGCTCAACAAGCTCGTCAACGTGATCAAGATCGTCGAGCTCGACCAGGCGTCGTCGGTCCAGCGTGAGCTCCTGCTCGTCAAGGTCCGCGCCGACGGGGCGAACCGCACGGGCGTCCTCGAGGTCGTCGAGCTGTTCCGCGCCAAGGTCGTCGACGTCGTCCCCGACGCCGTGACGATCGAGGCCACGGGCACCCCGGAGAAGCTGAGCGCGCTCCTCGGTGCGCTCGACCCCTACGGCGTCCGTGAGATCGTCAAGTCCGGCACCGTGGCCGTCGGCCGTGGTGCCCGCTCCATCACCGACCGGGCGCTCGACCGCGCCCACCGGTCCGCCTGACCCAGTCCATCCCGGTGGACACCCCCACGTTGCCCACCGACGTCGAACTATCGTGTTCGTCATCACCTCAAGAACCCAAGGAGTAACACCGTGGCAGAGCTCTTCTACGACGACGACGCCGACCTCTCGATCATCCAGCAGAAGAAGGTCGCGGTCGTCGGCTACGGCAGCCAGGGGCACGCGCACGCCCAGAACCTCCGCGACTCGGGCGTCCAGGTCGTCATCGCCCTCAAGGAAGGGTCCAAGTCGATCGCCAAGGCGACCGACGAGGGCTTCGAGGTCAAGACCGTCGCAGAGGCAGCCCAGTGGGCCGACCTCATCATGATCCTCGCGCCGGACCAGCACCAGCGCTCGATCTACAACGACGAGATCAAGCCGAACCTGGCTGCCGGCAAGACGCTCGCGTTCGCGCACGGCTTCAACATCCGCTTCGGCTACATCGAGGCTCCCGAGGGCGTCGACGTCATCCTCGTCGCCCCCAAGGCGCCGGGCCACACCGTGCGTCGTGAGTTCGTCGCGGGCCGTGGCATCCCCGACATCATCGCCGTCGAGAAGGACGCGTCGGGCCAGGCGTGGGACATCGCGCTCTCGTACGCGAAGGCGATCGGCGGCACGCGCGCCGGCGTCATCAAGACGACCTTCACCGAGGAGACCGAGACCGACCTGTTCGGTGAGCAGGCCGTCCTGTGCGGTGGTGTGTCGCAGCTCGTCCAGTACGGCTTCGAGACGCTGACCGAGGCCGGCTACCAGCCGGAGATCGCCTACTTCGAGGTCCTGCACGAGCTCAAGCTCATCGTGGACCTCATGTGGGAGGGCGGCATCGCCAAGCAGCGCTGGTCGGTGTCCGACACGGCCGAGTACGGCGACTACGTCTCGGGCCCCCGGGTCATCGACCCGCGGGTCAAGGAGAACATGAAGGCCGTCCTCGGAGACATCCAGAACGGTGCCTTCGCGAAGCGCTTCATCGACGACCAGGACGCGGGCGCCCCCGAGTTCAAGGAGCTCCGCGCCAAGGGCGAGGCGCACCCGATCGAGGCCACGGGCCGCGAGCTGCGCGGGATGTTCGCATGGGCCAAGTCGGGCGACGACGACTACACCGAGGGCTCGGTCGGTCGCTGACCCCCGCCTCGCTGCGGCGGACCTTCTGAGGAGGGTGACCCGTCCTGCGTGATCTTCCGTCCGGTCCGGCGCCTCCCGCCAGACCCGACCACGATCGCGCAGGACGGGTCACCCTCCTTCGTGCGTCCGGCTCGCCCGCGTTGTGCTCGCCCGCGTGCTGCTCGCCGGCGTGCCGCTCGCCCGCATGCCGCTCGCCGGCGTGCCGCTCCGACGCCCGACGGCGCAGCCCACCTCCGGCGCTCCCGTCACGTCGGGCGCTGTCGCCGAGGGTGACAAACGTGCTCGCCGAGGGTGACAAACGTGCTCGCCGAGGGTGACGAACATGCTCGCCGAGGGTGACGAACATGCCCGCCGAGGGTGACGGCCCGGACTGCCGAGAGTGACGAACGTGCCCGCCGAGGGTGACGAACTTGCTCGCTGAGGGGGACGTGCTGGAGGCGAGCGGAGCGGTACTCGGCGTCACCCTCGGCGACCCAAACGGTCACCCTCGGCGAGGTGGTCGGTCACCGTCGGCGAGCACGGCCGTCACCGTCGGCGAGCACGGCCGTCACCGTCGGCGGGGGACCTCCCCCCGGGCGGGGAGGGGAGGGGGCGGGTGGAATCGGCGACACCCCGTCGGCCAAAGCACGACAAGACGGGCACACCGGGTGTCCGTGGTCCACCATGGACGTATGAGCCACCACGACGACCGCGGACCGGACAGCACGGGCAAGGGCAGCGACCGGACGCCCCAGGGTGCCCAGGGCGACGAGCATCGGGCCGCCTCGGACGCGTCCGCGGGGGAGAACCCGGTCGAGGTCGAGAGCGACCCGCGCGGCGAGGAGATCCTCGCGTTCTGGGAGACCGCGCGCGTCCGTGCGGGCGAGGGCAAGGTCGGTGTGGTGACGGGCTTCGGGATCTCGGCGACCGTGCCGCCACCCGCATGGTCCTTCGGGGACAATCCTGCGCTCGCCGACGGACTCCTCGCCGCGGTGCTGTCGGGGGAGAAGACGGCGACCTCGTCCTCGCGCTGGGAGTACGACGACGACGTGCCGCTCCCGCAGGTCGGTGAGCTCTCGATCATCCTGGACGGGGCCGGGCATCCTCGGGCCCTGATCCGCACGACGTCGGTCGAGGTCGTCCCGTTCGACGAGGTCACGGCCGACTTCGCGGCGGCCGAGGGAGAGGACGACCGGTCGCTCGACTCGTGGCGGGCGGGACACCGCGAGTACTTCTCGCGCGTCCTCGTGGGCCAGGAGTTCCGTGACGACATGCCTGTGGTCTGCGAGCGGTTCGAGCTTCGTTTCCCGCGGCAGCGATGAGCCCCTCGCCACAGGCCGACGTGCTCGCGCCCGCTTCGGGCCTGTTCGCCGACAGGCTGCGGGTCCTCGTCGTCGCGGCACACCCCGACGAGCCCGACGAGTATGTCGGCGGGACCGCTGCGAAGCTCGCGCAGGCGGGCCACGGCGTGAAGTTCCTGTCGTTGACGAACGGTGACGCCGGGCACCGGTCCATGCCACGCAAGGCTCTTGCGCGCCGTCGGGCCGTCGAGGCGTACGCCGCGGCGCGGGAGCTGGGGGTGCAGGAGTACGAGATCCTCTCCGCCCACGACGGCGAGCTCGAGGCGAGCGTCGCGATGCGCCGGAAGGTCGTCGCCCGGATCCGCCGGTGGCAGGCTGACGTGGTCGTCGCGTTCCACGACGAGTGCCCCGGCCACCTCGACAACCGCGCAGCGGGGCGCCTCGTGCGCGAGGCGGTGGCCGTCGTCGGGCTGGCGAACGTCGTGCCGGACGTGCCTGCCCTGGCGACCCCTCCCGTGTGCCTGCTCATGCCCGACCACGACGCGCTCGCGCACCACCGCCACGACGTGGTGGTCGACGTGAGCAGCACCATCGAGGCCAAGCTGCGCGCCTGCGCAGCCCACGCCTCGCAGTTCCTCGAGTTCGCGCCGTGGCAACGTGGTCTGCTCGACCAGGTACCGCCCGTGGGCGACTGGGACAGGGTGCGGGAGTTCGTCCTCGAGCACTGGTCGCCGTACCTGCACACCCAGCCGGAGATGCGTGCCGCGGTCTCCGCCGCGGGGCTCGGCGCGGTCGGGGAGTTCGCCGAGTCGTTCCAGCTCGCGGGCTACGGACGGGACACGACGGCGACCGAGGTGCGGGCTCTGTTGAGCCGCCCGGGGATCGGGTGAGGGTGCGGCGCCCGGGGTGAGCGGCGCCGTCGGGCGCTGTGCTCGACCGGCGACGGGCGAGGGGGTGAGCGGTGGTCGCCGTCCCAGGCCGCGACCACCGCCCGTCGGGGCAGCGAGAGGAGCTACCCCGAGTGAGAGGGCGCCGGAGCGCCGATGGTCGCCGTGGCTGCGCGCACGGTCTGGACGGGCACGCCGTGCGTGCCGTGGTCCGCGGTGTGGGCCGAGACACGGTCGAGGAGGAGCGCGCGGACGTCGGCCGCGACGACCGCCTGGGCGCCGCGGAGGACCGGGTCCGAGAGGGCCAGGGGCGGGGTGATCGCCGTCACGCCCTGCTCGGTGTCCATGAGGTGGCTGCGGGTCACGTCGGCGAGACGTTGCCCGCCTGCGATGCACGTCGGGCCGCTCAGGACGACGAGGTGCGGCTCGACGACCGCGACGACCGGCTGGACGACCGCGGCGAGGCGGCGGCCGAAGTCCTCGACGAGCGCGACCACCGCCGGGCTGTCCGGGTCGGCGGTCATGGCCTCGAGATAGTCCGTGTAGCCCTCACCGGGGACGCCGTACCGCTCGGCGAGTTCCTCGAAGCGGCGGCCTCCCACGAGGTCCTGGAGGTTGACCGAGTGGTCGTCGTAGTCGCGGACCGTCACGGGCACGGGCAGGTAGCCGAGCTCGCCGGCGGCACCTGTCGCCCCGTGGTGGAGCCGACCGCCGATGAGGGTCCCGAGGCCGATGCCACCACCGATCCAGAGCAGCGAGAAGCTCACGTCGTCGCCCCGGCCCGCGTCGTGCTCGGCGATCGTGGCGAGGTTGACGTCGTTCTCGATGTGGACGGGGACGCCGAACTCCTCCTCGAGGAGCGAGCGGACGGCGAGGCGGGGCCACCCCGGCAGGTCGCCGACGAGCCAGAGGTCTCCGGTCGTCGGGTCTGCCGCGGCCTGGACCCCGGCGACGACCGCGCCGACCCGCTCGACGGGGACGCGGGCGTCGGCACAGGCGGCGTGCCATGCGGCGCGGACGTCGCCCACCGCGGTGCGGTCGTCCGAGGTGGGGACCTCTGCGCCGCCCAGGACGGCGCCGTGGGCGTCGACGAGGCGGGCCTGGACTCCTCCGGGGAGGACGTCGAGGGCCAGCCCGACGACGACGTCGGTGCGTGCGGCGTACGTGACGGCCTGCGGTCCGCGGGCTCCTTGGACGGCCCCTGTGGGCTCGATGAGCCCGGCCGACTCCAGGCGCGCCACGATCTGGGAGGATGTCGGGCGGGAGACGCCGGTGAGGTCTCCGATCTGCGACCGGGTCATGGGTCCCGTGTCGAGCAGGAGCTCGAGCGCGGCGCGGTCGTTGATCGTGCGGAGCAACCCGGGGGTCCCCGGGACGTGCGTGCGGGACACGGCGTGGTGGCCTCTCTGCCAGCATCTTAGGAAAGTTTCCTAAGAGTTGCGTACTCTGGCCGTTTGCGCAAGTCGACGCGCGGTGCCGCTCCTACCACCATCGAGCGTCGCGCGGTCCGGCCAGGGCGGCATGGGAGCGCAACCAGTCGGGACGGCAGCGCCCGGCCCGCGGGATGACGCGGATCGTGGCCCCCGAGCCGCCCACGCTGTGAGATGGGCGTCCCGAGGGCTGACCCCTGGGCGTACGGTTCGGGCATGACGCGCAACATCGACTTGGCAGTGGTCGCCGGAGACGGCATCGGTATCGAGGTCGTCGAGCAGGGCCTCGCGGTCCTCGAGGCGGCCCTCTCGGGAACCGACGTCAAGGTCTCGACGACGCCCTTCGACCTCGGTGCGCGCCGCTGGCACGCGACCGGTGAGACCCTCACCGACGAGGACCTCGCGGCGATCCGCACGCACGACGCGATCCTCCTCGGCGCGATCGGCGACCCGACCGTCCCGTCGGGCGTCCTCGAGCGCGGCCTGCTGCTCAAGCTGCGCTTCGCGCTGGACCACTACGTCAACCTCCGCCCCGGCAAGCTCTACCCCGGTGTGAGGTCCCCGCTGGCGGACCCGGGCGAGATCGACTTCGTCGTCGTCCGCGAGGGCACCGAGGGCCCCTACGTCGGCAACGGCGGGGCGCTGCGCGTCGGCACGCCCCACGAGATCGCGACCGAGGTCTCCGTGAACACGGCCTTCGGCGTCGAGCGTGTCGTGCGTGACGCGTTCGCCCGCGCCCAGGCGCGCCCCCGCAAGCACCTGACTCTCGTGCACAAGCACAACGTCCTGGTCCACGCCGGTCACCTGTGGCGCCGCACGGTCGAGGTCGTCAACGCCGAGTTCCCCGACGTCACCACGGACTACCTGCACGTGGACGCCGCCACGATCTTCCTCACGACGAACCCGTCGCGATTCGACGTCATCGTCACCGACAACCTGTTCGGCGACATCCTGACGGACCAGGCCGCCGCGATCACCGGCGGCATCGGCCTCGCGGCCTCGGCCAACATCAACCCCGACCGCACCGCCCCCTCCATGTTCGAGCCGGTGCACGGCTCGGCTCCCGACATCGCCGGCCAGGGCAAGGCGGACCCCACCGCCACGGTCCTGTCCGTCGCGATGCTGCTCGACCACCTCGGCCTCGCCGAGGAGTCGCAGCGCGTCGAGGCCGCGGTCGCCGCGGACCTCGCCGAGCGGGGGAGCCGAGTACGGTCGACGGCCGAGGTGGGGCGCGAGCTCGCCGCCCGCGTCGCCGGCTGATCGGTCCTTCCGACCTGCCGTCGCGTCGCCGTCGCGCCCTGCTGAGGGGCCCGACGGCGGCGCGCACCCTCTGCCGTCCTCACCGCTCCCACGTCCTCGTCGAAGGCCCGGGAGTTCTCGCCCGCCCTGCGGGCGCCGAAGGGCGCTCGGTCATGGAAAACTAGGCGAGGAACCCACCCGGGTCGCCAGGTGAAAGGCCCATGACATGACTTCCCCCCTCACAGCGCAGCCCGCTTCCTCGGCCGAGGATCTCGTCGCGCTCTTCGACATCCGCACCTCGGACACCCCGACCTCCCCCGAGGCCAGGGCGGCCGCGATCTCCGCCCCGAAGTTCGGCACCGTGTTCTCGGACCACATGGCCCGGATCAGCTGGAACTCGACCGACGGCTGGATCGACCGCCGCATCGAGAAGTACGGCCCCCTCCAGCTCGACCCCGCGACCGCGGTGCTGCACTACGCCCAGGAGATCTTCGAGGGCCTCAAGGCGTACCGGCACCAGGACGGGTCCGTGTGGACGTTCCGTCCCGAGGCCAACGCCGCCCGGTTCGCCCGGTCGGCGCACCGTCTGGCGCTGCCGGCGCTCTCGGTCGACGACTTCATCGGCTCGATCACCGCGCTCGTGCGCACCGACGTCGAGTGGGTCCCGAGCGGCGAGGAGGCGAGCCTGTACCTGCGTCCGTTCATGTACGCCTCGGAGTCGTTCCTCGGCGTGCGGGCCTCGCTCGAGGCCGAGTACCTCGTGATCGCCTCGCCCGTCGGCCCGTACTTCTCGGGCGGCGTGAAGCCCGTCTCGATCTGGGTCGACCGCGAGTTCAGCCGCGCCGGTGCCGGCGGCACTGGCGATGCCAAGTGCGGCGGCAACTACGCGTCGAGCCTGCTCCCGCAGACGCTCGCGCAGGAGAAGGGTTTCGAGCAGGTCTGCTTCCTCGACTCGTCGACGGGCACGTTCCTCGAGGAGCTCGGTGGCATGAACGTGTTCGTCGTCAAGGCGGACGGGTCGGTCGAGACGCCCGAGCTCACGGGGTCGATCCTCGAGGGCGTGACGCGCTCGTCGATCATCCAGCTCCTCAACGACCGTGGCCACGAGGTCACCGAGCGGCGTATCCCGCTCGAGGAGCTCCTGGCCGACATCCGGTCCGGCGCGGTGACCGAGGTGTTCGCGTGCGGCACGGCTGCGGTCGTCACGCCGATCGGCCGCCTGGGCGGGTCGAACTTCGACCACACCATCGCCGACGGCGCGGCGGGCGAGCTGACCCTGGCGATCCGCGGCGAGCTCACCGACATCCAGAACGGCCGGGCGGCGGACCGCCACGGCTGGATGACGCGCCTGGCCTGAGGTTCCCGACGTCCCGCTGAGTGCGGAGCAGCCGTCGCCGATCGACGCGATCGACGACAGGTGCTCCGCACTCGGCGTGTCGGCCCGGGGCAGGCCGGCTCAACGCGGGTCAGGCCGGGCGGCGCACGATCGTCCTGCCCGCGACGCCCGCGAGCAGCGACCAGACCGCGACCCCGATGAGCAGGTTCACGAGCCCGGACAGGACCGCCGACGTCGTGTCCGTGGTCCAGGCGAACGGCAGGGCCGTGACGACGACGATCACGAGAGCCATGATCCAGCCGAAGAACGCCCGCGGACGCGGGGTCGTGAGGATCAGCACGTGCAGCAGCCCCGCGGCGAGCAGGGCCAGGATCGCCCCGTCGATCGCGAACGCGGCCTGGTGCGAGGCGGTCGAGAAGATGTCCGGCGGTGGCACGAGCGTGAACGAGAAGATCCGTTCGAGGATGATCACGGCCACGAGGCCGATGAGCGCGGCCACCAGCGCCGTGGCGGCGGCGCCCGCCCAGAAGCGGCCGACCTCGACCGCGAGGCGCGGGTCGGCCGGGTTGACGGGCTCGCGCGGGGCGGGGAAGTCCGCGCGAGGATCGGGTGGGACCACCGGCGGGATCGCGGGCGGCACCCCCTGGGGGTGACCGGGCGAACCGGACGGCGGGACGTTGCCGTGGGGAGGGAAGCTCGGGTCGCTCATGGTGCGTCTCCTGTCGTTGCAGGCTGCTGTTCCGGGCGCTCGGTGCGTGTGGCGTGCTCAGTCCGTGGACACCGTTCCATCCTGGCGGCTGCTGTGGCAGCATGTGTCCTGTGACACACCTCGTCTCCCACCTCATTATCGAGTAGCGCGCCCGGCCATCACACCGGACGCGCAAACCTCCCGCACCCTCGGGGGGTTTTTTTGTTGCCTGGCACCACCCCCGTCGGGCATCGAAGCGCCGGGCACGAGCTTCACGAGAGCGACCGCCCGGCGCGTGGGACCGAGGAACCCTCCGGGCGAGCGCGGAAGCGGATCGCCCGATCCACCTAGAGTGGTCTCGCCCAGGCGGCACCGCTGGACCCCGAGATCTCCCCAGAGAGCGGCACGATGACTTCCCAGGTGAACCCCGTAGCTCCTGCCACAGCGAGCGCACCCTCGACGTTCCACGTCTACGACACGACCCTGCGTGACGGCGCGCAGCAGGAGGGCATGAACCTCTCGGTCGCCGACAAGCTCGCGATCGCCCCGCTCCTGGACGAGCTGGGCGTCGGGTTCATCGAGGGTGGCTGGCCCGGTGCCATCCCCAAGGACACGGACTTCTTCTCCCGTGCCGCGAAGGAGCTCACGCTCAAGAACGCGGTCCTCGCGGCGTTCGGCGCGACCCGCAAGACCGGGATCAGGGCCGCCGACGACCAGCAGGTCCGGGCGCTCGTCGCGTCGCAGGCGCCCGTGATCACGCTCGTCGCCAAGTCCGACATCCGCCATGCCGAGCGTGCGCTGCGGACCACGGGCGCCGAGAACCTCGCCATGATCACCGACACGGTCGCGTTCCTCGTGGCCGAGGGGCGTCGCGTCGTGCTGGACGCCGAGCACTTCTTCGACGGCTACCGGTTCGACCCCGCCTACTCGCGCGCGGCGGTCGAGGCCGCGTTCGCGGCGGGGGCCGAGGTCGTCGCGCTGTGCGACACCAACGGCGGCATGCTGCCGGAGTGGGTCGGCGAGATCGTCACGGAGCTGCGCGACGCCGTCGGGATCCCGGACGGGCTGCACGCCCAGGCGGGCGACCCCCTGCTCGGGATGCACGCGCACAACGACTCGGGCTGCGCGGTCGCGAACTCCCTCGCCGCTGTGGCGGCGGGCGCCGCGCACGTCCAGGGGACGGTCAACGGCTACGGCGAGCGCACCGGGAACGCGGACCTCATCACGGTCGTCGCGAACCTCGAGCTCAAGCACGGCCGGAGCCTGCTCGTCGACGGGGGCCTGCAGGAGACCACGCGCATCGCGCACGCCATCAGCGAGATCACCAACATCTCGCCGTACGCGCGCCAGCCGTACGTGGGGGCGAGCGCCTTCGCGCACAAGGCCGGGCTGCACGCCTCGGCGATCAAGGTCGACCCGGACCTCTACCAGCACATCGAGCCCACACTCGTCGGCAACGACATGCGCATGCTCATCTCGGACATGGCGGGCCGCGCGTCGATCGAGCTCAAGGGGCGCGAGATGGGTTTCGACCTCTCGGACCAGGGTGACGTGCTCTCGCGCGTGACGCACCGCGTCAAGGACGCCGAGGCCCGCGGGTACACGTTCGACGCTGCCGACGCCTCGTTCGAGCTGCTCCTGCGCGAGGAGATCGCGGGGGAGCGGCCGCAGTTCTTCCGGGTCGAGAGCTGGCGCACGATCGTCGAGCGGGCCGGGGGACGCGGCACCGAGGCGACGGCGGAGGCGACGGTCAAGCTGCACGCCGGCGGCAAGCGCATCGTCAAGACGGGCGAGGGCAACGGCCCCGTCAACGCGCTCGACCACGCGCTGCGGCTCGCGCTGCGTCGCGTGTACCCGGAGATCGAGGCCTTCGAGCTGATCGACTTCAAGGTCCGCATCCTCGACACCGAGCAGGGGACGGACGCCATCACGCGCGTCCTCATCGAGACGACCGACGGGGCGACGTCCTGGTCGACCGTGGGCGTCGGGCCGAACCTGATCGAGGCCGCCTGGGAGGCGTTGACGGACTCGGCGATCTACGGGCTGATCCACGCGGGCGTGCAGCCGCGCTGAGCCTGCGCCACCGCCGCAGCCCGCCCCGGACGCCAGCGTGCACAGTGTCAGGAGGAGCGTGACCTCCGGGTCGCGCTCCTCCTGACCGGTCGGGGGCGGGGACCTGTCAGGGCCGGGTAGCCGCCTCGAGCAGCTCGACGACGTGCACGTAGTCCTGCCCCGTCGCCCGGCTCAGCCCCATCTCGCACGTCCGGTTGCTCGACGCGTACGCGTCAGCGGGACCGTGATCGCGTGCGTGGGCCGTGAGCTCGGTGGCCTCGGCGCGCGTCGCCGCCGCGGTGAGCTCGGGGTGGAGCATGCCGCGGTCGCCGGCGAACCCGCAGCATCCGGCGTCGAGCGGGAGCACGACGTCGTCGGCCACCGCCCGCGCGACCGCCTCGAGGTCGCCGACGACCCCCAGGTGGATCGACGAGCACGTCGGGTGCAGGACGAGCGAGCCCAGCGTCGAACCGACGGCCCGGGGTGAGCGGCCGCTCGCCTCGAGCGCGGGCAGGACGTCGCTGCGCACGAACGTCACGGCGTCCAGGACACGTAGCCGTTCGAACCGCTCGTGCGCCTCACCGGTCAGGTGCGAGCCGATCCCCTCGAGCCCGTGCGTGCAGCTCGACGCGTCGGAGACGACCGGCAGGCGGCCGCCGTCGGTCGCGGCCCAGAGCGCGTCGAAGGTCCGCTCGGCCATCGCGGCGGCGCCGTCGGTCAGGCCCTTGGAGACCCAGGGCGTGCCGCAGCACAGTCCTGCGATCCCCTCGGGGATCGCGACCGTGATCCCCGCGCGCTCGCACAGCGCGAGGAACGCGGGGCCGACGCCGCCCGGGCTGGGAGAGGCTTCGGCGGGGGAGAAGAGCGAGCCCATGCACGACTGGAAGAAGACGACCGACGCGTCCGCGCCTGCCCCGACCGACGCCACGCGGCGTGGTCCCGGTCCGGGCAGGTCGGACCCGACGAGCGGCACCACGTCCGCACCAAGCACGGCCCGCCCGACCTTCGAGGCGGCGGTCACGAGCGGGGTGGGCAGGTGGTCGACGACGCCGAGCGCCCCGCGCAGGCCGGTGACCGTGCCGCCCCAGTGGTCGGCCGCCGCGCGCCCGGCGCGCTGGACGACTGCGCCGTGCCGCTGCGCGCGGCGGACCTTCATGACCTTGCCCGTGTCGATCCCGACCGGGCACGCGGTCACGCACAGCGAGTCCACGGCGCACGTGTCCACGGCCGAGTACTCGTAGGCGCGCTCGAGCTCCGCGAGCTCTGCCGGGGGAGCCGTGACCATCTCGCGCAGCAGCGCGATGCGCTGGCGCGGGGTCGTCGTGACGGTCCGCGACGGGCACGCGGGCTCGCAGTAGCCGCACTCGACGCACCGGTCCACGACCTCGGCCAGGTCTCCCGCTGCCGGCTTCCCGACGGGAGGCACGAGCTTGAGGTGCGCCAGGTGCGCCTCGTCGTCGTCCGTGAGGAGGACACCCGGGTTGAGCAGGCCGGTCGGGTCGCACAGCGCCTTGACCTCGCGCATCACGGCGTAGAGGTCGTCCCCGAACTGCCGACGGACGAACGGCGCCATGATGCGACCCGTGCCGTGCTCGGCCTTGAGCGAGCCGCCGCGGTCCAGCACCAGGGACACCATGTCCTCGGTGAAGGCCGCGAACCGGTCGAGCTCGCCGTCGTCGGACAGGCGCGGGGTGATCATGAAGTGCAGGTTGCCGTCCTTGGCGTGCCCGAACGTCACGGCGTCGTCGTAGCCGTGCTGCACGAAGAGCCCGCCCAGGTCGCCGACCGTCGCGGTGAGGTCGGGGACCGGGACGACGAGGTCCTCCAGCAGGGCCGTGCTGCCCGGCGCCCGGGCACCGGCCACCGCGGTGTACAGGCCCTTGCGCACGCGCCACAGACGCCCACGTGCCGCGGGGTCGCGCGTGAGGTCGGCGGGCGTCGCGAGATCGAGGTCGCCGATGACGCGACGCGCGGCCTCCTCGAACGGTTCGAGGCCGTCGGCGGTCGTGGCCTGGTACTCGACGAGCAGGGCAGTCTGGGTCGTCGCGGTCGCGAAGGCCCGCATCGAGGCGTCGGCGAGCGGGTCGGCGGCCGCGACGCGCAGCGACGCCGCGTCGAGCAGCTCGATCGCGCGCGCGCCCGAGGCGGTGATCGTCGCCAGGGCGTCGGTCGCGTGCTCGAGCGCGTCGAAGACCAGGAGGGTGGTCGACGCCGCGGGCAGCAAGGGCACGGTCCGGAACGTCACGTCCGCCACGAACGCGAGCGTCCCCTCGGACCCGACGACCAGGTGCTCCAGGATCTTGACGGGGGAGTCGTGGTCCACGAACGCGTTGACGCCGTAGCCCATGGTGTTCTTCATGGAGTACTGGTGCGCGATCGTGGCGCGCATCGACGCGCTCGCACGCACCCGGTCGCGCAGCGCGGCCAGACCACGGTGCAGCGCAGGCTCGAGGGCGCGCAGCCGCTCGTCCGCGTCCGGGGCGCCCGTGTCGAGCACGGTCCCGCTGGGCAGGACGAGGGTCATCGACTCGATCGTGCGGTACGCGGTGTCGACCGTCCCGCAGGCCATGCCCGAGGAGTTGTTCGCGACGACCCCGCCGATCGTGCAGGCGATCTCGCTCGCCGGGTCGGGACCGAGCCGCCGCCCGTGACGCAGGAGCCGCCCGTTGACCGAGCGCAGCGTCACGCCCGGCTGGCAGCGCACGCGGGCGCCGTCGTCGAGCACCTCGACGCGTGTGAAGCGCGTCCGCGTGTCCACGAGCAGGCCTGCGCCCGACGCCTGACCCGACAGGCTCGTCCCGCCCGAGCGGAACGTGACCGACAGCCCGCGGCGACGAGCCTCGGCGAAGGCCGCGACGACGTCGGGCACGTCCTGGGCGCGGGCCACCGCCTCGGGACGCAGCAGGTAGTGCGACGCGTCGTGCGCCTGGGCGACCCGCGTCAGGAGGTCGGTCCGGATCTCGAGGGCCCGCGTCGTCGCGGCGGAGACGCTCATGCCCGGGCCTTGCGCTCCCCGTCGAGCCGGTGGGGCTGGACCGCGTCGTAGGTCGCCTTGAGGTTGGCGCTGGTCTGCTCGTACAGGCGCTGGGCCACGCGGACGAACAGGAAGTCGACGACCGCGAGCTGCGCGATGCGGCTCGACAGCGCGCCCGAGCGGAACTGCGTCTCGCGCGCCGTGGTGCCCAGGACGATGGCGGCCTCCTGCCCCAGGGGCGACTCGGGGAAGTTCGTGATCGCGACGGTCGTCGCCCCGCGCGCCTGCGCGATGCCGAGCGCGTGGTTGGTCTCGACCGTCTGCCCGCTGTGCGAGATCCCGATCGCGACCGCACCCGGGCGCAGCAGCGCCGCGGACTGGAGCTGGAGGTGCGGGTCGGGCGCGGCGAAGCACACGAGCCCGATCCGCTGGAGCTTCTGCGCGAGGTCCTGCCCGGTGAGCTGGCTCGACCCGACGCCGAACACGTCGACCCGGGGCGCGGCCGCGACCGCCGCAGCGACCTGCTCGAGCGCGCCGAGGTCGAGCATGCGCGCGGTCTCCTCGATCGTGCGCGCCTCGTGGAACGCGATCTTCGCGACGACGTCCTCGGCCGTGTCGGTCTCGTTGATCTCGCCGTGCGCGACGTTCGATCGCTCGAGCTCCATCTCGCGCCGCGACGTGGCCTGGGCGAGGTCGATCCGGAACTCGGGGTAGCCGGCGTAGCCGATCGCGCGGCAGAACCGCACGACCGTGGCCTGCGAGGCGCCCGCTCGCGCCGCGAGCTCGTTGATCGTGGAGCCGACGACGGCGACCGGGTCCGCGAGCACGGCCTCCGCGATCCGGGCCTCGGCCGGGCGGAGGGTCGGCAGGGCCTGCCGGATGCGGACGAGTCCATCACCTGTCATGTCGGATCTCCTGTGATCGGTGCCGGGTGGCTGTCGGGGTGGCTGGCGGTTCGCTTGCCGGAGTCGGGTGCGGGCGCCGGTTCCGGGCCATAGCCTCCCAGGCTCAGCCACGGTTCGTGCGCGACGAGCGCTGCGGTGCCGTCGACGCTCCCTGCACCCTCGGCGCCGTCGGCGCTCCCCGCGCCCTCGGCGAGCAGCCGGGCCAGGTGCAGCGCACCGTCGAGCGGGGTGCCTGCGGAGGGGACGAGCTCGGCGTCGGGGCGCAGCGCGGCGAAGCGGCGCGCGAGGGCGCCCGTCAGGGACGGGCCTGCGGCCAGGACGCCACCCGTGGCTGCGGCGAGCGGTGGCAGCCCGGGGACGAGGGCCGCTGCGAGCGACTCGGCCAGGTGTCGTCCGGCCTCGGTGAGGATCTGCACGGCTGCGGGGTCGCCCGCGGCGGCGGCTGCCGCGACGTCGGGCGTGAACGACCCGAGGACCTGGGCGCGGTCGGGCCGTGTGTAGAGCTGTGCGGGCCAGGTCGGCGCGGGGCCGAACCGCGCCGTGGCGGCCGCGAGCAACGGGCGCGAGCCGCCCGTCGACCGGCGGTCGTGCGCGGCGAGCGCCGCCCGCAGCCCGTGGGCGCCGATCCACGACGCCGAACCGAGGTCGCCGAGGAGGTGCCCCCAGCCGTCGACGCGCTGCCAGGTCCCGGCGAGGTCGGTGCCCAGGGCGATCGTGCCCGTGCCGACCGCGACGACGGCCCCGGCCCGGCCGCCGAGCGCGCCGAGGTGGGCGGTCACGGCGTCGGCGGCGACCGCGGTGCGCTCGGCCCCGAGGCTCGCGCGGAGCGCGTCGTGGATCACGGCCGGGTCCGGGACGAGGGTCGCGACACCCGTCGCGCCGACCGCGGCGGCAGCGACCACGGGAGGCTCGCCGTGGGTCTCGGTCCAGGCGGCGACGAACGCCGCACCGAGGTCGTGCACGACCTCGGCGACGTTGCTGCCCTCAGGGCCGATCGCGACCGGGCGGCCGGTGAGGCTCGTACGGTGCGCCGTGGTGGCGGCGCCGGTCGCGGTGTCGTGCCTTGCCGCGACGAGGCGGCTGCCGCTCCCGCCGACGTCGATCGCGACGATCCAGCGGGAGGGGCCCGTGGGCGTCGCCGGGACGTCTGCACGGGCCTCCGGGCGGGCGGGGTCGGGGTCCTGCGTGCTGGTCACGCCTCATTGTGGCATGAAGTTTCACAGCGGCGCCACATTGCGGAGAAAAGTGCCAGGAGGTTCACCCGACCTCGCGCCTGGGTCTCGCGCGGCACCGTCGACCGGGCT
This sequence comes from Oerskovia sp. NPDC057915, assembly GCF_042887685.1. NCBI lineage: Bacteria > Bacillati > Actinomycetota > Actinomycetes > Micrococcales > Cellulomonadaceae > Oerskovia > Oerskovia sp. NPDC057915. The sequence continues at coordinate 48,820 of NZ_JBHVOS010000026.1, read as the reverse complement.
CTCCGCAGGGCCCTCGACCGCGCTCTGCACCGGGCTCCCGGCCGGATCCTCGACGACGTCCTCGGCCGGCTCCTCGGGCGCGGGGCGCGACCCCGCTGCTTGGAGGCTACTCCTGCGTGTGGTCCAGGTCACCAGGTGCCCGTCGGCCCGGACGACCCAGGGGCGACGACCCTCGTCCTGCGGCACGTACCGTGGAGACCATGAGAGGCGAGTACAAGGTTCCCGGTGGCAAGCTCGTGGCGGTCGACGTCGAGACCGACGAGGGGAGGCTGTCCCGCGTCGCGCTGAGCGGAGACTTCTTCCTCGAGCCCGACGACGCGCTCGACGACATCAACGCCGCCCTGACGGGGCTGCCCGAGACGTCGACGGTCGCCGACCTGACGCATGCGATCGAGGCCGTCCTCACGGACGACATCACCATGGTCGGGTTCTCGCCCGAGGCCGTCGCGATCGCCGTGCGCCGCGCGCTCGGTCACGCGACCGGCTGGGACGACCACGTCTTCGAGATCATCCACGAGGGGCCCGAGCAGCCCGCGATGCACCTCGCGCTCGACCAGGTCCTCACCGAGGAGCTCGACGCAGGTCGGCGCGGTCCCACCCTGCGCATCTGGGAGTGGGGCGCGCCCGCCGTCATCATCGGGTCGTTCCAGTCGCTCAAGAACGAGGTCGACCCCGAGGGGGCCGCGAAGCACGGCATCACCGTGGTCCGTCGGATCTCGGGCGGCGGGGCCATGTTCGTCGAGCCCGGCAACACCATCACCTACTCGTTGACCGTGCCGGCCTCGCTCCTCGAGGGCCTGAGCTTCGAGCGCTCGTACGCCTTCCTCGACGACTGGGTGCTGGGGGCGCTCGCCGACGTCGGCGTGAACGCCACGTACAAGCCGCTCAACGACATCGCGTCCCCGGCGGGCAAGATCGCGGGCGCCGCGCAGAAGCGTCTGCGCGGGGGAGCGGTGCTGCACCACGTGACCATGGCGTACGACATCGACGCGGACAAGATGCTCGAGGTCCTGCGGATCGGTCGCGAGAAGATGAGCGACAAGGGCACCAAGAGCGCCAACAAGCGGGTCGACCCCGTGCGCTCGCAGACGGGCATGGCGCGCGAGGAGGTCATCGAGGCCTTCAAGGCGCACTTCCGGTCGCGGTACCGCACGGTCGACGGCGCGGTGACCGCTGACGAGCGTGCGCAGGCCGAGGAGCTCGTGCGCACGAAGTTCGGGACCGAGGAGTGGACCGCGCGCGTGCCGTGACGTGGCAGCCGTCGGGTCGTCGCCGGGCGCCGGCCTGCCGCGCCCGGCGGCCAAGCTCGGTGGCCTTGTCCGGCGGTCTCGCTCGGCGACCTGGCCCGTGGCCTCGCCCGGTGGCTCCACTGCCGGCCCCGCCTGCGGCGGCACGTGCCGCCGGGCCGAGGTCACCAACAGGTCACAACTTCGCGAGCGGCTTCCCTCTGCCTCTCTTTGGCGGTAATCTTCACGAACACCCAACCTGATGTAAGTTTGTTTCAGAGTCGAAGGGCGCCGACGATCCGGCGCCCCCACGAACGATCAGGTCCGCAGGGACGAACGGCTGGCCGCGACGCGGCAGCCGACCAGAAAGGAAGTCACGGCATGCAGCGACGCAGCACGGTGGCCGTCACGGGCACCCTCCTCCTGGCGCTCGGCCTCACCGCGTGTGGCGGCGGGGACAACAGCGGCGGCGAGGCCACGGGGGACGCAGCCTCCGCCGACCACACCGGCGAGACCCTCACCGTCTGGATCATGGAGGGCACCAACCCCGACGGGGACGCCTTCTTCGACGAGGTCACCACCGCGTTCAAGGAAGAGACCGGCGCAGACCTCCAGATCGAGTTCCAGCCGTGGGCCAGCGCCCACGACAAGTTCACGACCTCCATCGCGGGCAACACCACGCCGGACGTCGCCGAGCTCGGCACCACCTGGACGGGAGAGTTCGCCGACGTCGGCGCGCTGTCCGACCTGACCGACCGGATCAAGGACGCGGGCCTCGAGGAGGACCTCGTCCCCGGGCTCGTCGAGTCCGCGACGCTCGACGGCGCGCAGTACGGCATGCCCTGGTACGCCGGGGTGCGTTCGGTCGTCTACCGCAAGGACCTCTTCGAGGCGGCCGGCATCGCCGTCCCGACGACGTGGGCCGAGCTCCAGGCCGCGGCCGAGACGCTCAAGGCCGCCAACCCTGGCCTCATCCCCTTCCCGATCGCCGGTGACTCCCAGTACGGCGCCATGCCCTTCATCTGGGGTGCGGGCGGCGACCTGGCCGTCAAGGACGGCGACACCTGGACGTCCGAGATCAACTCCGCGGACTCCGTCAAGGGCCTCGAGTTCTACACGGGCCTCGCGACCGACGCGGGTCTGTCGACCGCCGCGGCGACGACCTGGAAGGAGACCGACCTCCTGTCGAACTTCGAGCAGGGCAACGTCGGCATGATGATCTCCGGCAGCTGGACCCCGGGCAAGATCCTCACGGACGTCCCGGACATGGCCGACAAGATCGGCGCGTTCCCCATCCCGGGCGAGACCGAGGGGCTGTCGGACTCGTTCCTGGGCGGGTCGCACCTGGGTGTCTTCGCGGCCAGCGAGAAGCAGGACCTCGCGTGGGAGTTCGTCGAGATGATGACGACCGGCAAGTTCGCGCAGGAGTGGGGCAACCAGTCCGGCTACTTCCCCGGCCAGACCTCGCTCCTGGAGAAGGTCATCGAGGAGAACGACCCGCTCGTCGCACCGTTCGCCCAGCAGATGGTCGAGGCCGGCGCCTCCGTCCCGGTGACGCCGCTCTACGGCCAGATCCAGGGCAAGAAGACGGTCGAGACGATGCTGCAGTCGATCCTCTCGGGCAGCGCCACGGTCAAGGAGGCCGCTGACACCGCGGCCGCCGACATGAACGAGACCTTCGGGTCCTGACGAACCCATGGCAGATCTGCACCAGGTTCCCGGCGCGTCGGCCGACCAGCTGACGCGCCGGGCACCGGCCCCGGCCCCTTCCTCCAGCCCGCGCCGCGGCGTCGGCCGACGTGGCATGCACGGCGTGCTCGGCCACAAGTCGCCGCTGCGCCCCTGGCTGCTCCTGGCCCCCGCGCTCGGCGTCCTCGGCGTCCTGCTCCTGTGGCCTCTGGCCCGCGTCGTGATGATCTCGCTGCAGGACTACGGCCTGCGGCAGATCGCCTCGGGCGAGTCGAACTACGTCGGCTTCGACAACTACGCCGCGATCTTCGGCGACTCGTTCCTGTGGACCGTCGTCCTGCCCAACACGATCGGCTTCGCGGTCGCGTGCGTGGTCCTGACGGTGGTCCTGGGCACGGCCGTCGCGCTGTTCCTCAACAACCTCGGGACGCTCTGGCGCACGGTCTGCTCGACGGCGATCATGGTCGCCTGGGCCGTCCCGGCCATCACCGGCACGTACGTGTGGATCTGGATCTTCGACCCGCTCAACGGTCTGGTCTCCTCGGTGCTCGACTCGGTCGGTCTCATCGACCCGGCGACCACGAACTGGTTCACCGAGCGTCTGAGCTTCTACGCGATCGCGACCCTCAACGTCGTCCACCACGGGTTCCCCTTCGTGGCGATCACGGTCCTCGCGGGACTGCTGACGATCCCCAAGGAGCTGCACGAGGCCGCGATGATGGACGGGGCCACGCCCTGGCGCCGGTTCTGGACCATCACCGCGCCGATCCTGCGCCCTGTCTTCGCGGTCGTGACGATCCTGTCGACCATCTGGGACTTCAAGGTCTTCACGCAGATCTACCTGATGCCCGGCGGCAACGGCGGCAACAAGGAGGTCTTCAACCTCGGCGTGTGGTCGTACATCCAGTCCTTCGCGCAGGGCAAGTACGGGATGGGATCGGCGATCGCCGTGCTGCTCACCCTGATCCTGCTCGGTATCACCGTCGTGTACATGCGCACCCTGTTCAAGGAGGAGGAGCTGTGAGCGCCCTGACCGGTACCCCGTCCAGCACCCCGTCCGCGGCCGGTGGCTCCGGGGGCGGAGCGACCGACGACCGTGCCTCGCTCGCCCCGCGCCCCCCGCAGCTCCTGCGGGTCAAGGCGCGCAAGCGTCCCCTGCCCACCGCGGGCAAGGTCGTCGGCATCGTCGCGCTGCTCGCCTTCGCGCTGTTCCCCGCGTACTGGATGTTCTCCTCGGCGATCGACCCCGAGGCCGCGACGCGTGGCGCGCGGATCCTGCCTGCCGGGGTCACGTGGGACAACTTCGTGACCGTGATCGACGACGGCGGGTTCGGCCACTACCTGCGCAACTCGATCGTCGTCGCGATCGGCGCGGTCGTGTTCTCGTCGGTGCTCGCGCTGCTCGCAGCGGTCGCCGTGAGCCGCTTCACGTTCCGCTTCCGCAAGTCGATCCTCGTGCTCGTCCTCATGGTGCAGATGGTGCCGCTCGAGGCCCTCGTCATCCCGCTGTTCCTCCAGATGCGCACGCTGGGCATGCTGAACTCGCTCCTCGGGCTGACGATCGTCTACATCGCCTTCTCGCTGTCGTTCGCGATCTGGATGCTGCGCGGCTTCGTCGCGGCCGTCCCGGTCGAGCTCGAGGAGGCCGCGTACCTCGACGGCGCCTCGTGGGGTCGCATGTTCTGGAAGATCCTGCTGCCGCTCGTCGCCCCCGGCGTGGTCGCCACGAGCGTCTTCTCCTTCATCACCGCGTGGAACGAGTTCATCTTCGCCCTGACGTTCCTGCAGCAGTCGGCCAAGTACACCGTGCCGATCGGTCTGCAGAAGTTCTTCGGCGAGAACACGACCGACTGGGGCGCCGTCATGGCTGCCTCGACCCTCATCACGCTGCCCGTGATCGTCTTCTTCGTCCTCGTGCAGCGCAACCTGTCCTCCGGCCTGACCGCTGGGTCGGTGAAGGGATGACCACCGTGCACCACGACGCGCTGCGCGCCGTCAACGGCGTCCTGCTCCCCGGTTTCACGGGGACCGACGCCCCGGGCTGGCTCCTCGCGGCCTGCGAGGAGGGGCTCGCGGGAGTCGTCTACTTCGCGTACAACACGCCCGACGTCGCCACGACCGCCAGGCTCTCGGCCCACCTCCACGAGGTCTCGCCCGACCTGCTGATCACGATCGACGAGGAGGGCGGGGACGTCAGCCGCCTCGAGGCCGTCACGGGGTCGAGCATCCCGGGGGCCGCGGCCCTCGGGGCGGTCGACGACGAGGACCTCACCGAGCGGGTCGCGCTCGCCCTCGGACGGCTCCTCGCCGCGACCGGGGTGGACCTCGACCTCGCCCCGGTGCTCGACGTGAACTCCCGGACCGAGAACCCCGTCGTGGGCGTCCGTGCGTTCGGCGCGACGCCCGGGCTGGTCTCCCGGCACGGCGCCGCGTTCGTCCAGGGCCTGCACCGTGCGGGCGTCGGGGCGTGCGGCAAGCACTTCCCGGGGCACGGCGCGACCGACGTGGACTCCCACCTGTCGCTGCCCGTGGTCGACGACCCGCTCGCCACGATCCGTGAGCGCGACCTGCCGCCGTTCGTGCGGGCCTTCGAGCCCGACGTCGACATCGACTCGATCATGACGGCGCACCTGCTGGTTCCCGCGATCGGTCCTCGACCTGTCTCGCTCGAGCCCGCCGCGGCCGTCCTGGCGCGCGAGCTCGGCTTCGAGGGCCCCATCATCACCGACGCCCTCGACATGGGTGCCGTCACGGGCGGTGACGGGATCGGCGAGGTCGCCGTCCAGGCCATCGAGGGCGGCGCCGACCTGCTGTGCCTCGGCACGACCGTCGGCCGCGACGACGAGGCGCTGTTCCGCCAGGCGCAGGCCGCGCTCCTCGCCGCGGTCGAGGACGGCCGCGTCACGATCGAGCGGCTCCGCGCGTCCGCGGCCCGCACCGCACGCACGGTGCGCCGGGTGCGCGAGCGCCAGGCGTCCGCCGGCACGACCTGTGGCCCCGCGGAGGCGACGGCCGCGCTCGAGGCGCTCGCCGCCGTCGGGCAGGAGGCCGCCGAGCGTGCCGTGCGTGTCCACGGACCCGCCACGCACCTCGACCCGGCAGGCCCCGCGCCCGACGTCGTCGACCTGCGTCAGCGGTTCGACCACGCCGCCGGGCGCACCGCCCAGCACGTCCAGACCGCGCTCGTCGCGGCCTTCCCGGACACGACCCTCCACTCCTTCTCCGACCCGGCCGGGTGGGAGGGCGTGCTCGCCACGATCTCGGCCACCACCGAGCGACCGCTCGTCGTCGTGACGCGCGAGCCCGTCCCGGGCAGCCGCGAGGCAGGCATGCTCGACGCCCTGCGCGCCGCGCGGCCGGGCCTCGTCGCGATCCACACCGGCTTCCCCGACGCCGTCCCCGCCTGGTTCGGGGACCGGACCACCGTCGTCGTCGCCTGCGGCACCGGACGCGCGAACGCGCGCGCCGCCGTCGGGCAGCTGACCGCGCTCACCTCGGAGGTGACCCGATGATCGTCCTCGGCCTGTCCTCCGGCACGTCGGTCGACGCGATCGACGCGGCCGCCGCCGACTTCCACCTCGGGCCCGACGGGGTCCTGCGCATGCGGCCCCTCGGGCACACCGAGTACGAGTGGCCCGCCGCGCTGCGCGAACGCATCCTCAAGGCGCTGCCGCCCGCCGCGGTCGACATGGGCGAGGTCACGCAGCTCGACACGCTCATCGGGCAGGAGTTCGGCAAGGCCGGACGCCAGGCCATCGACGACGTCGCAGGCGGTGACGTCGACCTCGTCGCGTCGCACGGGCAGACGCTCTACCACTGGGTCGTCGGCGCCCGCGCGCACGGCAGCCTCCAGCTCGGCAACGCCGCCTGGATCGCGGAGCGCACCAAGCGGCCCGTCATCAGCGACTTCCGCGTCGCCGACATCGCCGCGGGCGGCCAGGGAGCGCCGCTCGTGAGCGTGCTCGACGCGCTGTGGCTCGGCCGCGACCCGCAGTCGCCCGACGGCGCGCCGGCCGGGCTGAGCGCTGCGCTCAACATCGGCGGGATCGCGAACGTCACGCTCGTCGGCGAGGTGGAGGCGCCCGTGACCGGGTGGGACACCGGACCCGGCAACTGCCTCATCGACCTCACCGCCCGCCGGCTCACGGGCGAGCCGTTCGACCGCGACGGAGCCCTGGGCGCCGCCGGGACCGTGGACCAGGCCGCGCTGCGCGCCCTGCTCGACGACCCGTACTTCGCGGCCAAGGCCCCCAAGTCGACCGGCCGCGAGCTGTTCGACGCGACCTACGTGCCGCGCAAGCTCGCGTCCGTGCGCCCCGACCTCACGGGGCCCGACCTCGTCGCGACCCTCACCGAGCTCACCGCGGTCACCATCGCGGAGGGTCTCCTCACGGTCGCCCAGAGCACGTCCGCCGACCGGCGCCCCGGGGCCGACCCCGACGCAGACCCCGACGTCGACCGTCAGCGCGAGGTGCGCCGCGTCGTCGTCTCGGGCGGCGGCGCGCACAACCCGACGCTGCTCGCCCGTCTCCGCGCCTACCTGCCCGAGGGCTGCGAGCTCCTCACGGCCGACCAGCTCGGCATGCCGATCGACGCCAAGGAGGCGTACCTGTTCGCGCTCCTCGGCTTCCTGTCGGCGCACGGGGTCGCAGGCACCGCCAAGGGCGTCCAGCGCCGCCGCTCGACCGGCGCCCGCCGCGCCGCGGTCCTCGGCTCGCTCACGCCCCCCACCCCGCTCGTCTGGCCCGCGTTCACCGGGCCCATCCGCCGGCTCGTGCTGGCCAACACCCCGTTCGGGCTCGCCCCGATGCCGAAGGGAACGCACCGATGACCGACACCCGACCCGCCGCCCATGTGGACCGCGCGGCCGGACACGCTTCCGCCGAGGACTGGCAGGAGGTGCTCCGGCTCGCGTCGCCGACCGAGGAGCGCAACCCGCGCACCACGGACATCGACCTGCTGCCCACGGCCGAGGTCGTGCGCCGCATCACCGACGAGGACGCGGGCGTCGCCGACGCCGTCCGGGCCGAGGCCGACCACATCACCGCGGCCGTCGACCTGGCCGTGGCCGCGCTGCGCGGCGGCGGCAAGGTGCACTACTTCGGCTCCGGCACCTCGGGACGCCTCGGCGTCCTCGACGCGGTCGAGCTGCTGCCCACCTACGGGGTGGGCGACGAGTGGTTCGAGGCGCACCTCGCAGGCGGCGCCGGCGCCATGATGCTCGCCGTCGAAGGAGCCGAGGACGACGTCGAGCTCGGACGGCGCGACGCCGACGGCGTGCGCGCAGGCGACCTGGTCGTGGGCCTCGCGGCCAGCGGACGTACCCCCTACGTCGGCGGTGCGTTCGACGTCGCCGCCGAGCGGGGCGCCGCGACCGTGCTCGTGAGCGCCAACCCGCAGGCGCGCCTCGCCTCGCGCGTCGACGTCGCGATCCTCCTCGACACGGGCCCCGAGGTCGTCACGGGCTCGACCCGCATGAAGGCCGCGACCGCGCAGAAGCTCGTCCTCAACACCTTCTCGACCGCGACCATGATCCGGCTCGGGAAGACCTACTCGAACCTCATGATCGACGTTCGCCCGACCAACCAGAAGCTGCGGGCACGCATCGTGCGCATGCTCGTGCAGGCCACGGGACTCGGCACCGACGAGTGCGAGCAGGTCCTCGCACGGGCGGGCGGCGAGATCCACGTCGCGCTCGTCATGCTGCTCGCGAGCGTCGGCCCCGACGAGGCCCGCGAGGCCCTGCGCGGGGCCGGGGCGCCCGGCGTGCGCCGCGCGCTCGAGCTGCTGGGGGGCTAGGCGCCCGGTCGCACGACGACCCTGGTCAGAGGGGGGACCCGGGAAGCGGACGGCCGGAAGGTCGGATCGCGGCATTGGGCGCTGAATCGTTATCGGGCCGCCATGCGGTACGCGTGTCCTACGGTCGAGAATGGGGACATCTCACCGCGCCACGCGGTGACGTCCGGACATTCTGGGGGAGTCATGGAAGCACACCGTCGTCCATCGGTCGGAGCAGGGCCCGCCACGACCTTCGGCCGGGCCACGCAGAGGGCGGGCCTCGTGCTGGTCCTCGGCGCGACCCTCGCAGCGTGCGCGACCGAGGCGCCCGCCGACAGCGAAGGTCCCGTCGAGACGGCCGGGACGATCACCGTGCCCTCGGCAGGGGACGACGTCGCGCAGGTGACCGCCGAGCTGGGAGCGTCCGTCGTGGCGCCTGCGCCACCTCACATCGACCCGTCCGCGATCCGGTCCCTGCTCCTGCCGGAAGCCGGGATCCTCAGCGGCATCCCCGCGATCCAGGGGAACGTCATGACGATCCTTCGGGACGAGCCCCGGGTGCCCCCGGCGAACACCCGGTCCCCGGCAGACTGCGACATCGCGGCGATCCTCGCGGGACTCGGCACCGGGGGCTACGCCCTGCAGGACACCATGAGCCCCGGTGGGCGGATCCAGCAGGAAGCCCACCTCTTCACCGACGCGGCCGCGGCCGAGTCCGCGTACGCGGTCGTCCATGACCGGGCGTCGTCGTGCCCCTCCGTGACGATCGACTACGTCAGCGCCGGGGACCCGATCAGCGTCGAGGTCTCGGGCACCGCGGACACCACCGTGACCTTCCCCTCGTTCGCCCAGGACGCGCGTCTCTCCGCCGACGCCTACTGGGTGACCGAGGGGTACAACGGCTACGTGCTGGTCGGCAACGCGATCGTGCACTGGTCGGCCGACGCACCCAACTATCACGCCGAGCAGATGCCGCGCGTCGACCGTGCCGTGCTGGGGACGCGCAGCGCCGTCGAAGCCGTCGTCCTGGCGCACCTGCAGCAGGTCACGACGTCGTAGCCGAAGGGCGCCCCGCACGGGCGTGGGACCGGTCCCTGACAGGGGCCGGTCCCGTGCCCGGGCCGTGCCCGGGCCGTGCCCGGGCCGTGCCCGGGCCGTGCCCGGGCCGTGCCCGGGCCGTGCCCGTGCCGGTCAGGCGACGGGTATGGTGCCGGCACGCGCCCCGAACACCGCGGTCCCCACGCGCACGATCGTCGCGCCCTCGGCGATCGCCGCCTCGAGGTCGCCGCTCATGCCCATCGACAGCTCGCGTGCCTCACCGGTCCCCGGGGCACCGCTCGCGAGCACCTCGTCACGGATCCCGCGCAGCCGCTCGAACCCGGCGCGCACGAGCGCGGTGTCCGGCGAGTTCGCCCCGATCGTCATGAACCCCGTGAGGCGAAGACCCTCCAGGGCGGCGACCTGACGGGAGAGGTGCGGGGCGTCGTCGGGCCCCACGCCCGCCTTGGACTCCTCGCCCGACACGTTGACCTGCACCATGACGTCGAGCGTGCGGCCCTCGCGCGCGCACCGGCTCGCGAGCGCCTCGGCGAGCGCGAGCGAGTCGACCGACTCGACACCCGTGGCCGTGGCCAGGACCTGGTTGACCTTGTTGCGCTGCAGGTGCCCGATCATGTGGACCCGCACCGAGCCGTCCGCGACCAGGTCGGCGAGGTCGGGCGCCTTGGCGACGAGCTCCTGGACGCGGTTCTCGCCGATCAGCGTCGCGCCCGCGGCGACGACCGCGCGCACCGCCGCGGGACCCTGCGTCTTGGTCGCCACGAGAAGCCGCACCTCCGCCGGGGCCCGGCCCGCGGCGAGCGCCGCGGCGTCGATGCGTGCGCGCACGGCCTCGTAGCGGTCGGCGATCGTCCGAGACGGCTCGGCAGGGACGTCGAGGGGCGAGGCAGGAGTGGGGGAGGGCACGGGAGCAGTCTAGTTTTCCGACGGCGTCACCGGGCCGGGCGTCCGGCCGACGTCCGTGAGGCAGAATCGGGGCATGAACGCGATCCTGAACGTCATCTGGCTGATCTTCGCAGGGCTCTGGCTCGCGATCGGGTACGTCGTGGCGGGGATCGTCTGCTGCATCCTCATCATCACCATCCCGTTCGGCATCGCGAGCTTCCGCATCGCCGGGTACGCGCTGTGGCCCTTCGGGCGCACCGTCGTCGACAAGCCCACGGCCGGTGCGTTCTCCACGATCGGCAACGTGATCTGGGTGATCTTCGCGGGGATCTGGCTCGCGATCGGGCACGTCGTCACCTCGATCCCGCTGTTCGTCTCGATCATCGGCATCCCGCTGGGCATCGCGAACCTCAAGATGATCCCGGTCTCGCTGCTGCCGCTCGGCAAGCAGATCGTGCCGACGAACGCGCGCTTCGGCTCCTGACGCGCGAGTATCGGGTGGGAGCCGCCGAGGGTGACGCTTTCCACCGCCGAGGGTGACGGTGACCGGTGCCGACGGCGACCGCAGGTGACGACGACAGGGGAACCATGCGCGACGGGAGCCGGGACCTGGGCCAGCGTCTCGGCCTGAGCCCGCGACAGACCTGGTGGCGCGTCCGCGACTACGCCTGCGTGCTGCGCTGGCAGGCGACCGGCTTCATGGCCCGGGTGGAACCTGAGGACCTGCGCCGACCCGACCGTCCGGTCGGCCCACCCGTCGTCCTCGTCCCCGGGGTGTACGAGTCCTGGCACTTCCTCCTGCCCCTGGCCACGCTCCTGCGCGACCATGGCGTCGCGGTGCACGTGCTCCCGGAGCTCCGTGACAACCGTCGCCCCGTCGCCGACGGTGCCGTCCTCCTCGCGCGGTACCTCCGGGAGCAGGACCTGCGCGACGTCGTCGTCGTCGCGCACAGCAAGGGCGGGCTCATCGGGAAGCTCGCCATGGTGCGCGAGAGCCCGGGCGGGAGGATCGCGTCGATGATCGCGATCAACACGCCCTTCGCGGGCTCGGCCTACGCGCGCTGGTTCGTCCAGCCCTCGATCCGCGCGTTCGTCCCGAGCGACGCGACGATCGTCGCCCTCTCCGCCGAGCGCGCCGTCAACGAACGCATCACCTCGGTGCACAGCCGGTGGGACCCGCACATCCCTGCGGGCAGCTTCCTCGACGGCGCGCACGACGTCGTGCTCGAGACCCCGGGACACTTCCGGCCGCTCGCCGACCCACGGCTCCACGAGCTCCTGGTCGAGACGATCGTCGGGCCACAGGCTTCGTGACCTCCTGACCGACCACGTCGACCCGGGCGAGGCTGCCGGCCCCGACTAGGTGCGCGGCAGCTGCAGGACGCGCGTCAGACCGGGGGAGTCCGGGTCGTCGACGATCTCGACGCCGTCCAACCAGGACCCGATGACGTGCGCGAGCTCGCCGGGGTGGCTGAAGTTGATGGCATGAGCGGCCCCCTCGATGAGGGCGATCGTGATCTGGTCGCCCGCGAGGCGGCTCACCTCACGCACCCGCGCGGGGGGCGGCATGAGCGGGTCCCGGCTCCCGATGACCGCGAGCGTCGGCACGGCCGACGTGACGATGCGCTCCAAGGAGGGGAACCGGGTGAGCTCGCTGAACAGGTGGAACGTGTTGATCGGTCCGAACCGCACGTAGTCCGGGACCGCCACGCGGGCCATCTGACGACTCTCCCGCGGGCCGTCCATCGCCAGCTGCCGGACGGCCCGCGCGAGCCCCTGGTTGTGGACCCCGCCGGCGGGCGACACGAGGACGATCCGGTCGACGCGGTCCGGTGCGCTGTGCGCGACCTCGAGGTTGATGGGGCAACCCATCGAGTTGCCGACCAGGACCACCTTCTCGAGCTCGAGGGCGTCCAGGATGCGGAGCAGCGCGTGCGCCAGGGCAGGGATGCCGAGGGTGAAGTCCCACTTCTCGCTCTTGCCGTAGCCGGGCAGGTCGGGCACCAGGTTCGCACCCCGGGACGCGAGCCTGCGCGCCGTCGGCAGGAGGTAGGTGCCCGAGATCGCGAAGCCGTGCACATGGACGATCGGCAGGCTGCCGGGGACGTCCGCGCTGCGCCGGTAGAAGACGGGATGCCCGTCGACCTCGACGGTTCCCTCGGTCCATCCGGTGGTGTTCGTGCCCATGAGGCCGATCGTGGCACTGCGGGTCCGTGGGGGCCACCGGTGCGGCTCTCCGCGCCAGTGCGGCCGACGGGACCCGGCGTCAGCGCGTGAACGCGAGCGCCCACGTCTCGGGGCCGCGTTCCAGGTAGTCGACGGTGAACGTGCCCGGCCAGCGGGCGTCGACCTGGGCCAGGAGCGGCAGAGGGTCGTGCGGGGCGAGCAGCACCATGCCGGCGCCGGGGGCGACGCCGTCGAGCGCGCCGAAGATCGTCGCGTGCCGGATCGCGTGGGGCACGGCGCGGGCGTCGAGGACGGGGAGGTTCCCGGCGTCGTCGTGCCCGCCGCAGCCGCACGAGTGCCGCTCCGGGGCAGGGGCAGGTGCAGGTGCGGCCGAGACCTCTGCCGTCCCACCGCCACCTCCGCAGCCTCCGTCGCGGCACCCGCAACCACCGCTCGCCTCCGGCGCGCCGGCCCCCTCGGTCCCGTGGGAGTGCCCACCGAGCAGCTCGTGCATGCCGTCGAGGACGCCCGCGAGCGAGACGTCCGAGGACAGGGCGAGCAGCGGCAGGACCTGGTCGTTCTCCTTGGTCATGTGGACCTCGAAGAGGACCTGGAGCGCGCGCCCCAGCGCTGCCGCGCGCACGGGGTCGGTCGCGTCGGCGAGCGAGTCGACGAGGCCGCCGATCACGCCGTGCTCGGCGATCATGGCGTCGACGAGGAGGCGGGCCTGCGGGTCGCGGTGCGCGTGCGGGTACATGGCCGCCTCCTCGGCCTGGGCGTGCGGCAGGAGGTCGGCGCGGGTCCAGTCGACGAGCCGTCGGTGGGCTGTCGCGGCGGCCGGCGCGTCGCCCGCCTCGGCGGCCTGGACGAGTGCTTCGACGAGGAGGCCGAGGGTCCCGTTCATCTCGGTGTGGTGGGCGACGACGGCCTCGACCGCACGTGAGTCTTCGGCCGAGGTGGCCAGGACGATGCTGCTCATGACGGTGGACCTCCGGAGGCGTGGTTCCTGAACGCCTCCGACATTAGTACACTTTATTCCGTGGAAAATACGGAGCCTCTCCCCCCGGCAGGACGAGCGACCTCGCCGCGCCCCGGCTACGGACCCCCGCCGACCCGGCGCGCGGTCCGCCCCGCCCGACTGTCCAGGGCGCGGCTCGCGGTGCTGGACGTCCTCGCCGCCCAGCCCGAGCCCTGCTCGGTCGCCTCGGTCGCGACGGCGCTCGACCAGCACACCAACACCGTGCGCGAGCATCTCGAAGGCCTCGTCGAGGCCGGGCTCGCGACCAGCGAGCACGCTCCCGCGCACGGGCGCGGGCGCCCGGCCAGGCTCTACTCACCGGCCACGGAGTCACCCACCACGGCAGGCGCCGTCGAGTACGCGGGCCTCGCCTCGGCGCTCGCGGCCCAGATCGCCCGGTCGAGCGCCGACCCGGTCGGCGACGCCCTGGCAGCGGGCCGCGCGTGGGGCGCGGACCTCGTCGGAGGGCACGACGACCCGTCCGGCGTGCGCGGCCACGCGCCGCACGGCGAGGGAGCCGACGGCGCCGCCCGCCATCCCTCGACGACGCCACCGGGCGGCAAGGGCGGCGCGGACGGAGCGGGCGAAGCCGACGGCGGGGTACCCAGCCCGGACGTCGCGAGCGCCGCGCGCCACGAGGTCGTCGCCCTGCTGGACAGGCTCGGCTTCGCACCCGTGGCCGACGACGACGCAGCCTCGGTCGCACTGACCCGGTGCCCGCTGCTCGAGGCCGCGTACCGCAACCCGGAGGTCGTCTGCTCGGTGCACCTCGGGCTCGCCCAGGGGGCGCTCGAACGCCTGGGGGCTCCGCGCGAGGGAACGTCGTTGCTGCCGTTCGCCGAGCCGGGCGCGTGCCGCCTGCACCTGCGGGCCGAGCGTGGGACGCCGGCCGGCCGACGGCCCGGTGCGCGAGGCCGCTCGTGATGCGCCGGGCGGTCTTCGTCCTGCCCGCCGGTCTCGCACTCCTCGCGGGCCTCGACGCGGCCCTGCTGCTCCTGGACCTCCCGGCTCCCGTCACGACCGAGCGCCTGCCCGTGGTGCACGGGGTCCTGCTCGTCCTGGGGTTCGTCGGCACCGTGATCGCCCTCGAACGCGCCGTCGCGCTGCGCACCCGCTGGGGGTTCGTCGCCCCAGGCCTGCTGGGGGCGGGGGCGCTGGCGCTGCTCAGCCCCGCGCCCCTCGTCGTCGGGCAGGCGCTCCTCGTCGCGGGATGCGCCGCGCTGTGCGCGGTGTACGTCCCGCTGTGGCGCCGCCAGCACGACGACGCCGTCCTCGTCCAGCTCCTCGGTGCGGTGCTCGCGACGTGCGGTGCGCTGCTGTGGCTCGGTGGGGTGGGCGTCGCGGACGTGCTGCCGTGGCTCGCGTGCTTCGTGGTGGCGACGATCGCGGGCGAGCGGCTCGAGCTGGCGCGGGTCGCCTTCCTGGGCGCGCGCGGTGCGGACATGGTCCTGTGGGTCTGCTGGGCGCTCGCGGTCGGGTGCGTGGCCTCGCTGCTGTGGCCGGGCGTCGGCTACGCGATCCTGGGCGCGGCGGTCCTGACGCTGTGCGGCTGGCTCGCCGCGCACGACGTCGCGCGGCGCACCATCCGCTCGACAGGCCTCACCCGCTACATGGCCGGATGCCTGCTCGCGGCCTACGCGTGGCTCGCGGTCGCGGGTGCGGTCTGGCTCCTCGCGGGGCGCCAGGTCACGGGCCCCGGCTACGACGCGGTGATCCACGCGATCTTCCTCGGCTTCACGATCTCGATGATCATGGCGCACGCGCCCGTGATCCTGCCGGCGGTGCTGCGGGTCCGGCTGCCGTACACCTCGCTGATGTACGGGCCGGCCGCGCTCCTGCACGTGGGCCTGGTGGTCCGGCTCGGCCTGGGCGACGCGCGCGACCTCCCCGTCGCGCACCAGGTCGGCGGTGTCCTGAACGTCGTGTCGTTGCTCGCGTTCATCGCCCTGATGGTCACGGTCGGGGTCCGCGCGAACCTGCGCTCCGCCGCGCCCGCCGCCTCCCCGCCCGACCCGCGCGACGCCGTCGGGCCTTCGCCTGCCCTGCTCGAGGAGACCGCCCCGTGAAGCTCGAGCTGTCCGCCGCCCCCGCCCCGCTGCGTCCCCTGTCCGACCGCAGCGCGTGGCACCTGCGTGCCAACGCACCCGTGGTCGGGTGGCTGCTGGCGACGGTCGTGGTCGCGGTCGGCCACCGGTGGATCCCCGCCTCGCCCTGGCTGCTCGTGCACCTGCTGCTGCTCGGCGCGGTGACGAACGCGATCTGCGTGTGGAGCCAGCACTTCACCGACGCGCTGCTGAGCCGCCGGGCCACGCCCGCGTCGCGGCGGTGGCAGGTCGCCCGGCTCGTGCTCCTCAACGTCGCGGTCGCCGCGACGGTCGCGGGCATGGTGACCGCGACGTGGGTCGTGACGCTCGTCGGGGCCGTCGGCGTGGGGATCGCGGTCGCGGCGCACGGCACGGCCCTGTGGCTCCAGTCGCGCCGTGCGCTGGCGGCCCGCTTCCGGGTCTGCGTCGCGTTCTACGTCGCCGCGGCGTGGCTCCTGCCGGTCGGGGCGGGGCTCGGCGCGACGCTCGCGCGCGGTCTCGACGAGGCCTGGCACGTACGCGTCGTGCTGGCCCACGCGGGGTTCAACCTGCTCGGGTTCGTGGGCCTGACGGTCATGGGCACGCTCCTGACGCTGTGGCCGACCATGCTGCGGACCAGGATGGCCGACGACGCGCCGCGCGCCGCGCGCACGACCCTCGTCCTGATGCTGGTCGGGCTGGCGGGCGGGATCGTCGGGGTCCTGGTCGCCGTGCCGCCCGTCGCGGCCCTCGGGCTGGCGACGTATCTCGCGGGCGTCCTGGTCTCGGTCCGCCCCCTGCTGACCGCGGCCCGACGGCGTCCGCCCGCCACCTTCGCGACGTGGTCGGCGGCGTGCGCCCTCGGGTGGCTCCTGGGGTCGCTCGCGACGCTGACGGGCGTGCTCGCGCTCAGCGGGGACTGGGCGACGGCGACCGTGCGCGGGGGGATCGTGACCGTGCCGCTCGTCGCGGGCTTCGCGGCCCAGGTCCTGCTCGGGGCGCTGACCTATCTCGTGCCCGTGGTGCTGGGCGGGGGACCCGCCGCCGTGCGCTCGACCACGGCCGTCCTCGAACGGGGGGCCGTCGTGCGGGTCGTGCTCTTCAACGGGGCGCTCGCGCTCTTCGTGCTGCCCGCGCCGAGCCTGGTGCACGTGCTCGCCTCGCTCACCGCGCTGGGTGCCCTCGTGGCGTTCCTGCCCCTTCTCGTCGGTGCGGTGCTCGCTCATCGCCGTGCGCGTCGCACCCCGTTCGTCCCGCCGACTCCCGACGACGTCGCAGCCGCCCACGCGCTCGGGCGCGAGGTGCACGACCGGGCCGGTGGTCGCCAGGCGCCACCCGTCGAAGCGGTGACGGGGCCGCGCCGCAAGGGCCTGGCGGTGGCTGCGCTGAGCGTGCTGCTGCTCGTGGCGGCCGGGGGAGTCGCCCTCGACCCGGCCGCGCTCGGTACCGGGAGCGGTGCGACGTCGGCGGCGGCCGGTGCCGAGGGGACGGTCGCCGCGACGGGCCGGACCACGACGGTCGAGGTCGAGGCCGCGAACATGCGCTTCGTCCCGAGCGAGATCGAGGTGCCCGCCGGTGACACCCTGGTCCTGGTCGTGACCAACACCGACACCACGGTCCACGACCTCGCGCTCGACACCGGACGGACGAGCGGTCGGATCGCCCCCGGGGAGACCGAGACGTTCGAGGTCGGTGTCGTGGGGCGCCCGGTCGACGGCTGGTGCACGGTCGTGGGGCACCGGCAGATGGGCATGGTCCTGACGATCACGCCGACGGGCGCGGGCGCCGTGCCGGACGCCGCGGGACCGGACGCCGCCGCGCCAGGCACCGCAGCGCCCGCCGGGGGTGCGGGCGACCACGAGGGCATGGCCGGTACGGACCACGGAGCGAGCGGCGCGAGCGGCGGCGCCGGGCCCAGCGCCGCCGAGGACCTGGATCTCCTGGCGACGCCGGGCAAGGACTTCGCGGCGCACCCGGCCGAGCTGCCGCCCGCGAGCGCCGAGACCGTGCACCGGGTGCGGCTTCCCGTCGCGGAGGTCGTGACCGAGGTCGCGCCGGGGGTCACGCAGAGGCTCTGGACCTTCGGGGGCACGGCGCCCGGCCCGACGCTGCGCGGCAAGGTCGGGGACCGTTTCGAGATCACGCTGGTCAACGACGGCACGATCGGGCACTCGATCGACTTCCACGCGGGGGCCCTCGCGCCCGACGGACCGATGCGCACGATCGCTCCGGGCGAGGAGCTGACCTACACGTTCACCGCGACCCGGTCCGGCGTGTGGATGTACCACTGCTCGACCATGCCCATGTCGGCGCACATCGCGAACGGCATGTTCGGTGCGGTCGTGATCGATCCGCCGGATCTCGCCCCGGTCGACCGCGAGTACCTGCTGGTGCAGTCCGAGTACTACCTCGGCCCGCAGGGGGGTGAGGTCGACATGGACCGGCTCGCGACGGGTGACCCCGACGTCGTCGCGTTCAACGGCTACGCGAACCAGTACGACGCGGACCCGCTCCCGGCGCGCGTGGGCGAGCGGGTGCGCGTGTGGGTGCTTCCTGCGGGGCCCAACCGGGGGACGTCGTTCCATGTCGTGGGGGGCCAGTTCGACACGGTCTTCAGCGAGGGTGCTTACCGGTTGCGTCCCGGCAACGCCGAGGCGGGCGGCTCGCAGGTGCTGGGGCTCGCGGTCGCGCAGGGCGGGTTCGTCGAGATGGCGTTCCCCGAGGCGGGCAGGTACCCGTTCGTGAGCCACGCGATGATCGACGCCGAGCGGGGCGCTCACGGGTTCTTCGCGGTCACGGGGTAGCCGCGGGCCGGGGGAGGGCCCAGTCCCGCCGCCGGGGGTGCGCGCCCGACGTAGGGTGTCATCGGTCCGCTCGTACCGATCACCGGAGGCAGCATGCACGTCGACACCACGAGCCTGCGCGCATGAGCGAGGTCCGCCTGGGCCGTTGCGAGCAGTGCGGCGGCGACGTGCAGTGGCTGCCGTGCTACGACGGCCGTCGTCGGGCGTTCGCCCTCGACGAGGTCCGCAGCGTGCACGCGGGGGACGAGGTGCGCTGGTTCCTGACGTCGAACCGGGGGGCGGTGCCGGGCACGCAGCTCGCGTACAGGCCGACCATGCCGTTCCGGGTCCGGCACGTGTGCCAGCGCCAGCCCCACGGGTACGGCGCGGGCGGCGAGGACGGCATCGACAAGGCCAGGGCGTTGCGGTCGGCGCCGCAGGTGCGGGAGTTCCAGGTGCGCCCGCCCTACCGTTTCGGGTACCGCTGGGAGTCGGAGTGGGGGCACATCGTGCACCCGGACCGGGGGCTGTGCGGCGCGAAGGTCATCGGTGAGATGACGCCGCGCGAGGCCGCGCGCCTGCCGACCATGCCGATGTGCAAGGAGTGCGTCGTGCGGTACCGTCGCCGCCACCCGCAGGACCCGGTGCGTCGACCGACCGACCAGCCCTGACCGCCTGCCGTCCCCGACGAAGGAGCGCCGTGCCGCCCTACGACCTCGACCACCGGCTCGTCGTCGGTGTCTCCTCGAGCGCCCTGTTCGACCTCTCGACGTCCCAGCGCGTCTTCGACGAGCAGGGGATCGAGGCGTACCGCGCCTACCAGGACCGGTACCGTGACCGCACGCTGCGGCGCGGGGTCGCGTTCGAGTTCGTCCAGCGCCTCCTGAGTCTCAACGACCTGTCGCCCGACGCGCAGGACCCTCTCGTCGAGGTCTTCGTCCTGTCCAAGAACGACCCGTCGACGGGGCTGCGGGTCATGAGCTCGGTCGCGGCCTACGGGCTGCCCATCAGCCGGGCGATCTTCACGCAGGGCCTCGCGCCGTACGCGTACATCCCGGCGCTCAACATCTCGCTCTTCCTGTCGGGGGACGCGGGCGACGTGCGCAGGGCGACCACGCTGGGACACCCGGCCGGGCAGGTCTTGGGGAGCGCCGCCGTCGGGCACCTCGCCGCAGCCGGCCCGACGGCGGAGCACCCGCCCGGAGCGCCCGTCACCGCGGGCGAGGCGGAGGTGGCGGCCGACGACGCGGCCGAGCTGCGCGTGGCCTTCGACTTCGACGGCGTGCTCGCCGACGACAGCGCCGAGCGCATCTTCCAGTCGGACGGGCTCGAGCAGTTCCACCAGTACGAGAGCGCGCGCAAGGTGACCGAGCACCACGCGGGGCCGATCCTGCCGTTCCTGCGCGCGCTGAGCACGATCCAGCGCCGCGAGGACGAGCGCGTCGCCGAGGACCCGACGTACAGGCCCCGGGTGCGCGTCTCGATCGTCACGGCGCGCAGCGCCCCGTCGCACGAGCGGGCCGTGAACACGCTGCGCTCGTGGGGCGTGACCGTCAACGACGCGTTCTTCCTGGGCGGCGCCGACAAGGGGCGCGTGCTGCGCGTCCTGCGCCCGCACATCTTCTTCGACGACCAGCGCGGGCACCTCGACCCGGTGGCGCGCGAGGTCGCGAGCGTCCTGGTGCCGTACGGCGTGACGAACGAGGTGACGGCGGTCCCGTCGGAGCCCACCGTGGACGCGTCCACGCCCACCCCGGTCGGCTGAGGCGGTCCCCGTGCCGTTCGTCGCGCCGCTGGCGGGCGACCTGGACCGCTGGGTCCCGGCCGCGACGGTCGACCTGCGCCAGCTGCCGGTGTCGGGTCGGTGGAAGGTCTGGTTCGAGGTCCTGACCCCGTTCGGGTACACCTCGCGTCCCGCGGACGAGCGGACACCGACCGGGCCGGTGTGGCACCGGGGATCGGTCGAGCAGAGGGTCCCGACCGGTCTCGTGACCGACCTCGCCTCGGTGCCCATGCCGTTGTGGGGAGTGGTCGCGAGCTACGGTCGCCAGACGCTCCCCGCGATCCTGCACGACGCGACGTCGCGGGCGCTCGCGGACTCCGGCCGGCCCGCGAGCAGCAGGCGGGCCGCGCGCCGCGACGCCGACCATCTCTTCCGGGGCACCCTGCGCGAGACCGGCACGGGCCCCGTCCGGCGGTGGCTCATGTGGGCCGCGGTCCGGATCTTCGGGAGCCTGCCGGTCGCGGTCGTGTTCCTGCTGGCGGTGGTCGCCGGGATCGTCGCGCTGGGCCTGGGGGCGGCCGGTGCGGGGACCTACGGGAGCCCGTGGCTCGGGGGAGCCGTCGTCGTGGCTGCCGCCTCGCTCGGTGTCCTGCTCGGCCTGGCCCTCTGGACCGGGGTCGAGTCGCGTCCGGTCCCGGGCGGCGACGAGCGCGTCCGCTGGGTGCCCGCCGCGTCCGGCAGCGTGCTCGGCGCGGTCGGGATCGGGCTGGTCGCGCTGCCCCTGCTGCTGCCGCTGATCGTGCTCACGTTCGTGACCGAGCTCGTCGTCGGGCTGGGTGAGGGCGGTCCTGCGGCCGTCCGGGCGCAGGGCGTCCCGACGGACCGTGGCCCGACGGGCGCCCTCCCGACCACCCGCATCACGTACCCGGCGGCCGGGTGAAGTCTCGGCCGGAGCGGCTGACGACCCGCTGCGCCCGCCGCCACCGGGCGCCACGCCCGTAGGCTGCGCTCGTGCCCTCCGTCGCCCGACCAGCCGCGCGCCCCCTCGACGACGGGGCGAGGCCCGGCCTGCTGCTCCCCGCGGCCCGCACGGTCCGCGCGCACCTGCCGACCTACCTCCTGACCGTCGTCCTCCTCCAGGGCGTCACGGCCCTGGTCGTCGTCCCGCTCATGGTGCGGCTGTTCGACCGGGCGCTCGCGGTCGCCGGTGTCCCGTCGTTCACGCACCTCGACGCGGTACGGGTCCTGTCCAGCCCGGGCGCGGTGCTCCTGCTGGTGCTGCTGGCGCTGGTCGCCTCGGTCACGGTCCTCGTCCAGCAGGGAGCGTTCCTCGCGATCGGCGTGCGCGTGCGAGCGGGGGTGCCCGTCTCGCCGCGCGGCGTCGCGCACGACCTCGTCCGCGCGAGCCGACGGCTCCTCGGCCCGCAGCTCGTGCTGTTCGTGGGGTACTTCTTCGTGCTCGTCCCGGTGGGCGGGTTCGGGATGGCGGCGTTCCTCGTGCGGGGCATCGCCATCCCGGACTTCGTCGTCGGGGAGGTCCTCAAGTTCGACGGTGGCCTGTACGTCTACCTCGTGTTCCTCGCGGGCGTCCTGTTCCTCAACCTCCGCCTGGTGCTGACGCTCGCGATCCTGCTGACCTCCGACACGTCCGTCGCGGGAGCGATGGCCGCGAGCTGGCGCGCGACCCGGCGGTCGTGGCCACGCCTCCTCGGTGCGTTCGCGGTCGTGGGCCTGGCGGTGCTCGTGGTCGCCGCAGGGGTGGTGACCCTCGCGCTCGTGCCGACGCGGGTCGCGGACCTGCACGCGCCAGGCCTCGCGCCCGTGGTCGCGGGGACGACGCTCACGGTCGTGCAGGTCGTCGGGTTCGTGCTCGCGGGGTTCGTCACGGCGGTCCTGACGCAGGTCGTGGTCGCGGTGTCGGCGGAGCACGGGGTGCCGCGGCCCGACGACGTCGCCGGGCCGGTGCGCGAGCCGAGCGTCCCGCCCGTCCTTCGTCGCGGCCTGGTGGGCCGACCGCGTGCGGTGCGCGCCGCCGTCGGGCTGGCTGCCGTGCTGGTGCTCCTCGCCCTCACGGTGGCCAACACCCGTGCGATGACCACGCTCGCGCGCGAGGAGCCCGGCGCGGTGATCGCGCACCGGGGCGACCCGGGCGGTGGCGTCGAGAACTCGATCGCGTCGCTCGAGTCGGCCGCGGCTCTCGGCGCGGACCACGTCGAGCTCGACGTGCTCCAGGCCGCGGACGGCGGGCTCGTCGTCTTCCACGACCTGACCCTGCGCCGCCTCGCAGGCTCCGACCGTGCCGTGCACACCATGACCCTCGACGAGCTGACCTCGACGACGATCCGCCAGGGCGGGTTCGAGGCGACGATCCCGTCGCTCGAGGAGTTCGTCGAGCGCGCGCGCGAGCTCGACGTGCCGCTCCTGGTCGAGCTCAAGGCGCACGGCCACGAGACGCCGACGTTCGTCGCGGACGTCGTCGCGCTCCTGCGGGCGCAGGGCGTCGCCCACGACTACCTCGTCCAGTCGATCTACCCCGAGCAGGTCGACGAGGTGCGGGTCCTCGGACCCGAGATCGAGGTCGGTCTCGTCGTCCCGTTCCTGCGCGGAGCACTGGGCGACCTGCCGGTCGACTTCGTGGCGATCGAGCAGTCCTCCGACTCCTCCCGCGTGCGCGCCGAGGCTCGCGCGGCCGGGATCGACGTCTACGTCTGGACGGTCAACGACCCGGCCGCGATGCGCGCGCAGCTGCGCGGCGGCGTCGACGGCATCATCACGAGCAGTCCGCGCCGTGCCGTGGCCGAGCGCGCCGCGGTGCGTGACGACCTCGCGCTGTCGACGCGGCTCGAGGACGAGCTGCGCGACGCGCTCGCGTGGTGACCGCCCTTCGAGGACGGGGTTTCGCGCGCACGAGGACGGGGTCGAGGTCGTCATCCCCTCGATGACGACCTCGACCCCGTCCTCGGCACCGGGCCGTTGGGCGACCCGGTACCGGCACCGGGCTGCGAGAGGCGGTCAGCCCTCGCGCGGCCCGTCCACGGCCGACCCGACCAGGAACTGCGAGTACGCCCCGATGGTCAGGAAGGTCGGGAAGTCCTCGGCGAGCGCGACGGCGCGGAACACGTGCGCGGCGTCGTCGACCCGGTTGCCCTCACCGCGGGGCAGGTCGTCGACGACCTCGGCGAGCAGCGCCTCGACGCGGGCCCGCGTGATGGGCACCCCGTTCTCGGTGCGCGTGCCGGACGCGATCCACTGCCACACCTGCGAGCGCGAGATCTCGGCCGTGGCGGCGTCCTCCATGAGGTGGTCGATCGCGGCGGCCCCCACGCCGCGCAGCCACGACTCGATGTACCGGACGCCCACCGACACGTTGGACCGCAGCCCGGCCGCGGTCACGGTGGCACCGGCGCGGCGCACCGACCCGATGTCGAGCAGCTCGTGCTGGCCCACGTTCACGTCGTCGCGCAGGCGCGAGACCTGGTTCGGCCGGTCGCCCAGGACGGCGTCGAGCTCGGCGCGCGCCGCGGGGATGAGGTCGGGGTGCGCGACCCAGGTGCCGTCGAACCCGTCGCCCGCCTCGCGTCGCTTGTCCGCCCGGACCTGCTCGAAGGCCTTCTCGGTCACGTCGGGTCGGCGGCGGTCGGGGATGAAGGCGCTCATGCCGCCGATCGCGTGCGCCCCGCGCTTGTGGCACGTCGCGACGAGGAGCTCGGTGTAGGCCCGCATGAAGGGGGCGGTCATGGGGACCTGCGAGCGGTCGGGCAGGACGTACTGGTCGCCGCGCGTGCGGAAGGACTTGATGACCGAGAACAGGTAGTCCCAGCGGCCCGCGTTGAGCCCGGCGCAGTGGTCGCGCAGCTCGTGCAGGATCTCGTCCATCTCGAACGCCGCGGGCAGGGTCTCGATCAGCACGGTCGCACGGATCGTGCCCTGCTCGATGCCCAGGTACTCCTGCGCGAACACGAACACGTCGTTCCAGACGCGTGCCTCGCGGTAGCCCTCGAGCTTGGGCAGGTAGAAGTACGGGCCGCGGCCGCGCTCGACGAGCTCGCGGGCGTTGTGGAAGAAGTACAGCCCGAAGTCGACGAGCGACGCCGACGCCGAGACCGCCACGCCCGCGCGGTCGACGTAGCGCAGGTGCTTCTCGATGAGGTGCCAGCCGCGGGGCCGGAACACGATGGTCGGCAGGTCCGTCAGCTCGGTCGAGCGCAGCGCGTACTCCTTGCCCTCGGGAGAGGTGAACGCGAGCGTGCCGCGGATCGCGTCGTGCAGCGCGAGCTGGCCCTCGACGACGTTGCGCCACGTGGGCGACGACGCGTCCTCCTGGTCGGCGAGCCACACCTTGGCGCCGGAGTTGAGGGCGTTGATCGCCATCTTGGGGTCGGTGGGGCCGGTGATCTCGACGCGGCGGTCCTCGAGCCCGGGGGCGCCGTGCGAGCCGGCGACGCGCCACGTCGGGTCGTCGCGCACGGGCCGGGTCGCGGCGCGGAAGTCGGGGTCGATCCCGTCGGCCACGTCCTGGCGGCGCTGCTGGCGGTCCATGAGCAGCCCGTGGCGGGCGGCGAGGAAGCGGTCGTGCAGCGCGGTGAGGAAGTCGAGGGCGCCCGGGGTCAGGATCTCGCGGTAGCGCTCGCCGAGGCGCCCGGTGACGTCCAGGGTGCCCGACGGCGTCGCACGCCGCGCGTCGTCGTCGCGCCCCCCGCGGGGGCCGGTCGAGGCGGGCCGGTCGGACGAGGTGCGTGACGTCGTCGGGCCGGAGGAGTGGGTCGTGAGGGTGATGGGCATGGCATGGCTCCGATGGTCTGTGCCGCGAGGTGGAGGCGAGGCGTCGGGGTGGAGGGCCGGAGCCCTCCACCCCGACGCGAGACCTCTGGCTCGGCGAGCGGGGCGGGGCTTAGTGGAACTGGGCGGTCTCGGTGGACCCGGCGAGCGCGAGGGTGGCGCTGTCGGGGTTGAGGGCCGTGGCGACGCGGTCGAAGTAGCCGGTGCCGACCTCCCGCTGGTGGCGGGTGGCCGTGTAGCCGTCGGACTCGGAGGCGAACTCGGCCTCCTGGAGCTCGACGTAGGCGCTCATCGCGCGGTCGTTGTAGCCGCGGGCGAGCTCGAACATGGAGTGGGACACGGCGTGGAAGCCGGCCAGGGTGATGAACTGGAACGCGTAGCCCATCGCGGCGAGCTCCTTCTGGAAGCTCGCGATCTGGGCGTCGTCGAGATGCTTCTTCCAGTTGAACGACGGCGAGCAGTTGTACGCGAGCTTCTTGTCGGGGTACTGCGCGTGGACGACCTCGGCGAACCGGCGGGCCAGCTCGAGGTCGGGCTCGCCCGTCTCGACCCAGATCAGGTCGGCGTACGGGGCGTACGCGAGGCCGCGCGAGATGACCGTGTCGATACCCGGGCGAGTGCGGTAGAAGCCCTCTGCCGTGCGCTCGCCCGTGAGGAACTCCTGGTCGCGCGGGTCGACGTCGGACGTGATGAGGTCGGCGGCGAGCGCGTCGGTGCGGGCGATGATGACGGTCGGGACGCCCGCGACGTCGGCGGCGAGGCGGGCCGCGTTGAGCGTGCGGATGTGCTGCGCGGTCGGGACGAGGACCTTGCCGCCCAGGTGGCCGCACTTCTTCTCGGACGCGAGCTGGTCCTCCCAGTGCACGCCCGCGGCGCCCGCCTCGATCATCGAGTGCATGAGCTCGTAGGCATTGAGGGGCCCGCCGAAGCCGGCCTCGGCGTCGGCGACGATGGGCGCGATCCAGTCGCGCTCGGGCGTCTGCCCGGCGGGGGACCCCGACCGCTCGGAGGTCTCGATCTGGTCGGCGCGCAGCAGGGCGTTGTTGATGCGGCGCACGACGGCCGGGACCGAGTTCGCGGGGTACAGCGACTGGTCGGGGTAGGTCTGGCCGGACAGGTTGGCGTCGGCCGCGACCTGCCAGCCGGACAGGTAGATGGCCTTGAGGCCGGCACGCACCTGCTGCACGGCCTGGTTGCCGGTCATGGCGCCGAGCGCGGCGACCCACTCCTCGGTGTGGATGAGGTCCCACAGCTTCTCGGCGCCGCGGCGGGCGAGGGTGCGCTCCTCGCGCACCGAGCCGCGCAGGGCCACGACGTCCTCGGCCGTGTAGTCGCGCTGCACGTCGGCCCAGCGGGGGTCGGTCGCCCAGGACAGGGCGAGGTCGGCCGCGGTCTGACGCTGGTCGCCGGGTCGTGACGGCGCGTGCCCGGGGGTGTGGCCGGTGCCGACGGGCGTGGGGGAGGGGACGGGGGCCGTGACGGCGCCGGACCGGGAGGTCGCGGACGCCCGGGGCGTGGCGTACTCGTTCTCGGAGCGGCGGCTGATGATGGGCGGGGTGGTCACGGGGTGCCTCCAGAGCTTCGTTGCGTGCGGTGGTACTCGTCCCGGCCTGCCGCCCGGACGAGCGGTGGCCGTGGAACGACCTTCCTTCGCCGCGCAAGGGGTCCACAAGGACTTCTTCAACAGAAGAAGTGCGCTTCTTCTGTTGTGCGGAAGGAGTGGCGTGTGTCACCCTCAGTCATGGCATCTGACGCGCAGTCAGCACAGAAGTTCCCCGGACGGCAGGGCGGGACGCCCCTGGCCACCACGCTGCCGGTCGAGGAGGAGGCCGACGCCCTCACGATCGGCCGTCGCGTCCGGCACCTGCGGACCGAGCGGGGCATGACGCTCGACGAGCTCGGGGCCGCGATCGGCCGGGCGCCCTCGCAGGTGTCCGTGATCGAGAACGGGCGTCGCGAGCCCAAGTTCTCCCAGCTCCAGGCCATCGCCCGAGCCCTCGGCGCGAGCGTCGAGGACCTGCTCTCGGCCGAGCCGCCCACGCGCCGCGCCGCCCTGGAGATCGAGCTCGAGCGCGCGCAGCGCGGCCCGCTGTTCGCGTCGCTCGGGCTGGCCGGCGTACGGGTCGGCAAGTCGCTGCCGAGCGACGCCCTCGAGGCGATCGTCGGTCTCCAGCGCGAGCTCGAGCGCCTGCACACCGAGCGGGCCGCGACCCCCGAGGAGGCCCGACGCGCGAACACCGAGCTCCGCGCGACCATGCGCGCCCAGGACAACCACTTCCCCGAGCTCGAGACGACCGCGCGCGAGCTGCTCGACGGCGTCGGGCACGCCCGCGGACCCATGTCGCAGCGCGTGGCCGCGGACCTCGCGACGCACCTGGGCTTCTCGCTGCACTACGTGCACGACCTGCCGCACTCGACGCGCTCGGTCATCGACCTCCGGCACCACCGCGTGTACCTGCCGAGCACGGGCACGCGCGCGTCGAGCGACCCGCGCTCGGCCCTGCTCCAGGCGCTCGCGTCGCACGTGCTGGGTCACCACGAGCCGCGCGACTACGGCGAGTTCCTGCGCCAGCGCGTCGAGGCGAACTACCTGTCGGCCGCGCTCCTGCTGCCCGAGCGCGACGCCGTCAAGCTCCTCAAGGAGGCCAAGGACGCCCGCGAGATCTCGGTCGAGGACCTGCGCGACGCGTTCTCGGTGTCCTACGAGACCGCGGCCCACCGGTTCACGAACCTCGCCACGACGCACCTGGGCATCGGCGTGCACTTCATGAAGATCCACGAGTCCGGGATCATCCACAAGGCGTACGAGAACGACGGCGTGCGCTTCCCCGCGGATCCCCTCGGGGCCGTCGAGGGGCAGTACGTGTGCCGCAACTGGACCGCGCGCACGGTGTTCGCGGTCGAGGACCGGCTGAGCCCCTTCAGCCAGTACACCGACACCCCGACCGGCACCTACTGGTGCACCTCGCGCGTCCAGGACTCCGACGACGGCCAGTTCTCGGTCAGCGTGGGCGTGCCGTTCGGGCACGTCAAGTGGTTCCGCGGGCGCGAGACGACCGAGCGCACGGTCTCGCGGTGCCCGGACGAGTCGTGCTGCCGGCGCCCGCCCGTGGAGCTGACCGAACGCTGGGCGGACCGGTCGTGGCCGAGCGCGCGCCCGCACGCGAGCATGCTCGCCGCGATGCCGGTCGGGGCGTTCCCGGGCGTGGACCAGACCGAGGTGTTCCGGTTCCTGGAGTCGCACGCCCCGGCGCTGCGCTAGCCGCCGTCCGCCGGGTGCGGAGCGCGTGTCGTGCGGCCCCGGTGTGCCGCGACACGTGCTCCGCCCCCAGCGGGGGCGTCGGTCAGCCCAGGCGGGGGAAGACCGGCTCCGGGGTGCCCACGCGGTCGGGTCCGGCTGCCTGTCCGTCCTGCACGGGGCCGAGCTGCTCGCGCAGGCGCGCGGCGCCGTCGGGCACGAACGGCGAGAGCTCGACCGCCACGACCCGGCACGCCTCGACGAGCCGTGCGAGGACCTGATCGAGGTGCACGGAGGCGCCCGCTTCTCCGGCGCGCTCGCGGGCCGCGAGCTCCCACGGCTTCTCGGCGTTGACGTACCGGTTGGCCGCGTCGACGATCCGCCAGACGGCACCGGTCGCACCGCGCAGGTCGGCGTCCGCGAGGGCGGTGTCCACGGCGGCCTCCACCTGCCCGACGGCGGCGCCCAGCTCGTCGGGCCCCGTCGCCAGGGCGCGGGGGAGCACGGGCACGACGCCGTCGCGGAACCTGTGCACGAGCGTGAGCGTGCGGTTCACCAGGTTCCCCGCACCGTGCGCGAGCTCGTCGTCGTGCCGGGCCACGAGGCGCTCGGTCGTGAACTCGGCGTCGCCCAGGAGCGGGACCTCGCGCGCGAACCACCAGCGCAGCGCATCGGTGCCGTACGCGTCCACGAGGCCGACGGGGTGCACCGCGGTGCCCGCCGACTTGGCGAGCTTGGCGCCCCCGGCCGTGACGTAGTCGTGCACGTGGATCGTGGTGGGCAACGGCTCGCCCGCCGAGAGCAGGAGCGCGAGCCAGTACACCGCGTGGAAGCGCGTGATGCCCTTGCCGATCACGTGCACGCGCTCGTCGCCGTCGGCCCACCAGGTGCGGTAGTCGCCCGCGGCGCCCGGGTCGGTCGGGTCCGACCCGTAGCCCAGCGCGGTGACGTAGTTGGTCAGCGCGTCCCACCACACGTAGACGACCTGGGACGGGTCCCCGGGGACCGGGACGCCCCAGCCGTCCGAGCGGGTCGCAGGGCGCGAGACGCTGAAGTCCTCGAGCCCGGCGTCGAGGAACGCGAGCACCTCGTTGCGCTTGGCGGCAGGGTTGACGCGCACTCGCCCCGAGGTGATCTCGTCGCGGACCGCGTCGGCGTGGCGGGACAGCCGGAAGAACCAGTTCTCCTCGACCACGCGCTCGGGCAGGGGCTGGTGCTCGGGACAGCGGCCCGACGCGTCGAGCTCGTCGGGTGCGTAGAACTGCTCGCAGCCCGCGCAGTACAGGCCCTCGTAGGAGCGGCGGTAGAAGTCACCGGCCTCCGCGCACCGCCGCCAGAGCGCCTCGACGCCGGGGCGGTGCCGGGGGTCGGTCGACGTCGACAGGAAGTCGTCGGTGGACAGTGCGAGCGCCGGACGCAGCGCACGGAAGTCCTCGACGTGCTCGGCGACGAACTCCCCGACCTCGCGACCCGCGGCCCGGGCCGCCGTCACGTTCTTGAGCGCGTGGTCGTCGGTGCCCGTGAGGAAGCGGGTCGGTCGGCCGCGCAGGCGCGCGTGGCGGGCCAGGACGTCGGTCTGGACGAGCTCGAGCGCGTGGCCCAGGTGCGGGTCGCCGTTGACGTAGGGGATGGCGGTCGTGACGTAGAAGGTCGGCAGGGCGGCTGCGCCTGCGGGGGCGGTCCGGGTGGTCATGGCGGGAGTCCTCTCGGGACGACGGGCACCCATGAGGGGTGCTGCGGCGCCTCGACCGCACCGGGCCCGGACACACGAAAGGCCTCGCTGCGGCGAGGCCTTGGGTGGTGGAGCGCGTCAGCGCATCACGAAGGGCCCCGGGTGGGGCGCATCATGACGGTCGACGAGAAGCTCATGCTGTCGACCATAGCAGCGTCGTCCGGTGCGTCATGGCAGGAGCTGGCGACGCAGCGCGTCGGTGGCCCAGTCCTGCCAGGCCTCGGGCGACCAGCCCAGGTCGAGCACGAGCGTGCCGTACGTGTCGGGTCCCAGCAGCGCGTGGGTCACGTCGCTCGCGACCTCGGTGCTCGTCCGCAGGGGCGACTTGTCGGCGAGCGACCGGGTGAGCGTCGCGGCGACCGTGCGGCGTTGCGCCTGGTTCGCGGCCCACAGCTCGCCGAGCTCGGGCACGGCGGGCGCCGCGTCGCGCAGGACCCGCAGGAGCGGGGCGACGCGGTCGAGCACGGCGCGCGCCCCGGCGACGTGCAGCGCGAGGTGGGTGGCGCCGTCGGGCTCGGCGAGGACGGCCAGGGCCCAGGGGCGCTCGAGCGTGGCGACGTCGTCGTGGTCGCCCGCGACGCTCACGTCGAGGAGCTCCTTGAAGAGCGCGTGCTTGCTGCCGAACGTGTAGTAGATCGTCTGGGTCGCGACGCCCGCGGCGCGCGCGACGTCCTCGACCGAGGTGCGTGTCCAGCCGTTCCGGACGAACAGCGCGCGCGCCGCGTCGAGGATGCGGGTGCGGGTCGCGCGGGCCTTCTCGGCGCGGGTGGGGGACATGAGGCTCCCGGGGACGAGCACGGACGATTGACTGTAGTGAGACTACAGTGATATTCACTAGAGCATGACTCTAGTGAACTCTCCGGACGTCCTCGTCGTGGGCGGCTACGGCGCGGTCGGCACCGTCGTGTGCGAACGGCTCGCCGAGGTCGTCCCCGGCCGGGTGATCCCCGCCGGGCGCAGCCTCGACGCCGCGCAGGCGCTCGCCCGACGGCTCGGCTCGCCGCGCGCCGCGCGGGTCGACCTCGCCGACCCCCCGACCCTCGACGCCGCGCTCGACGGCGTGGGGCTCGTCGTCCTGGCCGTCGAGCCCGGCGACGACCGCGTCGCCAGGGCCTGCCTCGGGCGCGGCATCTCGCTCGTGGACGTCTCGGCGTCGCGGTCCCAGCTCGAGGCGACCGAACGCCTCGACGACGTCGCCCGCGAGACGGGAGCCGCGGCCGTGCTGAGCGTGGGCGTCGCGCCGGGACTCACGAACCTGCTCGCGCGTCGTGCGCACGACCTCGTGGGCGGCGCCCAGGAGATCGACGTCGCGGTCGTCCTCGGAGGCGGCGAGGCGCACGGCGCGGACGCGATCCGCTGGACGGTCGACGGGCTGGTGAGCCCTCGCCCGGGCGGCCGGCGAGGCAGAGCGCCCGACGGCGGC
The DNA here is from genome assembly GCF_042887685.1 of Oerskovia sp. NPDC057915. Lineage (NCBI taxonomy): Bacteria > Bacillati > Actinomycetota > Actinomycetes > Micrococcales > Cellulomonadaceae > Oerskovia > Oerskovia sp. NPDC057915. The sequence continues at coordinate 17,258 of NZ_JBHVOS010000026.1, read as the reverse complement.
CCTCGCCGGGTCCTGCTGCCCGCGCTCGGAGGGCGCACCGTCCATCCGTTCGACTTCTCCGACCAGCACGCCCTGCGCCGCACGCTCGACGTGCCCCGGGTGACGACGCGGTTCGCGCTCGACTCCCGGGCGCTCACCGCGGTGCTGTTCGGCTCGCGCCGCGCCGGGCTCCTGCGCGCCTTCCGCAGCGAGCACGGTCGACGGCTGCTCGCGGCGCTGTTCGGTGCCGTGCACGTCGGCGGGGACCGGTTCGCGCTCGCCGCGACGGCCCGGAACGGGGAGCGAGAGGCGCAGGTCTCGCTCGTCGCGCACGGCCAGGGGCGGGTCACCGGCCTGGTCGCGGCCGAGGTGGCGCTCGCGGTCGTCGCCGGGCACGTGTCGCCGGGGGTCCGGCACGTCGAGCAGGTCGACGGCCTGGCCGACCTTCCGGAGCGGCTCGCGGTGGTCGGGGGAGGAGCGGCCGTCGAGCTGTTCGTGGACGGGGTCGCTCAGCCGTCCGCGGCAACCCCGGGGTCACGAGAGGTCCACATCGCGAGCCAGTCCTCCCACGAGGGGCCGGGGGGCAGGGCGGTGGAGGTGGTGGCACCCGCCGGCGAGGCCGGGGCCGAGGCTGCCGACGCGACGGTCGACGCGGCCTGCGCGAGCCCGGAGAGCGCCACGCCGAGATAGCGCAGGTGGAGGGCGTCGGCCTGCTCGCGAGGTAGAGGGAGGGGTGGGCGAAGGTGGGTGATGAGCAGCATCAGGTCCGCCGGGGTGAACGTGCTGGGCACGAGGCCGGCCTCCCGGTCCGTCGCGAGCACCCGCTCGAGCGCCTCGTGCAGGGCGGCCGACGCGGCGTCGACCTCGGGCGTCGCGGGCGGGTGCTCGCCCGAGGAGATGATGAGCGGGCCGAACGACTCGAGGATGTGCCGCCGCAGGAAGGTCTCGACGGCCCCGGACGGGGCGCCCTGACCGGTGGCCGCCGTGCCCTCCGTGTCCTTGGCTCCCTCCGCGCACTCGCGCGCGATCTGCGCGAGGTCGTCGATCGCCGCGACGTGCAGGGCGCGGACCAGGGCGCTCTTGGTGCTGTAGCGGCGGTAGATGCTGCCGACGCCCACCCCTGCCCGTTCGGCCACCTGGCCGATCGTCGCCTCGGGGCCGTGGAGGGAGAAGACCTCGCGTGCTGCGACCAGCACGTTGCGGTCGTTGGCGAGGGCTTCGCGCTTGCGACCGGCGAGCGGCGGCGACGTCGGGTCCGGAGGCATGTCTTCACGGTAGCCGTCCCGGGTGCTAGTTTGGAACGGAACGAAGATTCCGTTCCGTTTCATCGTCCGCCGGTTCGCCGGCCACCGACCGAGAGCCGCGCCCGTGACCCGTCCTGCCCCCACGTCCACGACCACCCGTCCCGGCGCGAACCCGGCCTCGACGCCCCGACCGGCCTCGACGCCGCCCCAGGCCCTGCAGGTCCCGCCCGGCGAGAGCGTCCCGGGCCCCCCGGCCCGGCCCGCTCTGACGATCCTGGCCCTGTCGACCGCGGTCCTGGCCTTCTCGCTCATGCAGACGCTCCTGGTGCCGGCCCTCCCGACGCTCGGGGAGGCCCTCGGGGCGGGTCCACAGGGGACGGGATGGATCCTCACGGCCTTCCTGGTCGCGGGTGCTGTGCTCGCCCCCGTCGTCGGCTCGCTCGGCGACCGCTACGGGCACCGCCGGGTCCTGGTCGTCACGCTCGTCGTCTTCGCCGCTGCGACGGTGGTCGCCGCGCTCGCGCCGAACCTGGGCGTCCTGCTCGCGGCACGCGTGGTCCAGGGCGTGAGCACCGCGACCTTCCCGCTGGCCCTCGCGATCTCGCGCCGGTCGCTCGACGGTCGGCACCTCGTCACGGCCCTCGGGTGGCTGTCCGGGATGGTCGGGGTCGGGGCAGGCGTCGCGCTCGTCCTGGGCGGTCTGATCGTCGAGTCGCTCTCGTGGCACTGGCTCTTCTGGTCGACCGCCACCCTGGTCCTGGTCGCGCTCGCGATGGTCCTCGCCTGGGTCCCGGCCGCTGGTGTCCGGCCCGAGGGACGCGCGACGCGCACCGACTGGGCAGGGACGTTCCTGCTCGCGGGAGGTCTCTCCGGGCTGCTGCTCGCCGTCTCCCAGGGGCGGTCGTGGGGGTGGGCCTCGCCGCTGACCTGGGGGGTCGGGCTCGTGGCGGTCTGCGCCCTGGTCGTGCTGGTCCTGGTCGAGCTGCGATCGGCCGCGCCCCTGGTCGACGTGCGCACGTTCCGCAACCGGTCCCTCGTGATCACGAGCGTCCTGACCCTCGCGCTCGGGTTCGTGCCCTACGTCTTCTACGTGAGCCTGCCGCTGATCCTCCAGGCGCAGCCCGACGCGGGTTCGGGGCTCACGGTCACACAGACCGGACTCGTGCTGCTCCCCAGCGCGGTCCTGGTGTTCGTGGGAGGCCGGGTCGCCCCGGCGCTGAGCATCCGGTTCGGTGCCAAGTCGCTGGCGATCACGGCCGTGCTGGTCATGGCCGTCGCCGGGGCCGGGCTCGCCGTCCGGCCCGGCGAGATGGGGGCGGTCCTGGTGTTCTTCACGGTTCTCGGTCTCGGCAACGGGATCGGGTTCGCGGTGTGCGCACAGCTCGTGACGATGCTCTCGCCGGCCGACGAGGTCGCGGCCGCCACGGGGCTCAACGCGGTGCTGCGCACGGTCGGGTCGGCCGTCGCGGCGCCGGTCACGACCGCGCTCCTGGCCGGGGCCGTGGCCCAGGGCGGGACCGTCTCGTCGACGACCCCGTTCTCGGCGGCCTTCGGGCTCGCTGCCGTCGTGGGGCTCGTCGCGCTGGTCGTCGCCACTGCGCTGCCGTCGGCGCGAGCGGGCGTCGCGCGCCCCTGACCGGCGTGCTCGCCCACGGGCGCCGACGGCGGTGCGCACCCTGGGAAGGTGCGCGCCGCCGTCGGGAGGGCGGGTGCCTCAGCCCGTCGAGCTCGACGCCGCCGGCTGCTTGGTCAGCATCTGCTCCTTGAGCCGCGCGGTGTCCGCGTCCGTCCAGCCGTCGGGGGCGTTGAGCGCCGACCAGCCGTCGGCGTACTCGAGGTAGTACACGTGCCCGTGACCTGCGGGGATGTCGGAGGCGGCCGCGACGAAGAGGTCTCCCGTGAGCTGCCAGAACGTGACCACGGGGCGCCACTGCACGGCGTCGAGCACGTCGGGGCCGCGGGGCTCGCGCATCCAGTCGGGTTCGGACCACAGGGTCGTGGGCGACCACCAGGTGACGCCGTCGGACGCGTGCTGGACGTACACGACGCGCGGGGACTCCCAACTGCCGGGGACGGACCAGATGTTCGCGGCGCTCGAGACCTCGGTGCCCCAGCGGATCTGGCGTCCTTCCTCGTAGACGGGCGAGTACTCGAGCGAGCCCGGGTCGCGGTTCGCGGTGAAGTAGGTCCAGTTGGGCGTGAAGTTGGGCGTGCCCACGAACATGGCGCCGTCGGTACGGGTCGTCATGTCCTGCAGGCCGCTGAACGCGCCCTGCGCGCCGAACGATCCGAGCGAGATCCCGAACGCCATGAGCTTCGGCCGGGAGTCCTCGGGCTGCTCGGACCAGGCCGCGTACACCGCTTCGTAGAGGGCCTTGCCCGCGTCCGGCGGCGTGCTGCGGTCACCCACGAAGCTGATCCAGCTCGGCAGGTACGAGTACTGCATCGAGGCGATCGCGGTGTCGCCGCCGTGCATGAGCTCGAGCGAGTTGCTCATGCCGGGGTCGACCCAGCCGGTGCCCGTGGTGGTGGCCACGACGAGGACCGACCGGTCCCACGCGTCCGTCCGGTCGAGCTCGTCGACGACGCGCTGCGCGGTCGCGTCGAGGTCGCCCGCAGGGTCGAGGCCCGCGTACACGCGGATCGGCACCTGGACGTCGGCCGGGTCGACCACGTCGCCGCCTGCCGCGAACTCGGCGAGCTCGTCCTGGGTCGGGCCCAGCGTGACGAAGCGTCGGCCCTCGGCACCGAGGGACTCCCACGACGAGCCGGACGCCGGGGATCCGGACCGTTCGGGGGAGGTCGGCGGGGAGAGGTTCGGGTCGATCTGCTCGTTGGCGCTCGCGTAGACGTTGTTGAGCATGTGCAGCACACCGGCCCAGATCACGCCGTTGAACAGCAGCACGACCACGACCGCGACGATGACCCCGCTCAGGAAGCGGGCGATCGGCTTGGGCATCACGTTGTCGACCACCAGGCTGACCCACTGCGCGACGCGCCGCAGCGCTCGACCCAGCTGCAGCACGCCGATCGCGATGATCAGGGCCACGAACACGGTCGCGACGTCGTTGGCCGGTGGCTGCTCGGGCATGCCGAACAGGTCGCGCAGCTCGTGCTGCCAGCGCGCGCCCAGGACGAGGAACAGGGGCACGAGGACGAGCGTCGCGGCGCCGAGCACCCACCACGCGACGCGGCTCACGCGCGGGCTCCACCGGATCCGCAGCCCGACCTTGAGGGCGAACCACTCGACGAACGCCCCGATGCCGTACCCGCCGACCATGCTCATGCCCGTGATGAGCGCCTGGTAGTACCAGGCGCGGGGGATGAGCGAGGGGGTCAGGGAGTAGCAGAAGAACAGGAGGGCGAGGACGAGGCCGGTCGTGGAGAAGCGCCGGGCGTAGTGCTGGAGCCACGCCCACGCCCGACGGCGCAGCGGGGGTCGGGCGGGTCGCTCGCCCTCCGGGGGCGTGTCCTGCCTCGACGCGCCCGGGGCGGTCGTGGGGTCGGGAGCGGCTGCCGTACCGGCCGGGAGGACGTCCTCCGCGGCCGTCGCGGTCGTGGTGCTCGGGGCGGTCTCCGACCGGCGCGGGGCGTCTGGCGTCACGGGTGCGATCGTACGGGGCTGGTGGGATCGCGCCACCGAGAGCGCTGCGGGCGGGACATGCCGCTCAGGGCAGGTAGCCGCCGATGAGCGCGTCGACCCATGCCTGCTTGTCCCCGCCCGAGCAGTCGCTCGTGTAGTTGACCCAGGAGGCGCCGAAGCGGATCGCGACGCAGTCTGCGACCTTCTCGCTCGCGTTGGAGCCGAAGGCGCCTGCGAGGAGACCGTCGATCTGCGACCACGACATGCCGTGCGCAGCCATGAGACGTCCTTGGTAGATGTGCGCCATCTCGTGCCGGATGACGTCCTTCGTCTTCGACGGCTGACCGGCGAGCCGTGACGCGTTGACGAGGATCGTCGAGGTGTTGCCCTTCCACACGCCTCCGAGGTGGCCCGAGAGGCCCGGGTCGTCCCACGAGAGGGAGACGCCGCCGTTGCCGGGGAGGCTGCGCAGGGTCGCCTCGCCGATCTCCTGGATGGACTGCGACGGGGCCGGAGGAGCGGACGGGGTGACGGGGGCCTGCTGCGCGGCGGCCGCCTGAGCCGCGGCGGCTCGCTCGGCTGCGGCCTTCTCCGCGGCGGCTTGTTCGGCTGCGGCCTTCTCCGCGGCGGCTTGTTCGGCTGCGGCCTGCTCGGCCGCTGCCTGTTCGGCTGCGGCCTGCTCGGCGGCTGCCTGCTCCGCTGCCGCCTGTTCTGCGGCCGCCTTCTCCGCCGCGGCCACCCGGGACTGCTCGAACTCGAAGGTCGCGATCGCCAGGCGGACCTGGGCGTCGAGACCTTCGGCGTGCTCGACGGCGTTGCGGAGCCGTGCGAGCCCTCGCGCGAGGAGAGGACGGGGCGTGCGTGCGGCGCTCTCGGCCTGCACGCCGACCTCGTCGACCGCGCTCCGCAGCGCGCTCCGCAGACCTTCGTCGACCTTCCCGGCGGCCCGTTCGACCGTGCGGGTCGCGCGCTCGACGAACCTGCTCGCCTTCTCCTGGGCGTTCGCGCGCTCGGTGTCGCCGGTCGCGGCGGTCAGGGGGCTGCCCGTGCTCACCGCCGGGTTGCCGGGGATCGCGGCCGTCCCGCTCGCGAGGACGACGACGAGAGCGACCCCGAGGAGGCGGGCCCCGAGCGTCCGACGTCGTCGGGCCTGTCCGGCGCCCGGCGACGCCTCGCACCGGCACAGGTTCTCGTCGCACCCGGCGGTGCAGGTGCGGTCGACGGTCGAGGTCAGAGAGTCGCGCATGCTCTCTCAATGCAGTTGCCCCGGGCGTCAGCAGGTCTCCGGCGGCGGAGCGTCGACGGAGACCTGCCGGGTCAGCGTTCCTGGTCGGCTGCGTCACCGATGTACGTCGTGACGTCGTCGGGCCGCCCGTCCTCGTTCATGTCGTCGGAGCGCTTGCGCCGGGCGTCCCAGCGCAGCGCGGCAGCGGCGAGGAGGGCAGAGGCGACCGATGCGAGGAGCACCGCCGCCTTGGCCGACCCGGTGTGCGCGGAGTCGGGGAAGGACAGCTCGGCGATGAGCAGCGAGACGGTGAAGCCGATGCCGGCGAGCAGCCCCACGGGCAGCAGGTCGCGGACGCCGATCCCCGGTGCGAGGCGCAGCGGCGTGAGCCGCGTGACGAGCGCCGTGACGCCCAGCACGCCGATCCCCTTGCCGAGGACGAGCCCGACGATGATGCCGATCGCCACCGGCTGGCCGATCATCTCGCCGATCCCGCCGCCGTCGACCAGGGAGACGCCCGCGGCGAAGAACGCGAAGATCGGCAGCGCGATCCCCGCGGAGACGGGCTTGATGCGGTGCTCGTACCGGTGCGTCCGGGAGGTCTTCTCGCCGTGGATCGCGAGGGCGGGGACCATGAAGCCGAGCAGGACGCCCGCGACGGTCGCGTGGATGCCGGACGCGTGGACGAGCGCCCACACGACCAGGGCGAGCGGCAGCAGGAGCCACCAGTGCGTGCGGCGTCGGCGCACGAGGAACGCGAACAGCGCGACGCCGACGAGGGCGAGGCCGAGCGGGGCCCAGTGCAGGGTGTCGGTGTAGAAGACGGCGATGACGACGATCGCGAGGAGGTCGTCGACCACGGCGAGCGTCAGCAGGAAGGTGCGGATCGCCGTCGGGAGGCCGCGGCCGAACACCGCGAGGACCGCGAGGGCGAACGCGATGTCGGTCGCGGTCGGGATGGCCCAGCCGTGCACGGCGTCCGCGCCGCCGCCCCACAGCGCGACGGTCACGTAGAGGACCGCCGGGACGATCATGCCGCCCACGGCCGCGAGCATGGGCACGCCCGCCTCGCGCGGGTTGCGCAGCGAGCCGGCGACGAACTCCTGCTTGAGCTCGACGCCCACGACGAAGAAGAAGATGGCCAGCAGGCCGTCGGCGGCCCACGTCGACAGCGACAGGTTCAGGTGCAGCGCCTCGGGGCCGACCGTGAACGCCGCGAGGTCGAAGTACGCCGCGCGCCAGGGCGAGTTGGCCCACAGCAGCGCGAGGATCGCGGCACCGATGAGGAGCGCACCGCCCGTGGTCTCCTGGGTGACCCAGCGCTTCCAGCGGCGCGAGGCGCTCGGCCGGTCGGTCGTCGTGAGGGGCAGGGGACCCGACGCCGTCGCTCCCGTGGAGGGGGTCGGGTCGCCCGTGCGGGGGGTCTCGTCCGGGGTGGGGGTGTGCTGCTCGTGCGCGGTCACAGGTCTCCTGTGGTTGAGGGGTCGTCGACGTCACGCCGACCAGACTTCCCGGCACACCAGCCTCCCATCCTACCGGGAGGTCGGCCCGGCGGGCCGAGCCGCGGTGCCCCGGCACGCCGGAAGGAGGACGTCGACCGGACCGGAAGTCCGCCGAAAGGGGGATGTCTCGGGCGCGCGACCCACGGGAGCATGACGGGGTGCACGAGAAGATCCACGAATCCTTGACCACGGACACCGTCTCTCACGACCCCACGGAGACGGTCGTCGGGGCCGCCTCGGGCGAGACCCGTTTCCTCCGGATCGTCGTGCCGGCCCTCGGCGTGGCGGCGGGTGTCGGGCTGCGCTGGCTGGCCGCCTGGATGGCGAGCCTGCCGTGGGTCCCGTGGCAGGGGCTGGCCCGCTCGGTCGACGCCCTGGCCGACGTGTGGGGCACGTGGAGCCTCGTGGCGCTCGGTGCCCTCGGCGCCGTCGCCGGGGCGTGCTTCGCGCAGCACCTCGTGGAGAACATGGGCCGGATCGCGGTCACGGCAACGGGGGCAGGGTTCAAGAACAAGGACACGCTCGAGACGGTCGGGCGTACCGAGGTGACCGACGTGTTCGTCGAGGGCACCGAGATCGTGCTGCTGCGCGGCGGCCGTGAGGTCCACCGGTGGCCTGCGGACCTGCCGACCCGGCAGGTCGCGGCGGCGTTCACGGACCACGGCTGGCCGTGGCGCGAGGGCGGGGACCCCTTCCGCGCCGCGTACCGCCGATGGGACGTCGGCGACGAGACGCTGCCCGCCGGGGCGGACGCGCTGCTCCGTGCGCGGGCCGGTCTCCTCGAGGCGGGCAAGGACGCGCACGTCCGTGACGTGCGCGACGACCTCGCGGCGATCGGGGTCGTCGTGCGCGACGAGGGCACGGTCCAGCACTGGCGCCTGGCGGCCGACGGGGCCGGGGCCGGTGCGGTCGGGGTCGAGCGGCGCGCCTGAGGCCCGCGAGGTCAGCCCGCGTCGTCCACGAGCACGGCCAGCCTGTTCACGGTGTTCCAGTTCCGCGCCGTGCCCCACACCCCGAGCGCCCTGAGCAGGACGGCGGGCGTGAGCTTCGAGGTGCCGACCCCGCCCTCGAACCACGTGTAGCTCACGGCGCCCGACCACGCCATGTGGGTGATGCCGTAGCGGGCGGGGTCGAAGCCCTCGAGCCGGTCGGGAGCGGGCGGGTGCGGGTGGAACGTCAGGAGCAGGTGGGACGGGTCCTCGCGCGCGGCGTCGTCGAACGGGTTCGCCGCGATCGCGGCCGCCAGGTCCACGCCGGTCAGCGTGAGCACGTCGACGTCGAGGCCCAGGCGGTCGGCGAGGCCGGCCCGCACCAGGCGCGTGACGTCGTCGGGCCACGTGGCTCCCGACGTGCCCGGGGCCACGACGAGGTTCCCGCTCGCCAGGAGCGTGCGCGCCCCCGCGAAACCGGCGTCCTGCGCGAGCGCGCGCAGGTCCGCCGACGGGACCTTGCGACCGCCACCCACGTTGACGCCCCGCAGCAGGACCGCGAACCCCGACGTCACGGCTCAGCCCAGCAGGTTGCGTGCGGTGGCCGGCATCGATGCCGCGGCAGGGGCCACGGCGACCGGGGGACGCACCACGCAGCGGAAGCCGATGTGGCTCGTCGCCGTGTCGACCGCCTGCGGCGAGCGGGCCGCGGGCCGGTAGCGCAGGCAGTACTCCGGCGCGCACAGGTGCGAGCCGCCCTTGAGGGCCTTGCGGGGGATCGTCGAGCCGGGCTCGGCGCTCGCGGCGGCGCGCGGGTCGTCGGACGCCTCGGACGGGCCGGCGGGGGAGCGGGCGACGTCCCTGTCGTGCTGCGCAGGCCGAGCCTGGTCGGCGCTCGGCGAGCAGCACGCGGGCATCTCGACCGTGAGCGCGGACCGGGCCGCCTCGACCTGGGCCGCTGACCGGGCCTCGGCCGCATGGTTCGGGGTGTAGAACGACGTGGTCCACTCCCAGACGTTGCCGATCATGTCGACCAGGTCGAAGCCGTTCGGGGGGAACGTCCCGACGGGGCTCGTCCCGACCCATCCCGCCGCACCCGTGTTGCGGTACGGGAACGATCCCTGCCAGTGGTTGGCGAGGAGCTCGCCCTCGGGCCGGTAGTCGTCACCCCAGGCGAACCGGGCGCCGTCGAGCCCTCCCCGGGCCGCGTACTCCCACTCGGCCTCGGTCGGCAGCGAGCGGCCCGCCCACGCGGCGTACGCCGACGCGTCCTCGAACGAGACCTGCACGACCGGGTGGTCCTCGCGGCCCTCGATCGAGCTCCCGGGACCGTGCGGCGCGCTCCACCGGGCGCCCGGCTGCCAACGCCACCACTGCCGCCAGTCGGAGAGGTCGACGGGCCCCGCCGTCGGGGTGAACACGAGCGCCCCCGGCACGAGGTCCTCGGTCGCGACGCCTGGGTAGTCGGCCGGGTCGAGCGGGCGTTCGGCCACGGTCACGTAGCCGGTCGCGGCGACGAACGCGGCGAACTGCGCGTTGGTCACGGGGTGCCGCTCGATCTCGAACGGCGCGACCTTGGCTTCGTGGACGGGTCCCTCGTCGGGGTAGAACTCGGTCGAGCCGCGGCGGAACGAGCCGCCGGGCAGCGGGACGAGGGGCGAGAGGGCCGCACCGTCGCCCTCGGGGTCCCGAGGCGTCTCACGTGCTGGTCCTCCTGCCGAGGGGGCCGTCGGTGACGTGCCCGCGGTCGTGTCCATGCGTCTCCTCGTGTCGAGCTCGTTCTCGATGATGCCCGCGGCCGTCGGCGGCGGGACCGGGGCGGACTCCGGGCCGCCTGTCGGCTCGGCCCGATGGGCGCGCTGACCTGCAGCGACGCTCCGCCGTCCGTGAGTCGCGACCTGCTTCCCCCGACCCTAGCGCCGGAGGCCGTCACCCGTCTGCCCTCGGTGCGGGCAGGTCGGGCCGTCGTGCCCGTTCCCGGCATCGCAGGTGACGCCGCTCACGACCGTCCCGGAACCCTCGACCTGACGGTTGCCCGAGGCGTATATTCCAGCCGGAGTATTCCACCGGGAACGACGACCACGAGGAGGCGAGACGCATGGCACGCAAGGAGCTCTCCGCCGCTGCGCTCCTCCTCCTCGGGCTGCTCCACGAGCGCCCCATGCACCCGTACCAGGTCCACCAGACCCTCAAGCAGCGCGGGGACGACCGGCTCGCGAGCATCACGCCGGGCTCGGTCTACCACTCCATGGACCGTCTCGCGTCCGACGGCCTCGTCGAGGCCGTCGGCACCGACCGCGAGGGGAATCGTCCCCAGCGGACCACCTACCGGCTGACCGAGGCGGGGCGCGAGGCCTTCGCGGCTCGCACGGCGCTGCTGCTCGGCGAACCCCGGCAGGAGCACCCCTGCTTCCCGCTCGCGCTGTCGCAGGCCCACGCGATCGACCGGTCGGGCGCGGTCGCGGCGCTCCGGGACCGACGCGCCGCGACGGCCGAGGAGCTCGCCGCCTGGACCCGCAGGTACGACGTCGTGCGGGGCCACGGCCTGCCACGTCGCCTCCTGCTCGACGTCGAGTACGACCTCCACCGGATCGAGTCCGAGCTCGCGTGGCTCGACGGCCTGCTCGCCGACCTCGACTCCGGTGCCCTGGACTGGGAGGAGCCCGTCCCTCAGTCCTTCCGCGACTTCGTCGCCGCCCGTTCGCGGGCACAGACCACGGACCACGTGCCCTGACCAGCGGCCGGGATCGCGCCCGGCCGCGGCTGCTCGCGCAGCCTCCTGAACACCCCTGCCCTTCTTCGACCTCAGAGGACCCCATGACCACGACCCCTCCTTCAGGGAGCCTGCCCGCGACCCGCACCACGGCGTCCGCGGGACCGTCGGACCCTGGCGCGCCGTCCACCGCGGCCACCGCGCCCGCTGGTCCGTCCGCCGGTGCGCCGGCCGGACCCCCGCTCGTCGACCTCGGCGGGCGCAGCCCGTGGAGCATCCTCCCGGCCCTGTGCCTGGGCTTCTTCATGATCATGGTCGACACGACGATCGTGAACATCGCCGTCCCGACGCTCGTCGACACGTTCGACACGACGCTGACCGCGGTGGGCTGGGTCAACAGCGCCTACCTGCTCACGTACGCGGTGCTGCTCCTGCTCGCCGGGCGCCTGGGCGACCGCTTCGGTCCCAAGCCCGTGTTCGTGCTCGGTCTCGTCGTCTTCACGCTGGCCTCGCTGTGGTGCGGCCTGTCGGGCTCGGTCGAGATGCTCATCGTGGCGCGCGCGGTCCAGGGCGTGGGCGCCGCGCTCATGACCCCGCAGACCATGTCGATGATCACGCGCGTCTTCCCGCCGCGTCAGCGCGGTGCCGCGATGGGGCTGTGGGGCGCGGTCGCGGGCGTCGCGACCATCGCAGGCCCCCTGCTCGGCGGCGTGTTCGTCGAGACCTGGGGCTGGGAGTGGATCTTCTTCGTCAACATCCCCGTGGGAGTCGTGGCCCTCGTCCTGGCGCTGCGGAGCCTGCCGTCCCTGCCGACCAACAAGCGCAGCTTCGACATGGTCGGGGTCGCGCTGTCGATCGTGGGCCTGTTCCTCTTCGTGTTCGGCCTGCAGGAGGGCGAGACGTACCACTGGGGCACGGTCGTGGGGCCGCTGAACATCTGGACGATCATCGGTCTGGGCGTGCTGGTCCTGGCGGCCTTCGTGCTGTGGCAGCGCCACCTCGGCGAGCGGGCGCTGCTGCCGCTCACGCTGTTCCACTCGCGCAACTTCTCGCTCGCGAACGTGTCGGGCATGGCCGTGTCGTTCGGCATGATCGGGATCTTCTTCCCGCTGACGATCTTCCTGCAGTCGATCCTGGGTCTCTCGCCGCTCGAGGCCGCGCTCATCAACCTGCCCGGTTCGCTCGTGTCCGGGGTCGTGGCCCCCTTCGCGGGCCGGCTCTCCGACAGGGTCCCGGGCAAGTGGGTCGTCGCGACGGGCTTCGCGCTGCTCTCGGCCTCGGTCGTGTGGCTCAGCGTCGCGGCCACGCCCGACGCGAGCGCCTGGGCGATCGTCGCCCCCATGACGCTGTTCGGGATCGGGACGGGCGCGCTCTTCTCGCCGCTCGCGAACCTCGCGACGTCGGGGCTCGACCACCGCACGGCCGGTGCGGGCGCGGGTGCGTTCAACACGTTCCGTCAGGTGGGCGGCGTGATCGGCTCGGCCGCGATCGTCGCGACGCTCACGAGCCGGCTCTCGGCGACCCTGCCTGCCGCCGCGCGCGACGCCTCGGCGGGTCTGCCCGCTGAGCTCCGCCAGCAGTTCGTCGACGGTTTCGCCGCGGCGGGCGGCTCGTTCACCGGGGGAGCGCAGCACATGGAGCTTCCGCCGGGCATCCCGCCCGAGGCGGCCGCCCAGATCCGCGAGGCCGCGACCACGGCCCTGCACCAGGGGTTCTCGCTCGCGGTCGGCCAGACCCTGCTCGTCACGGCGGGCGTCCTGGTGATCGGGCTCGTCGCGGCGCTCAGCATGCGTGCGACGCACGTCGCGCACGCGGACTGAGCACGGCCGGGCCGAGCGCCCACCAGAGCCGGCCCACCACGCACCAGGCCCGACGGCGGCACGCCAGCGCCGTCGTCGGGCCGGCCGGGTGGGTCTCACGTCCCGCCCACCCCGTCCCAGGGGGTGGGCGGGACGTCCTCGTGTGAACGGCAGGTGACATCTCGGACGCGCGGCGTGTTGCCTCGACACCGGCGAACCACACGGGCGTAGTTTCGAACGTGACGGACGACACACGTCGTCCTCCGGGAGGCCATCCGATGGAGTTTCTGCTCCGCGCAGGAGGGCCGGCACCGGCCCTTCGTCGGCCGGTCGCCTGCCCCACCAGCACGAACGGCGCCGCGCGCCGGAGGGAGCCTGCTGTGGTCCGAACCGCTTCTGCTTCTGGAGCTGCACCCGACGTCAGGGACGCGTCCCCTGACACGACGAACCCCGACGCCCCCACGGGGCGTCGCACCTTCGTCATCGACACGTCCGTGCTCCTGTCCGACCCGCGAGCGATGCTGCGCTTCGCGGAGCACGACGTCGTCCTCCCCGTCGTCGTCATCACCGAGCTCGAGGCCAAGCGCCACCACGCCGAGCTCGGGTACTTCGCCCGCAGCGCGCTGCGCATGCTCGACGACCTGCGGGTCAAGCACGGCCGCCTCGACGCCCCGCTGCCCGTCGGGGCCGTCGGCGGGACGCTGCGCGTCGAGCTCAACCACACGGACTCGGGCGTGCTCCCCGCCGGGTTCCGCCTGGGCGACAACGACACGCGCATCCTGGCGGTCGCGGCCAACCTCGCGAGCGAGGGCTGCGACGTGACCCTGGTGTCCAAGGACCTGCCCATGCGCGTCAAGGCGTCCGCGGTGGGGCTGCGTGCCGAGGAGTACCGGGCCGAGCTCGCGATCGACTCGGGCTGGACCGGCATGGGCGAGATCGACGTGAGCGACGAGCAGATGGCCAGCCTGTGGGAGCACGAGTCGGTCGAGCTCTCGGCGCTCGACGCCGCCACGGTCGCGGCCGCCGAGCCGCTCCTGGTGCACTCGGGGCTGGTGATCCACTCGCCGCGCGGCTCGGCGCTCGGCCGGGTCACGGCCGACAAGCACGTGCAGCTCGTCCGGGGTGACCAGGACGTGTTCGGCGTCCACGGCCGCTCGGCCGAGCAGCGCATCGCGATCGACCTGCTGCTCGACGAGGAGATCGGGATCGTCTCGCTCGGTGGTCGGGCCGGGACGGGCAAGTCGGCGCTCGCGCTGTGCGCGGGCCTCGAGGCCGTGCTGGAGAAGAGGCAGCACCGCAAGATCATGGTCTTCCGCCCCCTGTACGCCGTGGGTGGGCAGGAGCTCGGCTACCTGCCGGGCTCGGAGGCCGAGAAGATGAACCCGTGGGCGCAGGCGGTCTTCGACACCCTGGGCGCGCTCGTCTCCAAGGAGGTCATGGACGAGGTCGTGGACCGCGACGTCCTGGAGGTCCTGCCCCTGACCCACATCCGTGGACGCTCGCTCCACGACGCGTTCGTGATCGTGGACGAGGCCCAGTCCCTCGAGCGCAACGTCCTGCTCACGGTGCTCTCGCGCATCGGGCAGTCCTCCCGCGTCGTCCTCACGCACGACGTCGCGCAGCGCGACAACCTGCGTGTCGGTCGGCACGACGGCGTCGCGGCCGTCATCGAGGCGCTCAAGGGGCACCCGCTGTTCGCGCACGTGACCCTGACGCGGTCCGAGCGCTCGCCCGTCGCGGCGCTCGTGACCGAGATGCTGGAGAGCATCGAGGTCTGAGCCTCGGCAGGTCAGGCCCGCGTCGTGGTCCGGTCCGCGGGACCGGGCCACGACGCGGGCCGTCTCGCCCCTCAGGCCGTCCCGCCCGTCAGGCAGCGGCCCGCCCGGCGCTCTGAGGGACTGGACGGCGACGCGCGTGGACCAGCACGACCGCGAGGATGCCGACGACCGCCCCCACCGCCGTGTCCAGCGCCCGGTCGAGCGCGATGCCCTCGCTCGACCCTCCGAGCGACGTCATGAGCAGGGCCATGGGCGTGATGGTCAGCATCGCGAGGCCGTAGTGACGCCCCACGACGATCTCGGTGACGACCTGCAGCGCGACGACGAGAGCCGCGGTCGCCCAGAACCCGAGGTGCGCGTCGAGCAGCGGCCACGCGATCAGGGCGCCGGCGACCGTGCCGAGCGCCCGCTGGAGCGCGCGGACCACGGCGTGCTGCGTCGTCGTTCCCTGGAGCGTCGCGGTCGCGCCCATCGCGGCCCAGGCGGGGTGGCCGAACCCCGCGACGTGCGCGACCGCTGCCGCAGCGGCGGCCGCGAGGGTCACGCGCACGGAGCGCAGGCGCCAGCCGGGTGCTGCGAGGGACGCGCGCGCGGTCGCGCGCAGGGTCTGGCGGGGTGGCAGGGCGGCGGTCGTCCCGGCGGCACCGGAGAGCTCGTCCGCGAGACGCAGCGCCGTCGCGCGCGTGCGCCGGTGGGACGCGTCGTCGGCGAGGACGGTCCGCGCGTGAGCCACGGCGTCGCGCGCCCGCCCGACGGCGCCACGGTCGTCGGGAACGAGGGCTGCAGCCTCGGCAGCGAGCGTCGCGCGACGCACGGCGAGCCGCGCGGGCCCGCTCGGGCGGAACAGGAAACCTGCGACGCACACTGCCCAGGCGACCGCGACGCCCAGGAGCCCGGCGAGCCCCCGGGGTGCGAGGTCGGCGAACGTGGGCGACCCCGCGAGGCCGGCGCCCGCCGCGAAGACGACGATCGTCGCGCCGGGAGGGCCCGTGCGCAGGAGCTGGCACAGCGCGGTCATGCCGCCTGCGAGGAGCGCGACGACCGCGAGCGTGACCCAGGTCGGGGCGCCGACCGCCGTGACCGCGGTCGTGAGCAGGATCGAGCCGACCAGGATCGCGCCGACCGACGCGAGCAGCGCGGCTCGGCGCCGGTACGGGTCGAAGCGCCCGTACAGCGAGGTCAGGGCGCCGAGAGCCGCGAAGCCCGCGAGGTCCTCGTGGCCGCTCGTCGCAGCGATCACGAGCGTGATCGCGACGCTCGCCCCGCACAGCAGGGCCGCGACGAGCGTCGCGTCCACCGAGGTGAGCCGCAGGGCGGTGCGCAGGTGCGCGGGGTCGAGGACCTCGCGCGCGGCGGCGCGGACGGGCGAGCGAGGGACGGCCGGTGCCGGTACGGACGCCTGCCGGGCCGGCGTGGCCGTGGGTGGCGTGAGCGGCGTGGACGGGGGAGCGAGGCGAGGGGAGGAGGTGGGCATCCCGTCCAGGGTACGCCTGGTTCGTAGATGTTTCACAAGTGAACTATCCTCGCCGAGGCCCTAGGCTGGTCCCGTGGACTACGTGGAGCGCCTACGGGAGCAGTGGGCTGAGCGCCTGCCCGACGTCGACGTCTCGCCCGTCGACTCGATCGGCAGGATCACGCGCATCGCTGCGTTGCTGGCCGAGTCGAGCGACGCCGCCCTCGCGCAACGCTCGCTGACCCGGCCCGAGCTCGAGGTCCTCACCGCGCTCCGCCGCGCGGGGCGCCCCCTGCGGGCACGTGAGGTCACGACCATCACCCGAGCACCCGGCGCCTCGATCACCAAGCGGCTCGACCACCTCCAGCGCGAAGGTCTGGTCGAGCGGACCGTCGTCGAGCGCGACCGGCGCGGGATCCTGCTCTCGCTCACCGAGGAGGGCGAACGGCTCGTGGACGAGCTCTTCCCCGCCCAGCTCGACCGCGAGCGGGCCGCGCTCGACGGGCTCACCGACGACCAGCGCGACCAGCTCGGCGAGCTGCTCGCGATCGTGCTCCGGCGCGTGGACCCGGTTGACTACTGAGCGGCCGAGGCTCGGGCGCAGGCGCTCGGCAGGCCGTGAGCGGGTGAAAACGTGCGATGTGCGAGGAACGCCCTGTCCTGGGCGGGTTCGTGCGCGCTACGCTACGGCCCGCCGTCGTGACGGACGGAAAGCCCGCCACTCATCTCCTCGGAGGAAGCCATGTCCAGCACCGCCCCCTACCAGGCCGAGACCACGAGCCCCAAGCTCCTTCTCCCCGCCGTCCTGCTGTGCCTCGTCCTCGGCACGATCGGCATCCACCGCTTCTACGTCGGCAAGATCGGCACGGGCATCCTGATGATCCTGACCGCGGGCGGACTGGGCGTGTGGACGCTCATCGACCTCGTCATGCTGATCGTCGGCGCCTTCCGCGACAAGGAGGGGCGCAAGCTCACGCAGTGGACCTGATCGGTCCTCCTGCGACCTGACGCGAACGACGGACGGCGTGGGCCGGGTGACCTCACCCGGCCCAC
>NZ_JBHVOS010000025.1:62492-73367 GCF_042887685.1 Oerskovia sp. NPDC057915 | reverse complement strand
GACCCTCCGGCGTCGCGAACACCGTGTCCCACGCCGTACGCTCCGAGACCACCTCGACCTCGCGATCACACGACGCAGCCACCAACGTCGCCTCCGCAGCAGACCCCGCAGAGCCCACACACGCAGGCGATGACGCACTCCCGCCAGCAACAGCGGGAACCGGCGCAGCCACAGCAACGCTCGCGGGCACCACACCCACCGCGAGCACCACCGACACCCCCCACGCCACCCCGCGCCGCACACCAGGCACAGAACGCACAGAACGCGCGAAAGGGACACCAAAGAAGGACGAGACCACTGGCCACCGCTCCGTAAGCCACGCACCCATCACCAGCGACAGGCACAAAACCGAAACCCTCACCCCCTGCGGGCGGGCCCCAAGCCGGCACTCAGCAAACACTCAGCCAGCGGTGGTGACCAGAAGATAGGACCAAACAAGACATGCGTGCAAGTCCTTACGAACGGCGCGAAGGAGTCCCCGCCCCCGACCAGACGCAGCCACATCAGCGACGGTGTGCACTCTCTTGTAGGTCCTCCATAAACCCTCGGGCATTTGGTGGCGGTGCCTGGAGGTTTCCTCCAACCACTTGTCGAGTTTCACCAACGTGCGCTGTTCTCGCTGGCCCGTGGCGCCCACGCATCTTCACCCGCGCGAGGGCCAGAGTGGACACGTGCCGCCCGGCACCTCTCCGCCGTCCCGAGGAGTCCCCGTGCCCCGCGCCGTGCCCACAGACATGCCCGCTGCCGACCACACCGAGGGGCCCCGTGTCCGTCAGGTCGTGGCCGAGCATCCCGATCCTGTGGGGCCGCCCGCGCAGCACACCGAGCCCCCCACCTCCCGCTGGCGCATCACCGCCGCCGACACGGCCCGCATCGCGACCTTCGCAGCCCTCACCGCAGTTCTGGGCATGCCGGGGAGCCTGGCCCTGTTCGGCAACGCCGTCCCGATCACGCTCCAGACCCTGGGGGTCATGCTCGCCGGCGCCCTCCTCGGCGCGTGGCGTGGCGCACTCGCGATGCTCACGTTCCTCGCGCTCGTCGCAGCGGGCCTCCCGCTCCTGTCGGGCGGGCGCGGCGGTCCCGGGGTCTTCGTGGGACCGTCCGCGGGCTACCTCGTCGGGTTCGTGGTGGGCGCCGCGGTGATCGGCCTGATCGTGCAACGCTTCAGGGTCCTGTCGTTCTGGCGGGTCCTGGTCGCGTGCGTCGTGGGCGGCATGCTCGTCATGTACGCCCTGGGCATTCCGTTGCAGGCGCTCGTCACGGGCTTCTCGCTCCGGACGGTCGCGACAGGTGCGCTCATGTACCTCCCGGGCGACCTGATCAAGGCCGTGGTCGCGGCCTCGGTCACGGTGGGCGTGGTCCGCGCCTACCCAGCCGCGTCGCCGCTGCGCCGCGGCGCGAGGACGCCGGAGAACCAGCCCGCCGCGAGCCCCGCGGCCTGATCGACCTACGATCCCCTCATGCCCGTCGCCCACGCCGTCCTCGCGCACGCCCGCAGCTCCGCAGGGGCGCGCTGCGCGCTGCGCTCCCCGGAGCGTTCCCGCACGTACCGAGCCCTCGCCGCGGACGTCGCGGCGGGAGCCGAGTTCTTGCGGGCGACCGGGACGGCCGTGGGCGACGTCGTCGCGATCTCCCTGCCCGACCCCGTCGACCTCCTCACGGCCCTCCTCGCGGTCGACCTCGCGGGCGCCACTCCCCTCGTCTGCGACCACACCTGGTCCCGCGCCCAGCGCGCCGAGGTGCTCCGGACGATCGCCCCGGCGGGCTTCGTCGAAGTCCCGCTCCCGCGGGGCAGCGCGGCGGACGCGCTCGCCCCGCTGAGCGCCCCGGTCACGAGCAGTCGGCCCGACGACGCTGCTCCCGTCGAGCCGTCGGGCTCGGCGCTCGCGTGGGCCGGGTTCTCCTCGGGCAGCACGGGTAGACCGCGCGCGGTCGCGCGCACCCGCGGTTCCTGGACGGGCTCGTTCCCGGCGGCAGCACGCCTCACGGGCACCGGTCCCGAGGACACCGTGCTGGTGCCCGGTCCGCTCGCGTCGTCGCTCTACTGCTTCGCGGCCGTGCACGCGCTCGCGACCGGTGCGTGCGTCCAGCTCGCCAGGGGGGACGCCGCGATCACGACGGCCCTGGCGACCTCCGACGTCGTGCACCTCGTGCCCTCGGCGCTCGAACCGATCCTCGATGCGATCGAGGCGGGGGCCCCGAGCCGCCTGCGGACCGCGGTGGTCGGGGGCGCCTCGCTGCCCGCCGACGTACGAGGCCGGGCGGCGCGCGCAGGGGTACGAGTCGTGACCTACTACGGGGCCGTCGAGCTGTCCTTCGTCGCGATCGACACCGACGGCACCGGCCTGCGCCCGTTCCCGGGCGTCGAGGTCGAGGTGCGCGAGCTGCCCGGCGCGACGCTCGGAGAGGTCTGGGTCCGCTCGCCGTGGGTCGCGCAGGGTTACCTCGCCCGGGCGACCGGCCCGTTCCGTCGCGAGGGCGAGTGGTGCACCGTGGGCGACCTGGCCGAGGTACCCGCCCCCGGGCCCACCCCGGGAGAAGGCGCCTCGCTGGTCCTGCGCGGCCGGGGGGACGGCGCGATCCTCACGGGCGGCGCGACGGTCGTCCCCGAGGACGTCGAGGTCGTGCTGCGCGCGATCCCGGGCGTCGAGGACGTCGTGGTCGTCGGGACCCCGCACCGCCGCCTGGGCGCGGTCGTGACGGCCGTGGTGCAGTGCGCGGACCGACCGGGGCTGCGCGCGCACCTCGAACGCGTGGCGCGGGCCTCGCTGTCCTCGGCCCAGCGCCCGCGCCACTGGTACGGCGTGCGCGCGCTGCCCCGGACGCCGTCGGGCAAGGCCGCGCGCGGTGCGATCAGCGAGGCGCTGCTGTCCGGCGAGCCCGCGTACGAGGCGCTGCGGTGAGCCCGTCGCCCGACTCCCCCGTGGTCGTGGCCGCGCGGCGGACCTGGATCGGCACGGCCGGCCACGGGCTCGCCGACCTCGGTGCGGCGGACCTCGCGGCCCCCGTCCTGGGGGCCGCCCTCGCCGACCTGCCCGCGGGCCACGGGCTCGACGTCGCCGACGTCGCGCTCGGGAACTGCACGGGGCCGGGCGGGAACCTGGCGCGGGTCGCGGTCCTCGGAGCCACGCTGCTCGACCCGGCGGGACCGTTGACCGAGCAGGTCCCGGGCGTCACGATCGACCGGCAGTGCGGCAGCGGCCTGGCCGCGATCCTGCTCGCGGCCCACGGGGTCCGCGCCGGAGAAGCGGACCTGGTCCTGGCCGGTGGCGTCGAGAGCCCGTCGACGGCGCCCCTGCGCTCGCGCCGCCCCCGCCGAGGCTCGGCCGCGTCCCCGGTCCCCTACGACCGCGCACCCTTCACCCCGCCCGAGTACGACGACCCCGACATGGGCACGGCCGCCGACGCCCTGGCCCGCGCGCACGGCATCGGCCGCGAGCGCCAGGACGCGCACGCCGCCCGCTCGCACGCACGCGCCCTGGCGGCTCACGCAGAGGGCCGCTTCGACGCCGAGGCCGTCGCGGTGGGCAACCTCGCACGCGACGAGCGCGCCCGCCCGCTCGACCTCGCGGTGCTCGCACGCCTCCCGTCGGCGTTCACGCCGGGCGGCACGGTGACGGCGGGCAACGCGAGCCCGATCAGCGACGGGGCCGCGGTCGTCGCGATCGTCCCGGAACGGGAGCGGGCGAGGCTCGGCGTGCCGGGACTGCGGCTCGTGGGCGGTGTGACGCGCGGCTGCGACCCACGCCTGCCGGGCTGGGGGCCGGTCCCGGCGGTGCGCGGGCTGCTCGCGCGCACGGGCCGGACCACGGACGACCTCGCCGCGATCGAGCTCGTCGAGGCCTTCGCGGCGCAGGTGCTGGCGTTCACGGACGCCCTCTCCCTGCCCGACGACGACCCTCGCCTGTGCGCGGACGGCGGCGCCCTGGCGCTGGGCCACCCGTGGGGGGCGAGCGGGGCCGTGTCGGTCGTGCGCCTGTTCAGCAGGCTCGTGCGCGCGGGGGCCCCGGCGGGCTCTCTCGGGCTCGCGGCCGCAGCCGTGGGCGGGGGCCTGGGCGTGGCCGGGCTGTTCGAGGTGGTCCGATGAGAGGCACCCGCCTGCGCAGGCCGACCGTCGAGAACCCGACCCGGGACCCGGCGCCCCCACCCGAGGTGGGCTGCGTCGTCGGGCTCGAGGACGTGCACGTGCGCCTCGGTGAGCGAGACGTCCTGCGCGGGGTCAGCGCAGAGCTGCGCGAGCGGCACATCGGGATCGTCGGTGCGAACGGCTCGGGCAAGAGCACCCTCGCGCGGCTGCTCAACGGCCTCGTCCTGCCCACTCACGGCGCCGTGCGGGTCGACGGCCTCGACACGCGGCGCTCGGGCGCCGAGGTCAGGCGCAGGGTCGGCTTCGTGTTCTCCGACCCCGACGCCCAGATCGTCATGCCCACCGTCGCCGAGGACGTCGCGTACTCGCTGCGTCGCAGCGACCACGACCGTGCCGCCCGCGACCGGCTCGTCGGGGACTGGCTCGCGCGCCACGGCCTCGACGGCCACGCCGACCACCCCGCGCACCTGCTCTCGGGCGGCCAGAAGCAGCTCCTCGCGCTCACGTCGGTCCTCGTGACCTCACCACGCCTCGTCGTCGCCGACGAGCCCACGACCCTGCTCGACCTGCGCAACACGCGCCGCGTCGCCGCGCTGCTGGCCGAGATCCCGCAGCAGGTCGTGCTCGTCTCGCACGACCTCGACCTCATGACGGGCTACGACCGCGTGCTCGTGATCGACGAGGGCCGGGTCGTGGCCGACGACGAGCCCGCACCGGCCGTCGCGTACTACCGCCGGCTCCTGGACGAGCGGCCGTGACCGACCCCGGCCCCGCACGCGGAGCGACGCACCACGCGGCCGGGGCCTACGTCGTCGGGCGCTCGCTGCTGCACCGCGCACCCGCCGGGCCCAAGCTCGCCGCGCTCATGGTGTGCTCCCTCGCCCTGCTGCTCGTGCGCGACGCCGTGGGCGTGGGCCTCGCGGCCCTCGCGGTCGCGGGACTCTACGCGCTCGCGGGCCTCGGGTGGCGCGCCGCGTGGGGCCAGGTGCGGCCCCTGCGCGTGTTCCTGCCCGTGGTGTTCGCGCTCCAGTGGTGGCTCATGGACCTCACGTCCGCCGCCGTCCTCAGCACGCGACTCCTGGTGCTCGTGGCGCTCGCGGGCCTCGTGACCTGCACGACGCGGGCCTCCGACCTGCTCGCGGCGATCGAGCGCGGGCTCTGGCCGCTCGGTCGCGTCGGTGTGGACGTCGAGCGCGTCGCTCTCGTGCTGGCCCTCGCCCTGCGCAGCGTGCCCGTGGTCGCGGACCTCGCGGGACGGGTCCGTGACGCGCAGCGAGCCCGCGGCCACGAGCGCGACGTGCGTGCCTTCGCCGTGCCGCTCGTCGTGGGCGCGATGCGGCAGGCAGACGCGCTCGGCGAGGCCCTACGGGCGCGCGGCTTCGACGACTGAGCCCGCCGGTCAGGACCGCCGCTGCGCGAGCCACTCGATCGCGACGACGCCCTGCCGCCGCTGGAACGCGCGCAGGGTCGGCATGTTCACCGGGGCGGGGTGACGTGCCGCGTCGAAGAAGTACCCGGCGAGCCCCGCGAGGAACGCGTCGACGTGCTCGCGCGTGGCCCCCCGGAACAGCGGGTGGGTCGCCGCGATCCGGTCGACGTCGACCGCGCTGCCGTTGACCCGCGCGTCGAGCAGCAGGGTCACGCCGTCGATCCAGCGCGCGCCCGTCCCGGCCCACGGCCAGTCCACGACCCACACGCGCGCGGACGTGTCGACCAGCAGGTTGTCGAACCGCAGGTCGAGGTGGACGAGCCGGTCGCCGTGCGCTGCTCGCGCCGCCCCGGCCGCGAGCGCCTCGAGCTCGTCGAGGTGGCCGAGCGCCCAGGCCGGGAGGGCCGACAGGTCACCGTCGGAGCGCAGCCTTGCCCAGCCGTCGAACGAGGGGGCGAGCTCGGCCGTCGCGTCGGGGAACGGCGAGGTGCCCGAGGGGTCCCGGACCACGGGCTGCTCGAGGAGCGCGCCGAGGAGCGCGATGAGCTCGCGACGCTCGGGCGGCAGTCCGGGGTGCCTGCCGTCGACGTCCTCGATCACGAGCGCGACCCACTCGTCGGACTCGTGCGCGCCCAGGAGCCGGGGGGCGGGCGCGGCGTCGGGCAGGCGGCGCAGCACGTCGAGCTCGCGGCGGTGGATGTCGTAGGCGTCGGCGTTGCGGGTGCGGCTCACGGCCTTGACGAAGGCCCTCTCCCCCGTGGCCGTGCGCACGCGGTCGGCACTGCCCGGGGAGTAGCCGTGCGCCTGGCTCTCGGCCAGGACGACCTCACCGCCAAGGATCTCCTCGACGTCGGCACGCACCTGCGGTGCGAGCTCCTGCCAGGTCGTGCGCCGCGTCGAGACGGTGCGTCGTGTCGAGTCCATCCGGGTGACAGTAGTCGGCGCGCGGCGCGGGACGGCTGAGCGCGCGCCCGCGAGTCCTGTCCTGTTCTCGCTGGTCAGCCGCATCTCACCCGCACCGCGCACCCGCCCTGCCTACTTCGCCCTGGGGGTCGGCTGCTTCTCGATCTCGACCCTCGTGAGCTCGGGCGTGAACGCGTACACGTCCTCGCCGTCCGCGGAGATCCACCACTTGCCGCACATCACGGTGCTCGCCTTCTCCTGCTCGTCGGGCCACCACGTGGCCAGCAGGGTGGAGTCCGTGCGGTAGTCCTCGGCGGTGAAGCCCTCGCGCTCGGGCTGCGGGGTGAGCGGGTTCTCGGCCGAGACGGTCGTGCAGTCGGCCGGCAGGCCGTCGAGGCTCCCCCGGTACGTGAGCAGGCGCTCCGTGCCCGTGGTGCGGAAGATCCCCTGGACGGTCGCGGCGTCGTCGGGCACCCAGGCCGGGACGACCTCGTCGGCCTTGCCCTCCTTGCCGGTGTCGAACGCGTAGGTCTTGGTGTGGCCGTCGTTGCGCTCCGCGAGGCTCTCGGAGATGTCTCCGCACGCGCTGAGCGTGAGGGCCGCGAGGCCTCCGAGGGCGACGACGGCGAGCGTGCGGGGACGGCGGACGATGGACGGGGACGTGGTGTTCGTGGTCATGGCATCGACGCTACGGACGCACCCCGGGCCGCCGCGTCGGGTCGTGGTCGGGTCCTGCCGGCGCCTGCCTGCACCGCTCGCGGGACCTCGGCGTCTCCCGGTCTCCACCCCTCGTCGCATGCCGACGGCTGGTCTCCCAGGGTCATCCCCTAGTCGGCGCGGTGCCGGATTCGTCACGTACGCCCGATCGGTCATCCGGCGGCCCTCGTCCCGTCGGTCGCCGTTCACCGGCCCGACACCGGCCGGGCCTAGGTTCCGAGCGTCCGCCCTGCACCCTGCGGGGCCATCGGAACGAGGAGCACGGAATGCGCGTGGTTCACCAGTCCCGCCTGCCGCACCCGAGGGCGACCGGGGTCGTGGCCGCCGGCCTCGCGGTCGCGGTCGCCGCCGGGACGTTCGGGGTCGTCGGCACGGCCGTCGCGGCCCCCGACCCGTCCGTCCCCCCTGCCGTCACGCTCTCGCCGCTCGGCACGTACTCGACGGGCCAGCTCGACGAGTCCGCGGCGGAGATCGTCGCGTTCCACCCGGCCTCGAAGCGCCTGTTCGTCGTCAACGCCCAGTCCGGGAGGGTCGACGTGCTCGACGCCCAGGACCCCACGGCCCCGACCCGGCTGTTCGACCTCGCGGTCGGCGGCACGGCCTCCGCGGACGGCTCGGTCGTCGCGGCGGACGCCGTCGTGAACTCGGTCGCGATCCGTCCCGACGGGCTCGCTGTGGCCGCGGTCGAGTCGAGCCCCAAGACCGACGACGGCTGGCTCGTCATCTTCGACGCGGCCGCTCCGGTGACCACCCCGGGCACGGCCCCGGCGGACGCGATCCTCGGTGCCGTGCGCGTCGGCGCGCTGCCCGACATGGTGACGTTCTCGCCCGACGGCTCGCGCATCGCGGTCGCGAACGAGGGCGAGCCCGCGGACGACTACAGCGTCGACCCCGAGGGCTCGATCTCGATCGTCGCGGCACCCACGAGCCTCGCGAGCCCTGCCCAGGCGGACGTCCGCACGGCGACGTTCCACGCGTTCGAGGCAGGGGGCACCCGGCCCGTCCCGGCCGGGGTCCGCGTGTTCGGCGGCCGGGAGGCAGCGGGCACCGGCACTCCCGAGCGCCCCGTGTCGGAGAACCTCGAGCCCGAGTACGTCGCGTGGGACGCGACCGGAACGGTCGCCTACGCCAGCGTCCAGGAGGCGAACGCTCTCGCGGTCGTCGACGTCGCGAGCGCGACCGTGACGGACCTGCTGCCGCTCGGGACGCAGGACCACCTCGCGGCGGGCAAGGGCCTCGACGCGTCCGACAAGGACGGGAAGATCGACATCCGCGCGTGGCCGGTCAAGGGCCTCTATCAGCCCGACACGATCGCCTCGTACCAGGCGGGCGGCGCGACGTACCTCGTCACGGCCAACGAGGGCGACTCGCGCGACTGGTCGGGATACTCCGAGGTCAAGCGCGTCAAGGACCTCGGCAAGAAGGGCGTCCCGGGCCTGTGCGCCGACGCGTTCTCGTCGTTCGTCGGCGCACAGGGCAACCCCGCGACGCTCGCCGACCTCACGGCGGACGCCCACCTGGGTCGCCTGAACATCAGCACCGCGAGCGGCCTGCGCTCGGACGGCTCGTGCTACGAGGAGCTGTACTCCTACGGGTCGCGCTCGTTCTCGATCTGGTCGACCGACGGCCGACAGGTCTTCGACTCGGGCGACGCGTTCGAGCAGCTCGTGGCCTCGGTCAACCCCGACTACTTCAACTCGAACCACACCGGGTCCGGGTTCGACGGGCGCAGCGACGACAAGGGCCCCGAGCCCGAGGGGCTCACGCTCGGCGAGGTCGGCGGGCGCACGTACGCGTTCATCGGCTTCGAGCGCGTGGGCGGCATCGCGGTCTTCGACGTCACCGACCCCGTGCACGCGTCCTACGTCTCCTACGTCAACCACCGCGACTTCTCGGTGAGCGCCGAGGCGACGCCCGAGCGGCTCGCCGAGGCCGGTGACCTGGGTCCCGAGGGTCTCACCTTCGTCCGCGCGAGCGACTCGCCCACGGGAGCGCCGCTCCTCGCGGTCGGGAACGAGATCTCGGGCACCACGACGTTCTACGGCGTCGACGTCCCCGGGGCCGAGCCCGACGACGGGCGGATCGACCTCACGGTCACCATCCCGGCCGCGCCCGTCGAGCCGGGCGAGTTCGTGTGGACGGTCGACGGCGGCAGCCGCGTCGTGGACCTCGGCACGGCCCGGCTCGTGGGCGACCACCTCGCCGCCACCGGCCGGCTCGGCGCCGTGACGGTCACCGACACCCGCGCGACGGCGCCCGCGTGGTCCGTCTCCGCCCAGGTCGACGACTTCACGAGCGGCTCCGGCACGGGATCGCGCACGCTGCCCGGCAAGCACCTCGGCTGGACCCCGTCGCTCGTGACGGCAGGCGGCGGGACGCTCGCGGGCGCCCCCGTGGCCTCGGGCCTCGTGAGCGGCAACGGCCTCGCGGACTCGGCCCTCCTGGGCTCTGCCACGGCCGGGCACGAGCCGGGCAGCGCGGTCCTCGGGGCCGACCTCGACCTGCGCTTCCCGGTCGACGCCGCCGCAGGCACGTACACCGCCACGCTCACGCTCACCGCGATCGGCTGAGCGGTCGTGGACCGTCGCACCGCGGCCGCCCGTCGTCGTCGCGGTGCGACGGCCGTCCTCGCCGGGGTGGTCGCAGCGCTGCTGTCGGCCGCCCCGGCGGTGGCCCTCGAAGCGCCCGACGGCGAGCCCGTCACTGAGCCCGTCACCTGGGGCGTCGCCCCCGCCTCCGCCCCGACGTTCGACCTCGCCCTCGACCCCGGGGCCACGGTCACGGACGAGCTCGTCGTGACCAACCACGGCGACGCCCCGCTCGACCTCGCGGTCTACGCGGCCGACGCCTTCACCTCGCCCACGGGTGCGCTCGACGTCCTGCCGGCGGGCACGCCGTCCGAGGACCTGGGCGCCTGGATCACGGCAGACGTCCCGCGCGTCGCGGTGGGTCCGGGCGAACGGGTCACGGTCCCCTTCACGCTGAGCGTCCCGGCCGACGCCACACCCGGCGACCACACGGCCGCGCTCGTGACCTCGCTCGTGACGGGCGCGGGCGAGGGCGAGGGCGGGGTCGCGGTCGACCGGCGCCTCGGCACGCGCGTCCTGGTCCGGGTCGCGGGAGACGTCGCCCCGTCGGCGACCGTCACGGCCGTCCACGCCGGCTACGCCGGGGCGTGGAACCCCGTGGGCACCGGGGGCGCGGAGCTGACGTTCACGGTGACCAACACGGGCAACGTGCGCCTCACGGGTCCGCTCTCGGCGACGGTCGCCGGCCCGGCGGGCGTCGGCGGCGTGTCGGTCGCGCTGGGCGAGCTGCCCGAGCTCCTGCCGGGCGACGCGCTCACGCTCACGGGGACGGTGGGCGGCGTCGCGCCGCTCGGGTGGCTCGGCGCGTCGGTCACCCTCGCGCCCGTCGTCGCCACGACGGCGAGCACCACCCTGCCCGACGGCGCCGCCACCCACCGCGCGGATCTCGCCACGGGCGAGGGCCGGCTGTGGGCGGTCCCGTGGTCGGCGCTCGCCGCGGCGACCCTGCTGGTCGGTGGGGTGCTGGCCTGGCGGGCGCTGCGCCGTCGGGCACGCGTGCGGTTCGAGGCCGCGGTGGACGAGGCGCTCGCTGCTCGTTGAGTGCGTGGTTGGGGGGGGGGACCGCGGGGGGGGGGGCCCCCCACCAACCCCGGCAAATTCGGGCCCCCGGGCCCGCCCCACCCCGGAGGCCCATATGGCGGGCAACCAAA
>NZ_JBHVOS010000025.1:0-62482 GCF_042887685.1 Oerskovia sp. NPDC057915 | reverse complement strand
GCACCGCTTCCGGGGGGGGCTCCAGGGCCCCGCGCGGGCTCCAGCTCGTTGAGTGCGTGGTTCGGCTGCGACACGCCGGGCGTGCCGCAGCCGAACCACGCACTCAGATTCCGGCAGCCTGCGCAGCCGACTCCCGTGAGCCCTTGAGCGAGAGCAGCATCGAGACCGCGAGCCCCGCCGCGGTGACCCCGACGAGCAGGCGGTAGTCGACCGCGCCGACGACGGCCGCCGCGACCACGGTCATGACGAGCTGCGGCACGTTGAGCAGCATGTTCGTCGCGGCCGAGGTGCGCCCCTGCAGCGTCGGCGGGGTCTTGAGCTGGCGCTCGGTCACGAACCCGACGATCGCCCACGTGACGCCCAGCCCGACCGCCCCCATCCCCACGATGATCGCGGCGAGGTTCGTGCCCAGTGCGGGCAGGATCCCGAGGGTGACGATCCCGAGCGCGAGCGCGACCAGGCGCTGCGACCCGATCCGCTTGATCATGCGCGCGGCCGTGAGGCCCGCGACGATCGCCGTGACGCCCTGGACGCTCGAGATCGGTCCGAGCATCTCCGGGCCGAGCCCCAGGCCGTTCTCGATGACCGCGAAGCTCACCGCGTTGAGGACGCCCACGGCGCCGAACGCGACCGCGAGCGCGACGGTCAGGACCCCGAGAGGGGCCGTGCGGACCAGGTGGCGGAAGCCCGCGGTGACCTCGGCGAGGAACGGCTCGCGCTCGTCCTGGGGCGTCGGCGGGGTCTCGACGAGCACGATCCGGGACACGAAGAACGCCGCGACCACGAACGCGACGACGGCCGAGACGACGAGCGGCAGCGGGCCGACGGCGACGTACACGCCCGCACCGATGACCGGCATGACGAGGCGGAACGTCTGGTCGATCGTCGTGAGGCGGCCGTTGGCGGCCCCGAGCGCCTCGTCGGGCAGCAGGTCGCGGATCAGCCCGGACTGGGCCGCGGCCGTCGCGAACCCGATCCCCGAGTACAGCACCGTGACGACGAAGATCAGCCACACCTGGTCGGGCCCCCGGACCGCGAACAACGAGAGCAGCGAGACCGCGCCGACGAGGTAGGCGACGATCATCATGCGACGGCGCGAGACACGGTCGGCGACCTGTCCGAGCAGCGGCGAGACGAGGGCCGGGAGCCCCAGGGCCGCGAACACGAGGCCCGCAGTGCCGTTCGAGCCCGTGAGGTCCTTGACCCACACCGCGAAGATGATCGCGAGGACCGAGTCCGCGAAGTTCGTGAAGCCCCACGCGACCGTCAGGAGGCGGAAGGGGCGCGTGCGCAGCGCCTGCTTGACCAGTGCTGCGTCGTCGGTGGTCGTGCTCATGCGTCGGCCTCCTCGCCGGTCGGCAGCTCGATCGTGACCGAGCCGGGGGTGGACGTCCCCGCGCCGGGGGCGGCCGGGTCGGAGGCGGCCCCGGGGGCGTCCGGGTCGAAGGGGTCCGCGTTGACGACGCCGAAGAGCCGGGCGGGCCGGGATCCCTCGGGCCGGAGCTCGGGGTGCGCCCAGCGCCCCTCGAAGCGGTCGGTGATCGCCTGGAGCTCGCGCGAGAGCTCGGTGAGCTCGGCGGGCGTCGCCCAGAACGAGCTCTTGGTCATGACGGACGCGAGCAGCCACTCGTGGGGCTGGCGGGTCGCGCTGTCGATCCAGTGCTTGACCCTGCTCGCCTCCTGGTCGACGACGATCCGTGCGAGCTCGCCCGCGGCGCGCAGCGATTCCGGCTGCTCGGGGTCGTAGCGGCTGGTGCGACCGGCGCCGACGGGCTTCCACGGCTTCTCCCGACCGACGCGCTCGGCAGGCTCGACGAACCCGTACTTGGCGAGCATGCGCAGGTGGAAGGAACAGCTCGCGACCGACTCCCCCGTCACCTCTGCGCAGCGCGTGGCGGTGGCCTGGCCCTCGTCGTCGAGCAGGTCGAGGATCGCGAGCCGCAGCGGGTGGGCCAGCGCGCGGATGCGTTCCGGGTCCGAGGTCGTGACGGCCTCGTCGCGCTGGGCGGGGGCCGGGGGCTGCGCGGGCCGGCGAGCGCCGTCGTCGGGCGGGGTGGTCTGTGGCATGACAGACACGGTACAACTCTAAAGAAGTCTTGCGCAAGACTTCTTTAGAATCAGATCGACACCTGGCTCTCGTGCCGTCGCGCGTGCCCCAGGTCGTGCAGCCGGTCGATCACGACCACTCCCCCGAGGACCGCGACGGCCAGGCTCGCGCCGGCCAGGACGTCCGTCACGAAGTGGTAGCCCAGGTACAGCCTGCTCCCACCGACGACGACGATCACGACGACGCTCACCACGACCCACAGCGCGAGCACGAGGCGCCGCTGCCGCCCTTCCTTCCACTGCCGCCACACGAGGTATCCCCCGACGAGCACCAGGGTCGCCGCACCGATCGTGTGCCCCGACGGGAACGAGAAGCTGTGCTCGACACCCGCGACGACCATCGCCGACTCGTCGGGCCGCGGCCGGGCCACGAGCGCCTTGAGGACCGTCGAGACGAGCGTCGACGTGATCATCGCCCCGACGAGCAGCCCCGGCTCCCACCAGCGCCGGGTCGCGAGCCCCCACCACAGGCAGCCCACGGCCACGAGGATCGGCAGCACCACGGGACCGAACATGTTGGTGATGAACGTCAGCACGGTCGTCGCGGCCTCGCTCCGGTGCGCGACCATCCACTCCAGCACGACGTCGTCGGTGAACCACAGGTCGTCGCGCTCGCGCACCGAGTCGTAGACGACCAGGAACCCCAGGACGCCGATCACGATCAGGACCAGGCCCGGCAGCGCGGCGACCAGCCGCGCACGCCACACGTCCCGCCCGCCCGACGGCGCCACCTCCCCCGCGCTCAGGTCACCTCGGGCGTCGCGCGCCTCGTCGTCAGGGTTCATCCCGAGAGCCTAGGGAGAAAAAGGGGTGCGCCGCTCGGCGAGAAGGTGGAAGTGTGGCACCCATCACCGCGGTGGCGTCCGTCCGGTCCGTACCGGGCGGTGGAGGGCCCGGCCAGGTCCACGAATCCGACGTCACGAGAGACACCACCATGCATCCCCAGCTCATGTACGACGTCGCCGACCTCGGTCGGCGCGAACAGCTCCAGGAGCAGACCCGCCGCCGCAGCTCGCTGCGCCGGACGACGACGCGCCTCCCGGAGCACACCCGGCGCGCACCACGAACGGCGACGACGGAGCCCCGTCCGGACGCCGACGCGGACGCCGACGGCCTAGGCTGTGGGCGTGAGCCCCGTGAACACCAACGACCGCATCGTGTGGATCGACTGCGAGATGACCGGCCTCGACCTGGGCGCGGACGCGCTCATCGAGGTCGCCGCCGTCGTCACCGACTCCGAGCTGAACGTCCTGGGTGAGGGGGTCGACGTCCTCATCACCCCGCCGGACGCGGCGATCGAGCAGATGGGGGACTTCGTCCGCGAGATGCACACCACCTCGGGGCTGCTCGAGGAGCTGCCGGGCGGCACGACCATGGCCGACGCGCAGGCCCGCGTGCTGGAGTACATCCGCACGTGGGTGCCCGAGCCCGGCAAGGCCCCGCTCGCGGGGAACTCGGTCGGCACCGACAAGACGTTCCTCGAGCGCGACATGCCGGAGCTGGTCCGTCACCTGCACTACCGGATCGTCGACGTCTCCTCGATCAAGGAGCTCGCCCGTCGTTGGTACCCGCGGGTCTACTTCGCGTCCCCGGCCAAGACGGGCGGCCACCGTGCCCTGGGCGACATCCTCGACAGCATCGACGAGCTGCGCTACTACCGCGAGGCCCTGTTCGTGCCACAGCCCGGGACGGACTCGCGGACCGCGAAGGCGATCGCCGAGCGCATCAAGTCGACGAGCGTCGGCACGACGCTCGGGACGATCGCCGCGCCCGAGGCAGGAGCCGCCGCGGGAGCCGCCGCGACCCCCGGTGCGACGCCCACCGAGGCCGGCGCCGAAAACCTGTCCTGACACCCCTCAGAAACCAGGTACACTTTTCGACGGCTGCTAGAACGGTTCCTCGGAACCCGAGCAGGCCGTGGTGGGTATAGCTCAGCTGGTAGAGCACCTGGTTGTGGTCCAGGGGGTCGCGGGTTCAAGTCCCGTTACTCACCCCACGGGAAGAGGCTCCTTGCGTTCGCGCGAGGGGCCTCTTCTGCTTTCAGCACCCCGCATCACCCCCGCGAGACGTCCCCGCGGCGACTGTGATCCCGCTCACCGGTGGCGGCTCCGTCAGCGTTCCCTACAGTGGGTGAGGTGTCAGCCCCCGCGAACAGTGCCGTCCGTGGTGAGCACCAGCACGCGCAGGCCGTGGCCTCGTTGGTGCGCTCCGCCGCTGCCGTCGACCCGGGTCGCCCGTTGCGCCTGGCGAAGCGGACGACGAACCTGTTCCGTCCCCGACGCCCCTCCCCCGGTCCCGGCCTGGACGCGTCGGGCCTGACGGGGGTGGTCTCGGTCGACGAGGCCGCGGGCACGGCGGACGTCCAGGGCATGTGCACGTACGAGGACCTGGTGGCGGTGACGCTGCCGCACGGGCTGGTCCCGACGGTCGTCCCGCAGCTGCGCACGATCACGGTCGGCGGCGCCCTGGCGGGGCTCGGCATCGAGTCGAGCTCGCTGCGCAACGGTCTGCCGCACGAGGCGGTCCTCGAGATCGACGTCCTGACACCGGCCGGCGAGCTCGTCACGGCCGGGCCCACGGGCGAGCACGCCGACCTCTTCCGCGCGTTCCCCAACTCGTACGGGACCCTGGGGTACGCGACGCGCGTGCGGTTGCGCCTCGACCGGGCCGAGCCGTTCGTCGCGGTCCGCAACGTGCGCTTCGGGTCGGTCGCGGAGGTCGCCGCGGCGGTCGGCAAGATCGCGGCGGACGGCTCGTGGGAGGGGCAGCGGGTCGACTTCTGCGACGGGGTCCTGTTCGCCCCGGGTGAGGTGTACCTGTGCCTGGGCCGGTTCTCCTCGCGCGAGGAGGCGCGGGCGCTCGCCCCCGCGCCGAGCGACTACACGGGTCAGCGCATCTACTACCTCTCGGTGCGCGAGCGCCCGCTCGACGTGCTGAGCACCCACGACTACCTGTGGCGCTGGGACACGGACTGGTTCTGGTGCTCGCGCGCGCTCGGGGTGCAGAACCCGGTGGTGCGCAGGCTGTGGCCGCGTCGGTGGCGGCGCTCGGACGTCTACCGCCGGATCGTGGGCCTCGACGAGCGCCTGGACCTCACGGGCCGGCTCGCCGACCTTCGCCGTCGTCCCCGCCACGAGCGGGTGGTCCAGGACGTCGAGGTGCCGCTCGACCAGCTCGAGAGCTTCATGGCGTGGTTCACGGGCCACGTCCCCATGACGCCCGTGTGGTTGTGCCCGCTGCGTCTCGCGTCGTCCGAGCCGTGGCCGCTGTACCCGCTCGAGCCGCACCGCGTGTACGTCAACGTGGGCTTCTGGGGCGGCGTCCCGATCGCCGAGGGCGGCCACGACGGTGACGTGAACCGGCTGATCGAGATGGCGGTCGCGGTCCGGCACGGCCACAAGTCGCTCTACTCGACCTCGACGTACGGGCGCGAGACGTTCGACACGTTGTACGGCGGGGTCGACTACGCGGCCGTCAAGGACCGCTACGACCCGGCGGCACGTACGCCGACGCTCTACGAGAAGGCGGTGCAGGGAGCATGACGCAGATCGCGGTGGCCGAGGTGCTGGACGAGCTGGCGGACGGCCCGCTGCCGTTCGGGTTCAGCGCGTACGACGGGTCGAGCGCGGGACCGGCCGACGCCCCGTTCCACGTGCACCTGGCGAACGAGCGGGGTCTGCGGTACGTCGCGACGTCGCCCGGTGGGCTGGGTCTCGGCCGCGCGTACGTCGCGGGCGACCTGCAGCTGGACGGTGTACCGGGCGGCGACCCGTACCCGTTGCTCAGGGCGGCGGCGGACGGGTTGCGCCTGCGTCGTCCGAGCCCCGTGGAGGCTGCACGGTGGGCGCGGGGTCTGGGGCTGGGCGTCCTGCGCCCTCCCGAGCCGCCTCCCGAGGAGCACCTGTCGCGCCTGCGTCGGCTCACCGAGGGGCTGCGGCACTCGCGGCAGCGCGACGCCGAGGCGATCAGTCACCACTACGACGTGTCGAACTCGTTCTACGAGCACGTCCTGGGGCCGTCCATGACGTACACGTGCGCGTGCTTCCCCACGCCGCAGGCGTCGCTCGAGGAGGCGCAGGAGCACAAGTACGCGCTGGTCGCGGGCAAGCTGGGGCTGCGTCCGGGCATGCGGCTGCTCGACGTCGGCTGCGGCTGGGGCGGCATGGTCCGGCACGCGGCACGCTCGGGGGTCCGGGCGCTCGGGGTGACGTTGTCCAGGCAGCAGGCCGAGTGGGCGCAGGACCGGATCGAGGCCGAGGGGCTGGCGGACCTCGCGGAGGTCCGGTTCGGCGACTACCGCGACGTGACGGACGGCGGGTTCGACGCGGTGAGCTCGATCGGGCTGACCGAGCACATCGGGGTCGCGAACTACCGCGCGTACTTCACGTTCCTCCAAGGGCGTCTGCGCGACGGCGGTCGGCTGCTCAACCACTCGATCACGCGTCCGACCAACACGGCCCGTTCCCGCGCGGGCGGCTTCATCGACCGGTACGTCTTCCCGGACGGCGAGCTCACGGGCTCGGGCCGGATCATCTCGACCATGCAGGACGTGGGCCTCGAGGTGCGTCACGAGGAGAACCTGCGCGAGCACTACGCGATGACGTTGCGCGAGTGGGGCGCCAACCTCACGCGACACTGGGACGAGTGCGTGGCCGACGTCGGGATCGGCACGGCCCGCGTGTGGGGCCTGTACATGGCGGGCTCGCGGCTCGCGTTCGAGCGCAACGAGATCCAGCTCCACCAGGTGCTCGCGGTGCGCCCCGAGCCGGGCGGGGCGTCGGGCTTCCCGCTGCGCCCGGACTGGACCCCGTAGGTCCGACGGCGCCGCGCGCCTCCTCGGTTCGTCCGCCGATCGCGACGGGCCGGCTCGGGCAGCGCGACGACACCGGTGGTCAGGGAAGGTCGCGGGCTGCCGTGAGGTGCGTGTGCGCGCACCTCCATCCGTCGGCGCCTCGGACGAACACGTCGGTGATCCACTCGTCGGAGCTGAACGCCTGGCCCTGGTAGTGCCCGGTGTTGGCGCCGCGGCCGACGACGACCGCGACGTCGCCCAGCGGGCGCACGCTCCCGGTGATCTTGCCCATCGACTCGTGCGTGAGGTCGCCCGAGCGCACGAGGGCCAGGAAGTCCTCGCGGGTCGTGCTGCCGTCCTCGCCGACGATCTGCCAGTCGTCGGTCATGAAGGAGCCGATGGCGTCGGCGTCGTTGGCGACGATGGCTCGCCCCCAGGCCGCCTCGACGGCTTCGAGCTCGTGCTGCAGGTCGTGGTCCGGGTCGGCTCCCATGCCGTCCTCCTGGTGGTCGCGGGCCGGTCCCGCAGGGCCCCTCGGGACCTTCGTCCCGGGGTCGGGAATCCTTCGGCCCTACGCCGCGGAACGGCCTGTCCGCTCACTTCTCCCGACGTTGACACTCTGTCATCTCCGCGTGACGGAGGCCACAGTTTCTCGCTTGTGAAGGTGTTCACAAGGTCTGTAGGGTCGACTTATCGAAGCGCTCCCAGCATAGGGATCGCAACGAAGTTCGACCCCTTCGCACCTCATCTCAGGTCGCCTCGACCTCTTCTTCTGGGAGTCACACCATGAGCACCAGCACCGCTGGTCCCGCCCGCTCCGTCCGCCTCATCGGCCTCGTCACGATGATCGCAGGCCTCGTGCTGCTGCTCGCCGGCGCAGCCACCTGGGCCACGATCACCTCGCAGCTGGCCGCCGAGAAGATCACGGTCTCCGAGGACGCCTCGATGCTCGCCGGCTCGCCGGTCCGCGGCCCCTTCAGCGCCTACGCCCAGGCCGAGATCATCAACGAGCACGCGCTCAAGATGAGCGAGGGCAAGACCTACGCCGAGCTCGACAAGGAAGACCCGACCCGCGCGACGGTCATGAACGGCTCGTTCCTCCGCGCCTCGCTCTTCACCTCGGTCGTCTCCTACGGCGTCAGCGCACTGGTCATGGGCCTCGGTGTCCTCTTCGGCCTCCTCGGCTACGCCCTGCGTCGCATCGGAGCAGCCCCCGCGCTGAGCACCGGCACCGCGAACCCCACCCCTGAGGTCGTCAACGCCTGACGCAGCAGCACCAGCACGACCAGCTCGGCAGATCACCCGGCAAGAATCTCCCGGCATGGTGAAGGCCCGACGAGCATCGCTCGTCGGGCCTTCATCACGTCCGGGGTCGGGCGAAGCGCCCCCGCCGACCGAGGGCCCGGGACGGTCGCGCCGCCCTGGGACGTCAGGCCTCGGGGCTGCGCTCGAGCCGCCGTGCCACCGCGTCCGCGAAGCGGTCGAGCGAGCCCTTGCCGAGCGCGAAGAAGAGCGAGGGCTCGGTGAGCTCGGCCTCGATGACCATGGGGGCGCCGTCGTCCCCTCCCACCAGGTCGACGCGCGCGTAGAGGTTGGGCTCCTGCCCCGGGACCGCCCTGGCCGCGACCGCGAGCGCCTGCTCGGCGACCGCGAGCTGCTCGGGGCTCGCCTCGAAGCGGCTCATCTCCTCCTGCTTGTACAGGCCCTGGGTGGGACGGTGCGGGCCGGTCAGCAGGGCGTTCTTGCGCACGGCGTGCGAGAACTCGCCGTCGATGAAGATCAGGCCGGTCTCGCCCGCGGTGTCGACGCTGCGGACGTACGGCTGGACCATGACCTGCCGGCCGGAGGCCAGGAGGTTCTTGGCGTGCTGGATCGCGAGGCCGCGCGAGTGCGCCTCGCCGGACTGGTAGCGCCCCGTGTCCTTGGCCCCGGCGCTCACGACGGGCTTGATGACGAAGTCCCCCTGCGCGGGCAGGCGCGTGTGGATGGCGCGCGAGGACAGGTTCTGGCTCGGGTCGAGCCAGAGCGTCGGGATGACCGGGACGCCCTGCTCCTCGAGCTCCTTGAGGTAGCGCTTGTCGGTGTTCCAGCTGATGACCGCGGCGGGGTTGAGCACCCGACCGGCCCGCTCGGCCCACTCGACGAACTCGTCGCGGCGCGGCGCGTAGTCCCAGGCCGAGCGCACGACGACCGCGTCGAACGAGGACCAGTCGACCGACTCGTCGTCCCACACCGACGGCACGGCCTCGATGCCCCGGGCTTCGAGCGCTCCCACGAGGGGGGCGTCGTCGGGGTCGAGGCGGGGCAGGACGGAGCAGGTGGCGATGGCGATGCGCGAGGTGGTGGTCACGCGTACGAGCCTAGACGCCCCGCGCGCACCGTACACGCGAGAACGGTGAGATCTCCGTCGCGCGCCGGACCGTCCGCTAGACCGCGGCGGCGTCCGCGGTGCGTCGGAGGGCGGCGAGGATCCCGTCCGCGGTGAGGGACCCGACGACGTCGCCCGCCTCGTCCGCGACGGGCACCCGGCCCATCGCGGAGCCGGGCAGGGCCGCGATCGCCTCGAAGGCCACGGACAGCGGCGCGCCCAGGCGGATCGGGTCGGGGGCGGGAGCGGAGATGAGGTCCGCGCCCTCGAGGTCCGCGCGCTGCACCATGGCCAGCCCGAGCATGCGGACCGGCGCGCCCTCCCCGATGAACTCGCGCACGGGGTCGCTCGCGGGGTGGGCCAGGACGGTCAGCGGTTCGGCGAGCTGCTCGAGGTGCCCGCCGAAGCTGAAGACCGCGATGCGGTCGGCGAGATGGACGGCCTCGTCGATGTCGTGGGTCACGAACAGGACCGTGGTCCCGAGCTCGCGCTGGATGCGCCGGAACTCGGTCTGGAGCCGTCGGCGCCCGGCGGGGTCGACGGCTCCGAAGGGCTCGTCCATGAGCAGGACGGGCGGGTCGGTCGCGAGGGCCCGGGCCACGCCGACGCGTTGACGCTCACCGCCCGAGAGCTCGTGCGGGTAGCGCTTGGCGTAGGTGTCGGGGGCCAGACCGACGAGCTCGAGCAGCTCGCCGACCCGTGCCCGGGTGCGGGACCTGTCCCAGCCGAGGAGCCCCGGCACGGTCGCCACGTTCTGGGCGACGGTGCGGTGCGGGAACAGGCCGACGTTCTGGATCACGTACCCGATCCGCCGCCGCAGGGCCACGGGGTCGCCCTGCGTGATGTCCTCGCCGCGCAGCAGGATGCGCCCGGCCGAGGGCTCCACGAGGCGGTTGGTCATGCGCAGCGTCGTGGACTTCCCGCAGCCGGACGGCCCCACGAGCGCGAGCATCTCGTGCTCGCGCACGCTCAGCGACAGGTCGCCCACGGCGACCGTCCCGTTGGGGTACTCCTTGCGGACGCCGTCGAACACGATCGCCGTCTCGTCGGTGATCGTCGGGAACGCTGGGGTGGCCTCGGTGGTGCCGGTCGGGGTGCTCGCCATGCCACGACGCTACCCGGCGCACCACCCCGTCGCGCGAGCGGTGGGTGCCCCGGGATAGGTTCGACGGCATGCCACCCAACCCGTGGTTCTCGTGGAGCTACGTTCAGAACAACTGGGGAGAGATCTCCCAGGCGCTCGTCGAGCACACGACGATCACCATCCAGGCCGTGCTCATCGCGCTGGTCATCGCCCTGCCGCTCGCGGCGCTCGCGCACCGTGTGCGCTGGCTCGCCGTCCCCGTGCTCGGCACGACGGGCGTCATGTACACGATCCCCTCCCTCGCGCTGTTCTCGATCCTCGTCCCGTTCACAGGGATCGGACGGACGCCCGTGCTCATCGGTCTCGTGATGTACGCCCTGCTCATCCTGGTGCGCAACATCCTGGTGGGCCTGCAGGGCGTCGACCCCGACGTGCGCGACGCGGCCAAGGGCCTGGGCTACGGACCCACGCGCCTGCTCACCTCGGTCGAGATCCCCAACGCGCTGCCGAGCATCATGACCGGTGTGCGGCTCGCGACGGTCTCGACCGTGGCGCTCGTCACGGTCGGGTTCGTCGCGGGGTTCGGCGGGCTGGGCACCCTGATGTTCCGCGGCTTCCGGTCGAGCTACAACGCCCAGATCATGACCGCGACGCTGCTGTGCCTGCTGCTGGCCGTCGTGCTCGACCTGCTGCTCCTGCTGCTGGGTCGGGCCCTGACCCCGTGGTCGCGCACCCGCGCGCCGGGCACGGCGAACCGCACGACGGAGGGCTCGACGAGGCGGGGCACGACCGATGCGGCCGTCGCCCAGGCAGCCGAAGCGGCGAACGAGCGGACCGCATGAACGTCGTCCAGGAAGCCCTGACGTGGCTCAACGACCCGCTCAACTGGACAGGGCCCGACGGGCTGCTGGTCCGCACGGGAGAGCACCTGGAGATGACCGCGGTGGCGGTCCTCCTGGCCGCGCTCATCGCGCTGCCCGCGGGCATCTGGCTCGGCCACTCGGGCAAGGGCGCGGGCCCGACGATCGTGGTCGTGAACACCTCGCGCGCGCTGCCGACGTTCGGGATCCTGCTGATCCTCGCGGCGGGCGGGCTGTTCGGGGACCGGGCCGCGGTCATCTCGGCCGTGATCTTCGCGATCCCGCTCATCCTCGCGAACGCCTACACGGGCGTCGCCGAGGTCGACCCCGACGTCAAGGACGCGGCACGCGGCATGGGCATGAGCTCGCAGCGATCGCTGTGGCTCGTCGAGGTCCCGCTCGCGGTGCCCCTGGTCGCGGCGGGACTGCGGACCGCGATCGTGCAGGTCATCGCGGTGCTGACGCTCGCGGCCTTCGTCGGGGGCGGTGGGCTGGGCGTACCCCTGCGGGTCGGG
This sequence comes from Oerskovia sp. NPDC057915, assembly GCF_042887685.1. Lineage (NCBI taxonomy): Bacteria > Bacillati > Actinomycetota > Actinomycetes > Micrococcales > Cellulomonadaceae > Oerskovia > Oerskovia sp. NPDC057915. Next base: position 50,757 of record NZ_JBHVOS010000025.1, on the reverse strand, counting down.
TTCTCCAACCAGCGCTACGGGCAGGTCCTCGCGGTGGGGGTCGTGATCGCGGTGCTGTGCCTCGTGGTGGACGCGGTGCTCGCGCTCGTCCAGCGGGCGGTGACCCCCGCACCGCTGCGGGTCAAGGCGGGCACCGTGCGCTGAGGTGCCGCTCGGGTTGCCGGTGCCCTTCCCGGGGGGTGGAATGGGTTGTCCGTGCGAGCCGACGACCCGAGAGGCACCTGACACCCATGTCACGGCGATCCACCACCTTCCGCACCCTGACCGCTTCCGCCCTCCTCGTCGTCGCTCTCGCGGCGTGCGGCGAGGCCGGCTCCTCCGGCACCGAGGCGTCCGGAGGCTCCACGTCGACCGCGAGCGGCACCGTGTGCGAGCCCGTCGCGGGCGACGCGCTCGTCGTCCTCGAGGACGACAAGAAGCTGCAGACCGTCGACAACATCATCCCGGCGGCCAACGCGGCGGCCGTCGCGAACCAGCCCGCCGTGCTGGAGCTGCTCGACACCGTGTCCGCGGCACTTACCACCGACAAGCTCATCGCGCTCAACAAGGCCGTCGACGTGGACCGGCAGACGTCCTCGCAGGCCGCGCAGAAGTTCGTCGACGACGAGGGGCTCGCAGCGACCTCGACCCCGGGAGCAGGCACCTCGCTCGTCGTGGGTGCGGCCAACTTCTCCGAGAGCACGACGCTCGCCGAGATCTACGCCGCGGTCCTGCGCTCGGCCGGCTACGACGCCACGGTCCAGACCGTCGACGCGCGCGAGACGTACCTGCCCGCGCTCGAGTCGGGGCAGCTCAGCGTGTTCCCCGAGTACGTGGGCACGCTCACCGAGTTCCTCAACAAGGAGATCAACGGCCCCGACGCCGAGCCCCTCGCGAGCGGGGACCTCGACGCCACGGTGACCGCGCTGCGCGACCTCGGGACGCAGAAGGGACTGACGTTCGGCGAGCCGTCGGCGGCCCAGGACCAGAACGCGTTCGCCGTCACGACGGCCTTCGCCGAGAAGTACGACGTGTCGACGCTCAGCGAGCTGGCCGAGGCCTGCCCCGGCGGCGTCACTCTCGGCGCCGGACCGGAGTGCCCGGAGCGCGCGTTCTGCCAGCCGGGGCTCGAGGAGACCTACGGTCTCAACGTGACCAACTTCGTGAACCTTGACGTGGGCGGGCCGCTGACCAAGTCGGCGCTGCTCCAGGGCGAGATCGTGCTCGGGCTCGTGTTCTCCTCGGACGGCCAGCTCGGCTGACCGAGCAGGCGGCTGCTCGGGCCCGCGCGCCTACAGGCCGTAGGTCTCGAGCAGCCGTAGCCAGACCTCGCTGATCGTCGGGTAGGCGGGCACAGCGTGCCACAGGCGTGCAAGCGGCACCTGCCCGACGATCGCGATGGTCGCGGCGTGCAGCATCTCCGCCGCGTCCGGCCCGACGAACGTCGCGCCCACGATCACCTGCCGGTCGGTGTCGACGACGATCTGCGCGGTCCCCTCGTACCCCTCGGCCACGAGCACCGCCCCGGACACCGACCCGAGCTTGTACGACACCGCCTTGACCGGGAGCCCGGCCTTCCTGGCCTCGGCCTCGGTCAGCCCCACCGACGCGACCTCGGGGCGGGAGAACACGACCTGGGTCTTCGCACCGTGGTCTGCGGTCGCGGCGTAGCGGCTCCACGGCTCGGGGCTCTCGCCGTCCCCGCCGGCCGCCGCCGCCTGCCCGGGCTTCGCCTTCCCGAACCGTGCCGCGACCACGTCGCCCACGACGCGCCCCTGGTACTTGCCCTGGTGCGTGGTCGCCACCCGCCCCGTCACGTCGCCGCACGCGAACAGCCAGCCGCCGTCGACCCCCTGGACCTCGAGCTGGTCGTCGACCGCGAGCGCCTTCCCGGGTTCGAGCCCGACGACGTCGACCCCCAGGTCCGCGGTGCGCGGCACGCGGCCCGTCGCGACGAGCACCTGCGCCGCCGCGACCGACCCCTTGCCCTGCGGGCCGTCGTACGCGAGGCGCGATCCGCCGTCGGGCAGGGACGTCGCTCCCGTGACGCTCACGCCCAGGCGCACGTCCACGCCGATCCTCTTCAGGCCCGCCGCGACGGCCTCGCCCGCGAACGGCTCCGAGCGCCCGAGCAGGCGACCGCGCGAGAGCAGCGTGACCTGCGACCCCAGGTCGCGGAACGCCGTCGCCATCTCGACGCCCACGACTCCCCCGCCCACCACCACGATCGAGGTCGGGACGTCCTGGACGCTCGTGGCCTCACGGCTGCTCCACGGGTCCGTCTCGGCGAGGCCCGGGGTGTCGGGCAGGACGGGCACACTGCCCGTCGCGACGATCACGGCGTGCCGTGCGGCGAGCAGGCGGGTCTCGGGGAGGTCGTCGACGTCGGCGTCGGGGTCCTCGGGGCTGACCTCGACGAGCTTCGCCCCGACCAGCCGGCCGAGCCCGCGCACGAGCGAGATCCCGGCGCCGTCGAGCCACTGGACCTGCCCGGAGTCGTCCCAGTGCGAGACCATCTCGTCGCGGCGCGCCAGGATCGGGGCGGGGTCGAGCACCGGGTCGGCCACGATGCCGGGAACCGCACGCGCGGCCGCGAGCGCCGCGCCGGGGCGCAGCAGCGCCTTGGACGGCATGCACGCCCAGTAGGAGCACTCCCCTCCGACGAGCTCTGCCTCGACCACGGCGACGCTCAGCCCGGTGCGGCTCGCACGGTCGGCGGCGTTCTCGCCGACGGGCCCACCACCGATCACGATCACGTCGTAGGTCTCGTCCGGGGTGGCCTGGGTGCGTGGGTCGGTGCTCATGCCTCCCATCGTGACCCGGACCGCGAGCGGTTGCCCGCCGGGACGCGGGGCGGGCGCCCGGGGAGGAGCGCGCAGCCCGCTAGCGGCGCGCGTCGTGCCCGGTGACCAGCGCGCGCAGCAGGGCGACCAGCGCGTCGCGGTCCCTGCTCGGCAGCGGCGAGAGGAGCGCGTCCTGCGCGTTCCCGAGCACGGCGCTGAGCTCCTCGAGCCGTCGCACCCCCCTCGGTGTCAGCGTGACGGTGTTGCGACGCCGGTCGGACGGGTCGGGTCGGCGCTCGACGTCACCGTCGGCTGCCAGCCCGTCGAGCAGCGCGACCATGTCGCTGCGGTCGATCCCGCACCGGCGCCCGAGTGCGGCCTGGCTCGCTGGGCCGAACTCCTCCAGCGCCGCGAGCACGGCGTAGTGGGACCGGTGCGCACCCACGGCGGACAGGTACTCCGAGACGGTCCTGGCTGCCTCGAGCGCCGCCTGGGCGAGCAGCCAGCTGGGCAGTGCCCGGAGGCGTTCGGGGGCGGTCTCGATCTCCATGCCCCGATCCTACGCTTTGTTGGCGCTACCTATTGTGGGTAACACCAACACTAGATATGTTGGGAGCTCCAACGATCTGCGGTGGTACCCGACCCTCGGAGGCTCCCATGCCCGTGCTCGACGACTCCCCCCTTCCCACCACGCACCAGGACGCCCTGCGCGGCCTGCTCGACCGCGAGGACGTCGCACGCCTCGTCTCCCGGCTCACGGCCGCCCTCGACGACGGCGACACCGACCGGCTCCGCGACCTGCTCGTCCCGGACGCGCACGCCAGCACCCCCGGCGGCACCGTGCACGGGATCGACGCCGTCATCGCCCAGGCCGCGCGCAACCATCGGCCGGAGGACGGCGTCCAGCACCTCGTCGGAAACGTCCTGGTCGATCTCGCGCACGATCACGCAGAGGTCCGGGCGAACGTCGTCGCCACGTTCGCACGACGCGAGCCGCGGGCGGACAAGCCCGTCACCCTCGGAGCGGTCTACCGGCTCAGGGCGCGCAGGACCGGTGCCGGCTGGCGGCTGACGCACATCGCGACGGACCCGGTCTGGACGTCGACCACACCCGTCACGCGCGTCGGACCGGCCTAGCGGGACCTCGCGCGGTCGCCCGCCGGGCAGGGGCGGGGCCCGCCTCAGGTCGCGTCGTCGACGCGGGCTTCGTCGAGACGCCCGAGGATCTGCGCGACCGTCTCCTCGACGGTCCACCCGGTCGTGTCGAGGTGCAGCCCGCCCGGGGTCTCGCGAGCGGCCGCGGCGAACTCGTCGGGGGTCCACGCGCCGTAGGCCTGCTTGTGCCGGGCGGCGTCACGCGCCGCGAGGGCCGCCGCATCGGGCACCAGCACGACGGCGTAGCGCGGCCGGGTGGACAGGCTCGCCGTGAACCGGGCCAGGTCGGGCCCCAGCAGGATGTCCTGGACGACGGCCGTGATCCCAGCGGCCGCGTACGTGTCGGCCGCGCGGGCCGCGAGAGCGTGCCGCAGGTCGAGCTGGGCGCGGGCCCGCTCCGAGAGAGGCGGGTCCATCGACGCCTGCCCGCTCACGACGAAGCGGCGGAACATGTCGCCGCGCACGTGAGCCGCGACGGGGAAGGACCGGGCCAGGGCGTCGGCCACGGTCGACTTCCCGGAGGCCATGGCACCGGTGACGACGAGGACGGGAGCGGGCTCACCGACGCGAGCGGCGCCGTCGGGCAGGGAGGTCTCAGGGGGCATGCCCGGGACCCTAGGGCGTGCGGCGGGCTGGACGCGAGCGGATTGCCGTAGCGAGCCGGCGCGGGCGGGCGGCTGGCGCGCGTGCCGAGTGTGCAGTTCGGGCTGTCCGCAGGCGCCAGGGACGACCCGAACTGCAGACTCGGCACGCACGATGGATCCACGACACCGCGAAACGGTGCGCCGGCGCTGCACCTGTGCAGCTCACACCGTTCGCGCTGTGTAGTCTCAGGCCACACGATCACGACGGGGGTGCGTTCATGCGAGGAAGCACGACGGCCGGGGCTTCGGCCCTGGTGCTGGTGGCGCTGATGGCGGCAGGCTGCAGCGGGGAGAGCAGCGCCCCTCCCGGGCCCACGGGCGAGGTGGCGCAGGCCGCGTCCGAGGGTGACACGGCGCAGGATGCCGCCGCGTGCGCGGCAGTCTCCGACGTCCAGTCGATCGTGGAGAACGCGGACATCGCCCTGAGCGAGGGTCGCATGGCCGTCCAGGAGCAGCAGGGCTGGTACGAGGTCGCGACACACGTGCTGCATCGCATCCCCTCGGACGGCGAGAGTGCCGTGAGCCTGGCGGTCGCCGACCTGCAGGACACCGTCCCCGCGGTCGAGACCTGGGCCAGGACCGAACCCACCGTCATCAGGTCGGACGCCTGGCGCGACGCGTTCGACGCCCTCGCCGAGCCGTGCGTCGCGGCGGATGCCGAGCTGTTCACCCTGATGTTCACCGGCGGCTGAGGCATCTCGGGACGAGGTGTGCGCGCCTCGGGGCAGTCACCGAGCACGGCCCGGACACCGAGCGTGCAGCTCAGGCTGCCCCCGTGCGCCGACGACGACCCGAGCTGCACGCTCGACGGCCCACGCGAGGTGAGCGGCGCCGTCGGGGCGCCGTCGGGGCGACGGCGGGGCGACCGCGCGCCGCCCCACGACGCGCCCGCAGCACCAGGCCGACCAGGCCGCGAGGCGACCTGCCCGGGGCGAGTTCCGCCCGGCCTCAGACCCGGCGGAACTCCAGGTCCGTGATGACCCGCCCGGCCGCGTGGCCCTTGTTCTCGAAGCTCGTGAGCACGCGCCCCTCGAAGCGCGGCGCGACCGCGCCCACCCCGTGGACGTTCTCGAACGACGGGTTCGCGCCCACGACCTCGAGCATCTGGTCCGCGTACTCCGCCCAGTCGGTCGCGAGCCGCCACGTCCCTCCCGGACGGATCGCGCGCGCGGCGAGCTCCGCGAGCTCGGGAGTCACGAGACGACGCTTGTGGTGGCGGGCCTTGTGCCACGGGTCGGGGAAGAAGACCCAGAGCTCGTCGACCGAGCCCTCCGGCAGGGTCGTCGTGAGCACCTCGGCCGCGTTCGCCTGCAGCAGGCGCAGGTTCGTCAGCCCCCGCTGCGTCGCCCGCAGCACGGTCTGCGCGAGGCCCGGGGTGTAGACCTCGACGGCCAGGAAGTCGCGTTCCGGGGCGGTCTCGGCAGCGTGGACCACGGCCTCCCCCAGGCCCGACCCGACCTCCACCACGAGCGGAGCGGTCCGCCCGAAGGTCGCGACGACGTCGAGCACGAAGGCCGGGTCCACGGACGTGCGCGCGATCGACCGCGGGACGTCCAGGACGAACTGGTCGGCGTGGTCGTCCCACGCGCGCTGCTGGCGGGTGTTGAGGCGACCGCTGCGGCGGACGAAGGACACGATGTCGGTACGGAAGCCCTGCTCGCGGGCCTCGGAGAGGGTCTCGGGCACCCGCCCAGTCTAGGCGGGTGCCCGAGAGACGCCCTCGCGCCGGGCGTCAGACGTACTGCGAGTACGCCGGCAGGTCGAGCTGGCCGTTGCCCGACAGGCCGATGACCACGACCTCGGGCTCCGTGAGCGTGCGCGCGTACGCGATCGCCGCCGCGACCGCGTGCGTCGACTCGGGCGCCGGGATGATGCCCTCCGAGCGGGCGAACTCGAGCCCCGCCCGGAACGCCTCGTCCTGGTCGATCGCGATCGCGTCCATGAGCCCCAGGTTCACGGCGTGCGACACCATGGGCGACATGCCGTGGTAGCGCAGGCCGCCCGCGTGGATGGCCGGTGGCACGAAGTCCTTGCCCAGCGTGTGCATCTTGAGCAGCGGCGTGAGCCCCGCGACGTCACCGTGGTCGTAGCGGTACTCGCCCCGCGTGAGCGACGGGCAGGCTGCTGGTTCGCACGCGACGAGCCGCGTCGTCGTGCCCTCGCGCAGGTTGCGCCCCAGGAACGGGAACGTGAGACCCGCGAGGTTGGACCCGCCGCCCGCGCACCCGAACACCACGTCGGCGACGGGCTCACCCGCCTCCTCGAGCTGGACCAGGGCCTCCTGACCGATGACCGTCTGGTGCAGCATCACGTGGTTGAGCACGCTGCCCAGCGAGTAGTGCGCCTGCGGGTCCTGCGCCGCGACCTCGACAGCCTCGCTGATCGCCATGCCGAGCGAGCCCGTCGTGTCCGGGTCGCTCGCGAGGATCGCGCGCCCCGACGCCGTCAGCTCCGAGGGCGACGAGTGGCACACGCCCCCGTACGCCTCCATCTGGAAACGGCGGTACGGCTTCGAGTCGTACGACGCCCGCACCTGCCACACCTCGCACGTGAGCCCCAGGAGCGCCGCGGCCATCGAGAGCGAGGCCCCCCACTGCCCCGCGCCCGTCTCGGTCGTGAGCCGTGTCGTGCCCTCCATCGCGTTGTAGTACGCCTGCGCGATCGCCGTGTTCGGCTTGTGCGAGCCGACCGGGCTCACGCCCTCGTACTTGTAGTAGATCCGGGCGGGCGTGCCGAGAGCGCGCTCCAGGCGGTGCGCACGGATGAGCGGCGCCGGCCTCCACATCGCGTAGATCTCGCGGATCGTCTGCGGGATCTCGATGTAGCGCTCGGTGCTGACCTCCTGCTCGATCAGCGCCATGGGGAACAACGGGGCCAGGTCCGCGGGCACGAGCGGCTCGAGCGTGCCCGGGTGCAGGTGCGGCGGGACAGGCTCGGGCAGGTCCGCGTTCAGGTTGTACCAGTGCGTCGGGACGGTGGAGGGGATCTCGACGCCGAGCGGCTCGAGCGAGCGAGCGGTCGGGGTGGCGGGCGCCGGGGGCGCAGGGGTGGGGAGGGGGGACGTCGTCAAGGAACTCTCTCCTTCGTGGATGGGCACGTGCGGGGGCACGTTCCGGGCGATCCACTCCGGGAGACCTGCTGGACCGCCCTTCGTCGGGCTCGGTCAGCACGCCACAGCGTCCGACCGTCAGCGGTCGGGCCACCAGGTGTGTGCGGTGAGCAGGTTCACGGGCAGACCATAGCCCGCGGGGCGGCCGATTGTGAAGCGCGTCTCACGGACGGCCGTGCGCCGGGGACGACGAAGGCCCCTCCCCCGCGTCTCCGCAGGTGAGGGGCCTTCGTGGTGGTGCGCCATCATGGACTCGAACCATGAACCCGCTGATTAAGAGTCAGCTGCTCTGCCAATTGAGCTAATGGCGCGTGGTGCTGGTCGTGCTGTCCTGCCCGTCCGTCGTCGCGGACGTCACGACGGCCCCGTCTCCGGGGCCGTGATCGTGGTGCGCCATCATGGACTCGAACCATGAACCCGCTGATTAAGAGTCAGCTGCTCTGCCAATTGAGCTAATGGCGCGCGAGAAGAAACACTACTGAACCGGCCCCCCGGAGACAAATCAGGGAGCCGGGCGGGGCTGTGACCTGCGCGACAACGGCGTGCGAGGCCCCCTCGTCGGGCCACGTGGGCCGCCGTCGGCGGGCCTCGCGGGCGTCGTGGGCCGCCGTCGGCGGGCCGCGCGGGCGCCTCGACGGGGCCGGCCGCCCGCTACAGGTACAGCCCGGTCTTGCCGCTCGTCTCCTCGGGCTGAGAGACCGCGCTGACGTCCTTCTCGCGCAGCAGCACGAAGCTCTTGCCGTTCAGCTCGACCTCGGCCCGCTCCTCGGGGTCGAACAGCACACGGTCGCCCCGGCCCACGTGCCGCACGTTCTCACCCGTCGCGACGACCTGCGCCCACGCGAGGCGCTTGGGCCCGACGGCCGTCGCGGGGATCACGAGCCCGGCCGACGACTGCCGCTCGGACGAGTCGACCTCGGGCAGGACCAGGAGGCGGTCGTGCAGCATGCGCAGCGGCAGCCGCTCGGGCTCGCCGCCCGACGGCGTCGCGCGCGTCGCGGAGGTCTTCCTCCGGGAGGTCGTGGCCGGGGCGGCAGGCTCGGGGCGTTCGTCCGGCTCGGGCGCGGGGGCGTCGTGCGGGGAGGGGGTCGTCGTGCTCACGGTCCCCACGCTACCGGTGTCCTCTAGGCTCGGTGTGAACCGCGAACGCACCACGAGGAGTTCCATGAGCACGCGCCTTGCCGTCGGAGACGACGCACCCGACTTCACCCTCCCCACCGCCGACGGCGGCTCCGTGACGCTGTCCGACCTGCGTGGCAGCTCGGTCATCGTCTACTTCTACCCCGCAGCCTCGACGCCCGGCTGCACCAAGGAGGCGTGCGACTTCCGCGACTCGCTCGCGTCGCTCCAGGGCGCGGGCTACAAGGTCGTCGGGATCTCGCCCGACGCCCTGCCCAAGCTCGTGAAGTTCGCAGAGGAGGAGTCGCTGACGTTCCCGCTCGCGTCCGACGAGTCCAAGGAGACGCTCGAGGCGTACGGGGCGTGGGGCGAGAAGAAGCTCTACGGCAAGACCGTGACGGGCGTGATCCGCTCGACCGTCGTCGTCGACCCCGACGGCAAGGTGGCCCTCGCGCAGTACAACGTCAAGGCGACCGGCCACGTGGCCAAGCTGCGCCGTGACCTGGGGATCGACCCCAAGAAGTAGGTCGCCCGGCCAGCGAGCCCCCGACCGGCACACCCCTCGCGCGCCCGTAGACTGTGCGGGCGCGCGAGTGGCGTAATTGGCAGCCGCGCCAGGTTTAGGTCCTGGTGTCTTCGGACGTGCGGGTTCGAGTCCCGCCTCGCGCACCCTTCCCGGTCAGCCGACCGGTACCTCGATCGTCCCGGGCACCAGCCCCGGCTTCTGCTCGGTGCAGTCGGTGTCCGCGGCCCGTCCCCACCCCTTGACCTGGACCGCGTCGCCGGCGCACCCGACGAGATCCCGGTCCCCGAGCGGCTCCTCGAGCGCGAGGGTCGTGAGCCGGACCCCGAAGTCCTCGCTGCACGCGCCCGCCGTCCGGCGGACGAAGGCCCGCACCTCGACGGTCTCCGTGCTCTCGTCCACCTCGACCTCGTCGACGTCGATGCACGTGCTGCCCCCGGCGAAGACGGCGACCTCCAGGGCGGTCCCGTCCTGCGCGAGGAGCACCCACTCGACCCGCAGACGTTGCGGCTCCCCCGTCTCGCAGCCCGCGAGGACGGCCACGCCCAGCGCGCCCGCCACGGCCGCGCACGCGACGCCCCGCACGCTGCGGCTCGTCGCCGAGGAGCACCACGTCCCTCTCGTCATGCGCCGGACCCTACCGCCGCGTGCGCCCCCGCGCAGGTGCTCGATCACGCGGCCCGCCCCCGCCCGTCCTACTCTGGGAGGAGGTCCCGAGGAGGCGATCCCCAGTGCCGAACGGTCGGAGAACCCAGGCCATCTACGCGCACGAGGTCTCGGCGGCGATGTCGGCGATCGACCGGCGACGCTTCCTGCCGCGCAACCAGCGCCCGTACGCACGCGACGACCGGCCCCTGCCGATCGGCCACGGCCAGACGAACTCCCAGCCCCGGACGGTCGCCGACACGCTGCGGCTGCTCCAGGTGCCGCGGGGTGCGCGCGTCCTGGACGTGGGGTCGGGCTCGGGGTGGACGACGGCGCTGCTCGCCCACCTGGTCGGGTCGAGCGGGAGCGTCGTGGGGGTCGAGATCGATCCGGACCTCGCGGAGTGGGGGGCGGCGAACCTCGCGACCTACCCCATGTCGTGGGCGCGGATCGAGGTCGCCGAGCCGGGCGTGCTCGGGCGCCCGACCATGGGCGGCTACGACCGCATCCTCGTCTCGGCGGCGGCCCAGGTCCTGCCGCAGGAGCTCGTCGACCAGCTCTCGATCGGCGGGCGCCTCGTGATCCCGGTGCAGCACGTGCTCGTCCTCGTGGAGCAGCACCTGACGGGAACCGTGACGAGCCGGCACGGGAGCTACAGCTTCGTACCGCTCATCGGGTCGTAGTGCCCTGGCCCGTGCGCCAGCGCGCCGCCGAGAAGTGGGCGCGGCACCGCGCCTGGTAGGACTCGACGCCGCCGACGTGCTCGGCCCCCGCGGTGAGGGCGTCACCACGTCCGTCGTCGCCACGGCCGACGACGACCCGCTCGTGGAAGGGTGCGTCCTCGCCGCAGACCGTGCAGACGGCCGTGAGCCGGTCGGCTCGCTCGGCCAGCGCGCCCAGCGCCGGGATCGGCTCGAAGGGGCGCCCGTCGAACGTCACGTCGAGCCCCGCGACGATCATCACGAGGCCCGCGTCGGCCGCGTGCTGCACGACGTCGAGGAGGCCCGGACCGAAGAACTGCGCCTCGTCGACGGCGACGAGCTCGACCGCGGGGTCGATCAGGTCGAGGATCTCCGCGGCGGTCGTCGCGGCGCGCGAGGGGATGTCGAGTCCCGAGTGCGAGCTGACGAGGCCCTCGCCGCGCCGGTCGTCGAGCGCGTGGTGCACGACCTCGACGCGGCGCCCCGCGATCTGCGCCCGGCGCACGCGCCGCAGCAGCTCCTCGGTCTTGCCCGCGAACATGGGCCCGCTGATGACCTCGACCCGTCCCCGCCTCACGTCGTCCACGCAGCCAGTAGACCATGCGGCGGACCGTGCGACGAGGTCGGCGGCGGGTCCGTCCGGAGCGCCCCGGGGATCAGCCTCGCGCGTCCCACTCGGAGCGCAGCACGCCCATGACGACCGCGTCGTACCGCTGCCCACGCACGACCCGCGCGTCGCGGAAGCGGCCCTCCTCGACGAACCCGAGGCGTCGGCCGACGCCCAGCATGGGGCCGTTGCCGGACCACGTCGCGACGTCCAGCCGCGCCCAGTCGGTCACCGAGAACAGGTAGGTGGTCCACAGCGCGAGGGCCTCGCGACCGATCCCACGCCCGCGCACGGCCGGGTCGTACACGCCGATGCCCATGCGGGCCCACGAGGTCTCCTGCGACTCCCAGTACCAGGAGACGGTGCCGACGAGGTGGTCGTCGGTGTCCGCGATCACGGCCGAGCGGGGCGGCAGGCCGTCGACGACGTCGGGCGGCATCTGCGCCAGGGCGGCGACGCGCGCGTCGGCCTGCTCGTCGTCGGGCACGGGGTAGTACGGACCGTCCCACTCGTGCCACTCGTGGTGGGGACGGAGCCACTCACGGAAGACGGCGAGGTCCGTAGGCCGCCAACCCCGGAGCCGGGCAGCATGCCCGACGCCGTAGACCGGCACCTGCGGATCCCTCGCCGTCATCGGTGGTGCAGCGTGCGTCAGTCGACGTCGCCCTGCGACGGGACGCCCACGTCGGACACCTCGTCGGTCAGGTCAGCCGCCGGCGCAGCCTCCCCAGCAGCCGCCTCGTGAGCGGCGGCCTGCTCGACCGGAAACGAGTCCTGGTCGTCGGCGACCTCCGGGGCACCCTCCGTGGACTGGACGTCCGTCAGCGCGGTCTCGATCCCCACCGCTTCGGACTCGGCCGGCTCGACGGCCTCGACCTCGGTGACGGACGCCTCGGCGACCGTGACCTGCTCGACCGGCGCGACGCCGTCGTGCTCGTGGTCGTGCTCGTGCGCGTGGGCCGCCGCGGCCGCGATCGTGGCGAGCGTGGCCTTGACGGCCTCGCGCGCCTCCGACGTGACCTCGGGCAGCACCGGGACCGCGGGGGCCGTGGCCGGCGCCGTCTCCTTGGTCGCGCGCTTGCGGCGCGACCGGGAGCGCGAACCCTCGGACTCGACGGGCTCCTCCTGCGCGGCGGCAGGAGCCGGGGCGTGCTGGTGGCCGCCGCCGTTGTTCGAGCCGCCCGACTTCTCGATCGGGTCGGTGTGCACGATGAAGCCACGACCGTTGCAGTGGTCGCACGTCTCGCTGAACGCCTCGACCAGGCCCTGGCCCACGCGCTTGCGCGTCATCTGGACCAGGCCGAGCGAGGTGACCTCGGCGACCTGGTGCTTGGTGCGGTCTCGGCCCAGGCACTCGACCAGGCGACGCAGCACCAGGTCACGGTTGGACTCGAGCACCATGTCGATGAAGTCGATGACGATGATGCCGCCGATGTCGCGCAGGCGCAGCTGGCGGACGATCTCCTCGGCGGCCTCGAGGTTGTTGCGCGTCACCGTCTCCTCGAGCGTGCCACCCGAGCCGGTGAACTTGCCCGTGTTGACGTCGACGACCGTCATGGCCTCGGTGCGGTCGATCACGAGCGAACCGCCCGAGGGCAGCCAGACCTTGCGGTCCATGCCCTTGGCGAGCTGCTCGTCGACGCGGTGCGCCGAGAAGGCGTCCTTCTCGGACGTCCAGCGCGAGACGCGCTCCTTGAGGTCCGGTGCGAGCTCGGCGACGTAGCTCGAGATCTCGTTCCAGGCGTTGTCGCCAGAGACGACGAGCGAGCTGAAGTCGTCGTTGAAGATGTCGCGGACGACGCGGATCGCGAGGTCCGGCTCACCCTGGAGGAGCGCCGGGGCGGAGACCGACTTCGCCTTCTTCTCGATCGCCTCCCACTGGCTCTGCAGGCGCTCGACGTCGGCGCGCAGCTCGTCCTCGCTCGCGCCCTCGGCGGCCGTGCGCACGATCACGCCCGACCCCTCGGGGACGACCTCGCGCAGGATCTTCTTGAGGCGGGCACGCTCGGTGTCCGGGAGCTTGCGGGAGATGCCGGTCATGCCGCCGCCGGGGACGAACACGAGGTAGCGGCCCGCGAGGGTGATCTGCGACGTGAGGCGAGCGCCCTTGTGGCCGATCGGGTCCTTCGTGACCTGGACCAGCACGGAGTCGCCCGACTTGAGCGCCTGCTCGATGCGGCGCGGCTGCCCGTCGAGGCCCACGGCGTCCCAGTTCACCTCGCCGGCGTACAGGACGGCATTGCGCCCCTTGCCGACGTCGATGAACGCGGCCTCCATGGACGGCAGGACGTTCTGGACACGGCCCAGGTAGACGTTGCCGGCCATCGAGACCTGCGACTGCTGCGAGACGTAGTGCTCGACGAGCACGCCGTCCTCGAGCACGGCGATCTGCGTGCGGCCGTTCTTCTCGCGCACGACCATGGAGCGCTCGACCGACTCGCGGCGTGCGAGGAACTCGGCCTCGGTGATGATCTGGCGGCGACGACCGGCGTCGCGGCCCTCGCGGCGGCGCTGGCGCTTGGCCTCGAGGCGCGTCGAGCCCTTGAGCGCGGTCACCTCGTCGGAGGAGGTGCTCCCGCTGCGCTCCCGCGTGCGGGTGCGGCTGGACGACGTCGAGGTGGTGACACCGGCGCTCTCGCCGCCCTCGGCGCGACCGCCACGACGACGACGGCGACGACGACGGCTCGATCCCGAGCCCTCCTCGCCGTCGTGCTCGTCGACGTGCTCGTCCTGCTGGTCCTGCTCCTCGGCGGTGTCGTCGCCCGGCTCCCCCTCGGACGCGGCGCCCGAGGGCTGCTCCGACCGGTCGTCGGCCTCGTCGTCGCCGTACTCGTCGCCGTCGGCGCGCGAGTCGCCACCGCGCGAGCGGCGGCCGCGGCCACCGCGACGGCGGCGACGGCGCGGTACGCCCTGCTCGTCGTCCTCGGCGGACGCGGGCTGCTCGTCGGTCTCGACCACGATCTCGAGGTCGTCGGCCTCGAACGCGTCGGCCGGGATCTCGACGCCCTCGGCGACGAGCTCGGCCTCGATGAGCTCGATCTCCTCGACCGCGGCCAGGTCCGCTCCGGCGAGCTCGGCCTCGACGACGGGGGTCCGCTCGGGAGCGGGCTCGGCGGCGGGGGCCGGTGCCTGGGCGGGGGCCGTCGGCGCGGAGGTCGACGGCGCGCCTGCCCCGCGGCGCGCGGACCGGCCGCGGCCGCCGCGCGTGCGGGCGGGCGCCTCGCGCTGCTCCACCGAGGGCTGCTCGGTGGCTGCCTGCGTGGCCTGCGCGACGGGCACCTCGGGGGACGGGGTCTCGACCGGCGCTTCCTCGACGACGCGGGTGCCCGGCGTGGCGAAGCTCGGCAGGGCGTCCGCGGGGGAGGTGGTGGGGCGCACGACACGGCGCGACCGGCGCGGTGCGGCAGCCGGGTCCGGCGCCTGGAACAGCAGTGCGGTGGTCGCCAGACGCGGGGTGGCGGAGCCGCCACCGGTCGACGCGGGCGACGCGGGCGCCTCCTCGGCGACCGGGGCGGTCGCCTCGGCCTCGGCCGCTGCCGGGACCTTGTTGACGCGGCGCGAGCGGACCTTGGGCGCGGCGGGCTCCACGGGAGCCTCGACGACGGGAGCGGTCTCCTCGACCGGCGCCTTCGAGGTCGCGCGGCGACGCTTGGCGGCGGGGGCCTTCTCGGCGGGCGCCTCGGCGGTCTCGACGGTCGGCGCGGCGGTCTGCGCAGCGGAGGACCGGGTCGCCCGACGGCGCGTGGTCGCCGGGGCGGCAGGCTCGTCCGTCGCGGGGGTCGCCTCGGGAGCCGGGGCGGCCGGCGCCTCGACGACCGGCGCCTCGACGACGGGTGCCGCGGCGGGCTCGGCCGCCGACTCGGCCGCAGGCTTGCGGGTGCGACGGGCGCGGGCGGGCTTCTCGGCCGGTGCGTCCTGCTCGGCGGCGGGCTTGAGGCCGAGCTCGGAGAGCACGTCGAGGACCGGCGCGTCGGCAGCGGCGCGGGCCGCAGCGCCTCGCTTGCCGCCCCGACGAGGGGCGTCGGCCGGAACGTCCTCGGCGGGCGCCTGGGCCGGTGCGGAGGTCTTCTCGACGGGCGACGGCGCGCTCGCGGGGGTCGAGGAGGCGGGCTTCTCGGCGGATGCGCCAGCGGCCGGCGAGGCCGCGGGGGTCGTCGTCGGGCGGACGACGCGGCGTGAGCGGCGCGGGGCGGTCTCTGCGGTCGGGAGGTCGATCCCGAGCGAGCCCGTGGGGGCGTCGGGGTTGACGGCCGCGGGCTGCGCGGTGGCCTTCGCGGCGGGGAGGGAGATCTGGACCGCTGCCGCCTGGGCGGCGGCCTCGGCGGAACCGGGTGCCGCGGCGGTCCGGGTGACGCGTCGTCGGGCCGGCTTCTTGGCGGGTGCTGCGTCCTGAGCGTTCGACGAGCTCGTCGTGTCAGGGGTGTTGTCGAGGGTCACGCGATGCGCTCCTGGTACCCCGAAGGTCCGTCCCACATCGTGCGGCCCGTTCGGGCGGTTGTCGTCGCTCGGGACGTGCGCATCGCAGCGCTGTCGTCCCCGCGACGGAAGTCGGCGGTGGCGGCTCGGGCAAGGGCGGGCGGCGGGGGGCGCTTCGCCGTCCGGGCCATTCATCCCGTTCGGCGGCGCTCCGCGAGCCGCGGACTGCGGTTGCGTCGAGCACGTACTGGGCGCGGAGGAGATGTGGTCCCCCTTGCTGGGTCAAGTATCGCACAGCCGACGTCGATCAGATGGGCATCTACAGGTCCGTCGTCCGTGTCGTCCAGAGGACCAAGGTCCCGACCCGGACCTTGTGAAGGTTCTCACAAACTGTCGTTTCCCGAGAGTTTTGGCGCTTCCCCCTCTCGCCGATGGTGCAGATTGGTCATAGCGTCGGCAGTAGGAACGCTGACCCTGCCCTGAGACACCCCTCAGGATCCCCCGGTAGCCCCCAGGAACCCCCCAGGAGCGTTTGTGGACGTCCTCGAACTCGCAAGGTGGCAGTTCGCCATCACGACCGTCTACCACTTCATCTTCGTGCCGTTGACGATCGGGCTCGCTCCCCTCGTCGCCATCATGCAGACCGCATGGGTGCGCACGGGGAACGAGCGGTGGCTCAAGCTCACCAAGTTCTTCGGCAAGCTGCTCCTGATCAACTTCGCGATCGGCGTCGTGACCGGGATCGTGCAGGAGTTCCAGTTCGGCATGAACTGGAGCGAGTACTCGCGCTTCGTCGGGGACGTCTTCGGCGCCCCGCTCGCCATGGAGGCGCTCGCCGCGTTCTTCATCGAGTCGACGTTCCTGGGCCTGTGGATCTTCGGCTGGGACCGCCTGTCCAAGAAGGTGCACCTCGCGTGCATCTGGGCCGTCGCGATCGCCGTCAACATCTCCGCGTTCTTCATCCTGGCGGCCAACTCCTGGATGCAGCACCCGGTCGGGACCATCTACAACCCCGAGACCGGCCGCGCCGAGATGAACGACGTCTGGGCCGTGCTCGGCAACAACACGCTCTGGGCAGCGTTCCCCCACACCATCACGGCCGCGTTCCTCACCGCGGGCACCTTCGTCGCGGGCATCGCCGCCTGGTGGATGGTGCGCCTCGTGCGGACCAAGAAGGCCGAGAACATCGACCTCGCACGCAACGTCTACCGCCCGGCCATCACGCTCGGCGTCATCGCGATGATCGTCGGCGGGCTCGGGGTCGCGGTGAGCGGCGACTTCCAGGCCAAGCTCATGTTCCAGCAGCAGCCCATGAAGATGGCCGCCGCCGAGGCCCTGTGCGAGAGCTCGCCGGACGGCGCTCCCTTCTCGATCCTCGCGATCGGCGACCTGTCCGACTCGTGCGAGGGCGTCAACCACATCCTCGAGATCCCGGGCCTGACCTCCTACCTCGCCGAGGGCAGCTTCAGCGCGCCCCTCCCGGGCGTCGACGAGGTCCAGCAGTCCATGACCGAGCGGTACGGGGACGTCACCGCGGCCGGCGAGCCCGTCAACTACTCCCCCAACCTGGCGCTGACCTACTGGAGCTTCCGCCTCATGATCGGCTTCGCGGTCGGGTCGATCGCCCTGTCCGTCATGGCGCTGTGGCTCACCCGCAAGGGCCGGGTCACGGACAACAAGTGGTTCGCCCGCGTCGGCATCTGGGCCATCCCCATGCCGTTCATCGCGTCGTCCTTCGGCTGGATCTTCACCGAGACCGGGCGCCAGCCGTGGGTCGTCGCACCCAACCCGTCGGGCATCGACTCGATCCGTCTGCTGACCGAGCGCGGCGTGTCCACGGTCGTCAGCCCCGGCATGGTCCTGACCTCGATGATCGTCTTCACGCTCGTCTACGGGATCCTCGCGGCCGTCTGGTTCAAGCTCATCCACCGCTACGCGGTCGAGGGCGTGCCCGAGATCGTGCACGACGACTCTCCCGAGGCGCGCGCCAAGGGCGACCCCGACGACCCGGACTCGAGCGACGAGTCCGAACGCCCCCTGTCCTTCGCGTACTGACGCGCTCTGACGGCTCAAGGAGACCCAGTACTCATGGAACTCACCATTCTCTGGTTCGTGCTCATCGCGATCCTGTGGATCGGCTACCTGGTCCTCGAAGGATTCGACTTCGGCGTCGGCATGCTCATGCCGATCCTGTCGCGCAACAAGGACAAGGCGAAGCGGGACACCGAGCGGCGCCTCGTCATCAACACGATCGGCCCGGTCTGGGACGGCAACGAGGTCTGGCTCATCACCGCGGGCGGCGCGACCTTCGCGGCCTTCCCCGAGTGGTACGCCACGCTCTTCTCGGGCTTCTACATCCCGCTCTTCCTGATCCTGCTGGCGCTCATCGTGCGCGGGGTCGCGTTCGAGTACCGCGGCAAGATCAACGACGACCGCTGGCGCGCCCGGTGCGACCAGGCGATCGTCTTCGGCTCGTGGATCCCCGCGATCCTGTGGGGCGTCGCGTTCGCCAACCTCGTGCGTGGCGTCGAGCTCGACGCGGCCCACCAGTACGTCGGCGGCTTCTGGGCGCTGCTCAACCCGTTCGCGCTGCTCGGCGGCCTGACCACGACGCTCCTGTTCCTCATGCACGGTGCCGTGTTCATCGCCCTCAAGACCGACGGTGAGATCCGCGTCAAGGCCCGCCGCCTGGCCGGGTGGTTCTCGCTCGCCTCGGTCGTCGTGGCCGGCGGCTGGGCCGTGTGGGCGCAGGTCGCCTACTCGGTGCCGTGGACCTGGGCGGCGGTCGTCGTCGCGGCGCTCTCGCTGATCGGCGTGGTGCTCGCCAACGCGAAGGCTCGCGAGGGCTGGGCGTTCCTGTTCTCCGCGCTCGCGATCCTCTCGGCGACCGTCCTGATCTTCGGGTCGATGTACCCCGACGTGATGCCCGCGCTCGACCCCGCGAACTCGCTGAACATCGACAACGCGTCCTCGACGCAGTACACGCTGACCGTCATGACGTGGGTCGCGGCCCTCATGGTCCCGCTCGTGCTGCTCTACCAGTCGTGGACGTACTGGGTGTTCCGCCGTCGCCTGTCGACCAAGGACATCCCGCCGCCCATCGGGCTCTCGCTCAAGAAGCTCAAGGACTCGGCGTTCGGCGGTCCGTCCTCGGGCAGCGCCAAGAACCTGGACCTGACCCCCGCCACGGGTGAGAAGGTCTCGGGGGCGGACGCGACGGCGTCGGGCCGGACGAACGACGACCCCGGCAGCACCTCCGCGTGAAGCCCCTCGATCCACGGCTCCTGCGTCAGGCGCGGGCGGCCCGCGGGTACGTCGTGCTCACGGCGGTGCTCGGCCTCGTCACGGCCGGGCTCGTCGTGGCCCAGGCGCTGCTCATCGCGAGCGTCCTCGCCCCCGCGATCCAGGGCAGCCTCTCGCTGCCCGACGTCGCCACCCCCCTCTCGTGGCTCGCCGCCGTCGTGGTGGTGCGCGCCGGGGTCGCGTGGGCGCAGGAGAGGTTCGCGCTCAAGGCCGCGATCACGACCGTCGCGGAGCTCCGCGAGCAGGTCGTCAGCCATGCGGTGGCCCTCGGGCCCCGCTGGCTGGCGACCGGCCGCGGGCCGGCCGTCGCGACGCTCGCGACACGCGGGCTCGACGACCTCGAGCCCTACATGGTCCGGTACCTGCCCCAGCTCCTGCTCGCGGCGACCGTCACCCCGGCGACGCTCGCCGTGGTGCTGGGCCTCGACTGGATCTCCGCGATCATCATCGCGGTCACGATCCCCCTCGTGCCGCTCTTCATGATCCTCGTCGGGCAGCTCACGGCAGGGACGTCCGAGCGCCGCCTCAAGGTCATGCAGCGGCTCGGCTCCCAGGTCCTGGACCTGCTGGCCGGGCTCCCGACCCTGCGCGCGTTCGGTCGCGAGCACGGGCCGGAGAAGCGCGTCAAGGCCCTCGGCGACGCGAACCGCCGCGCCACCATGGGCACGCTGCGCGTCGCGTTCCTGTCGGGCATGGTCCTCGAGCTGCTCACGACGCTGTCGGTCGCGCTCGTCGCGGTCGGCATCGGGCTGCGCCTCGTGTACGGCGAGGTCGGTCTCGAGCCCGCGCTCGCCGTCCTGGTCCTGGCGCCCGAGGTCTACCTGCCGCTGCGCCAGGTCGGCATGCACTTCCACGCGTCGACCGACGGGATCGCCGCGGCGAACCAGGTCTTCGAGGTGCTCGACGAGCCGCTGCGGCCCGTCGGGACCGCCCCCGCCCCGGCCCTCGCCGGGGCGCGCATCACGTTCGACGGCGTGAGCGTGCGCGCGGGAGACCGCGACGTGCTGGCCCCCGCCTCGCTGACGGCGACGTTCGGCGCCGGGCCCGCGGCGACCGACGACCCGGGCGACCACACCCCCGGGACCGGTGCGGCGCCGTCGGGCACCGTGGTCGCCCTGACCGGGCCCAGCGGTTCCGGCAAGACGACCACGGCCCTGGTGCTCCTGGGCCTCCTGGCCCCCGACTCCGGGCGCGTCCTCGTGACCCCTCGCGACGGCGAGCCCGTCGACCTCGCGGACGTCGACCCGACCACCTGGTGGCCGCAGGTCGCCTGGGTGCCGCAGCGCCCCACGCTCACCCCGGGGACCGTGCGCGACGTCGTGCTCGACGGCCGTGAGGTCTCCGACGCCGATCTCGCCGACGCCGCGCGCCTGTCCGGGCTCGACGCTGTGCTCGACACGCTGCCCGACGGCTGGTCGACCCCGATCGGCCAGGGCGGCGTGGGCCTCAGCGTGGGTCAGCGCCAGCGTGTGGCCCTCACGGCCGCGCTGCTCGGCGACCCGGCCCGCGTGCCGCTCGTCGTGCTCGACGAGCCCACGGCCCACCTCGACGCGCGCGGCGAGCAGGCCGTGCTGGACGCCGTCCGCACGTGGCGCGACCAGGGACGCACGGTCGTCGTGGTCGCGCACCGTACGAGCCTCGTCGAGCTCGCCGACCAGGTCGTGACGGTGTCCTCGGCCGCGCTCCCGCCCTCCTCCCCGGACGGGGCACCCGACGGCGGTCCCGTCGCGCCCGCAGCGTCCGCCACCTCGTCAGGAGCCGTCGCATGAGCGACCTCGACCAGTCCTCCGGCCCGTCCGCCCGCGGGGGCGGGCGCAGGGGCGCCGACCACGACGCGTCGGCCTCGACCGGCGCCGACCCGCTGTGGCGCGCGGTCCGGCTCCTCGACGTGAGCTGGGGCCGGGCCGCCAAGGCCATCGGTCTCGGGTCGTTGGCCCTGGCGAGCTCGGTGGGTCTCGCGGCCGTGGCGGCCTGGCTCATCGCGCGCGCCTCGCAGATGCCGCCCGTGCTGCAGCTGTCCATGGCGACGGTGGCCGTCCGCGCGTTCGGCATCTCGCGCGGCGTGTTCCGCTACCTCGAGCGCCTGGCCTCGCACGACGTCGCCCTGCGCGGCATGGCCTCGCTGCGCGCGAACGTGTACACCTCGTTGGCCTCGGGTCGTACAGCGGCCGTGGCAGGTGTTCGCCGCGGCGACCTGCTCGCTCGCGTGGGGGCCGACGTCGACTCCGTGGGCGACGTCGTCGTCAAGGCCGTGATCCCCGCCGGGGTCGCGCTCGTGGTGTCCGCGGGCTCCGTGATCCTGGTCGGGGCGTTCCTGCCCTCGGCTGGCCTGGCCCTGCTCGCGTGCCTGGTGCTCGCGGGCGTCCTGGGGCCCTGGCTCTCCGCGCTGGCCGCCCGCCGGACCGAGGAGCGCGGCGCCGCGGCGCGCGCCGAGATGACCTCGACCGTGCTCGAGACGCTCGAGGGCGCGGGCCCCCTGGCCGTCTCGGGGCGGCTCGCCCAGCGGATGGACTCGCTGCGGCGCACCGACCGCGAGCTGGCGTCCGTGACGAACTCCGGCGCACGGACCTCGGGCACGGCGGCCGCGATCAACAACGCCGCGATCGGCCTCGCGGTGCTCGCCGCGCTGCTGCTCGGGATCCCCGCCGTCGCCGCGGGCACGCTGACCCCGGTCGAGCTCGCCGTCGTCGTGCTGACGCCCCTCGCGGTGTTCGAGGCCGCGGGGGTGCTGCCCGGTGCCGCGGTGCAGCTGCACCGTTCCCGCCAGGCCGCGCGCCGCATCATGGAGCTGCTCGACGCGGCCGGAGCTCCCGACGCGTCGGAACCGGCACGCGCCGGGGACCACGCTCGCCCCGACGAGCCGACGGTCACCGCGACCGACGTCGCGTGCGGCTGGGACGGTCGCGCCGCCGTCACCGGGGTGGACCTGGTGGTCCGCCCCGGCCGGACGGTCGCGGTCGTCGGCCCCTCGGGGGTCGGCAAGACGACCCTGCTCATGACCACCGCGGGGCTGATCCCCCAGATCGCGGGGAACGTGTCCCTCGGCGACGCACCGATCGGGACCTTCACGCCCGACGACGTCGCGCACCAGGTCGTCTTCGTCGCCGAGGACGGGCACGTCTTCGACACCACGGTGCTCGAGAACCTGCGCGTCGCCCGGGGCGACGTGACCCCGGACGAGGCGTCGGCGGCCATGGTCGACGTGGGCCTCGGCGAGTGGCTCGCCGGGCTTCCCGACGGTGTCGACACGACCCTCGGCCCGGACGCGACGACGATCTCCGGCGGGGAACGCCGTCGGCTGCTCGTGGCGCGCGCCCTGCTGGCCCCCGCTCCCCTGCTGCTCGTCGACGAACCCGCCGAGCACCTCGACCCGGCGACGGCCGACGAGCTGCTCACCCACCTCGTGGAGACCAGCCGCACGGACGGGCGCGGGATCGTGGTCGCGACGCACCGGTTGTCGGCGCTCGCCGCGGTCGACGAGGTGATCCTCCTGGGGCGGCCTGCCGACGCGTCCCCCGACTCGCCCGCGACCGTGCTGGCCCGCGGCACCCACACCGAGCTGCTGGCCCACGACGAGGGCTACCGCTGGGCGCTCGCACAGGAGGCCGCGAGCGTCTGAACCGGCGTCACCGGGCAGCGCGCGCAGGGACGGCTCAGCCCGGCGGCCGCAGGCTCGCCAGGCGGCTCACGACCGGGTCCCGCCACTCCGCGAGGCCCTCGGGCCCGTTCTCGGCCCAGAGCTCGTGGAGCTCGGACGTGTCGCTGCCCTCGACCGCACGCTCCAGGGTCGTGAGGACCCAGGCTCGCTGCTGGTCGGTCAACGACGCGGCGAACGCGACGGCGTCGACCCCCTCGAGGTGCGCGTCCGCGGGCCTGAGCCCGCGCGCCACGGCGATCACCTCAGCGATCGCGATCGCGGCCTGCGCGTCGTCGACCTCGAGGTAGTCCTCGTCGAGGTACCCGCTGAAGTCCTCGATCCCGAAGCTCCCCGCGCGCAGCGCCGACAGCAGGTCGCCCGCCCCGTCGTTCTCGAACGGTCCTGAGCCCCACGTCCCCATGCTCCGCCTCCCTGTCCGCGGGCGGCTTCGCCCGTCGGGACGACCCTACGTCCGCCCGCCGACACGGACCGCGCGGCGCGGCTCAGACCGGGGACGCACCCAGCCTGGACAGGAACAGGGCCTCGCCCACCGCGAGCTGCTCGATCTCGCTGGGCGCGACCGACTCGTTGGGTGCGTGGATGAGGCACGCGGGCTCCTCGACGCCGAGCAGCACGATCTGCGCGTCGGGGTACCCGGACGCGAGCACGTTGCACAGCGGGATCGACCCACCCTGGCCGGCCGTCACGGTCTCCTTGCCGAACGCGTCCGCCAGGGCTCGCGAGAGCGTGTCGAAGACGGGGCCGTCGGTGCGCGCCTGGAACGGCTGCCCGACGGCGTCGCGCACCGTCGTGACCCTGACCCCCCAGGGCGCGTGGTTCTCCAGGTGGGCCACGAGCCTGTCCTGGAGGTCGCGCGCGTCCGCACCGGGCGGGATGCGCAGGTTGAGGCGGGCGGCCGCGCGCGGCTGGATCGCGGCGGCCGAGCCGACGACGTCCGGCGCGTCGATGCCCAGGATCGTCACGGCCGGACGCGCCCAGAGCTGGTCGGAGACCCGTCCCGACCCGAGGAGGCGCGTGCCGTCGAGCATGCCGGCGTCGCTGCGGAACTGGTCGGGGTCGTAGTCGACGCCGGGCCAGGTCGCGTCGGCGATCTCGGGCGGGACGCCGTCGATCGTGGTGTTGCCTTGGTCGTCGCGCAACGACGACAGGATGTGGACGAGGGCCGCGAGCGCGTCGGGCGCCGCTCCCCCGAACATGCCCGAGTGGATCTCCCCCTCGAGCGCCTCGACGGTCACGACCACGTTGGCCGCACCACGCAGCGACACGGTGAGCGTCGGCAGGCCCAGCGTCGCGTTGCCCGTGTCCGCGACGAGGATCGCGTCCGCGGAGAGCTCGCCCGGGTGGGCCTCGACGTACTGGTCGAGGCCCGCGGTGCCCTGCTCCTCGGAGCCCTCGATGACGATGCGGACGCCGACCGGGTAGTCGTCGCCGCCGAGCGCCCGCAGGGCCCGCAGGGCCGTGAGGTGCGTGACGATGTTTCCCTTGCAGTCCGCGGAGCCCCGACCGTAGAGGCGCCCGTCCCGCTCCGTCAGCTCGAACGGGGGCGTGCGCCACGCGGCGTCGTCGAGCGGCGGCTGCACGTCGTAGTGCGAGTAGAGCAGGACCGTCGGTGCCCCGGGAGGGC
This sequence comes from Oerskovia sp. NPDC057915, assembly GCF_042887685.1. Classification (NCBI taxonomy): domain Bacteria; kingdom Bacillati; phylum Actinomycetota; class Actinomycetes; order Micrococcales; family Cellulomonadaceae; genus Oerskovia; species Oerskovia sp. NPDC057915. The sequence continues at coordinate 26,491 of NZ_JBHVOS010000025.1, read as the reverse complement.
CGGGGCGGTACCCCAGGACCACGTTCGACCCGTCAGGGGTCTCCTCGAGGTGCGCGTCGTCGATGCCCTCGGCCCGGAACGCGTCGGCGACCCAGCGGGCCGCGCGCTCGCACTCCTCCTTCGGGAACAGCCGCTCGTCGGCGACCGACGGGATCGCGACGAGGGTCCGCAGGTCGTCGAGCGCCCGCGGCAGCAGCGACGCCACCTGAGCCTGGACGGGGGCGAGATCTGCCGGTGTGCTGGTCACGAGTCCTCCTGGGTGGTCGTGTTCTCGTCGAGGTTGAGGGAGTCGACGTAGGCGTCGAAGTCGTCGAGCTGCTCGGGGCAGTAGACCTCGATCACGAAGCGGTCCCCCTGGAGCCGTCGCTCGTCGACGAGCGACGGCCTGCTGCCCGGACCGGTGGCCCCGTTCGTCGACCCGAGGTTCGCGGTCGCCTTGACCAGCGCCGCCGGGTCGGTGCAGAACCCGCCGCCGTCGGCACCCAGCACCGCGACGATCTGGTCCTCGTCGAACGCCGTGATGCCGATCGCCTCGAACTTGGCGTGCAGCTCGGAGGCCCGCTGCTCGGCGAGCTCGCGGTCCTGCGCGGCGTGGTAGTTGTTGTACAGGACCGCCATGAGGACACCCACCGCGACCGCGAGCAGCGCTGCCGCGGTGTAGAGGATCCACCGGCGCGGGTCGCCCGGCTCGTCCTCGTGCTGCGGCAGACCGTCGGGGCCCTCGGCAGTGGACGTCGTGGTCATGTCACGCCTCCTTCGGTCCGTCGGCGGGGGCGTCGACGAGCGGTTCCTCCGGCCCTCCGACGTTGTCCGGGTTCTTCCACCCCGGCTTGCGCAGGAAGTAGAAGAGCGCGGGCACCAGGATCCCGACGACCCCGAGACCGCCGCCCACGATCAGCAGGTAGACCCCGGGGCTGCCGCTCGAGAACTGTGCGGGCGGCACGAAGCCGATGATCATCGCTGCGACCGAGGCCAGGAAGCCGACGGTGCACAGCAGCGTGAGCGCCGGTGCACGGTACCCGCGCGGGTGGTCGGGCTTGTTCCGTCGCAGCCGGACCGCCGCGACGAACAGCAGCAGGTACATGATCAGGTACACCTGCGTCGTGATGACCGACAGGATCCAGTACGAGCTCGACACGTCCGGGATGAACGCGTACAGCAGGGCGATCACGGTGGTCACGAGGCCCTGCGAGACCAGGATGTTCTGCTGGACGCCGTGCTTGTTCAGCTTCTGCAGGAAGGGCGGCAGGTAGCCCTCCTCACGCGCGACCGTCAGCAGACCCTTCGAGGGGCCGGCGAGCCACGTCAGCATGCCGCCGAGCGACGCCGCGATGAGCATGAGACCCAGGATCGGCGTCAACCAGCTCACGCCGAAGTTCGCGAAGAACGCGTCGAAGGCCTGCATGACGCCCGCCGTGAGGCTGAGCTGGTCGGCCGGGATGACCCAGCTGATCGCGAGCGCCGGGAGGATGAAGATCACCAGCACCAGGCCGATCGCGAGGAACATCGAGCGCGGGAACTCCTTCGCCGGCTTGCGCAGGCTCGTCACGTGCACCGCGTTCATCTCCATGCCCGCGTACGACAGGAAGTTGTTGACGATGAGCACGAGGGACGCGATGCCCGTCCACTGCGGCAGCAGGTGCGAGGCGTCCATGGGGGCGGCCGAGGTGTTGCCCTGCCCGAGGAACACGAGCCCGAGGACGACGAGCAGCGCACCCGGCACGAGCGTCCCGATGATGAGCCCGAAGCTCGACAGTCCCGCCACGGCCTTGGTGCCCTGCGACGACACCCAGACCCCGGTCCAGAACAGCACCACGATGACGATCGCGACGTAGACCCCGTTGCTCGCGAGCGACGGGTTGATGACGTACGCGAAGGTGCTCGCCACGTACCCGAGCAGGCTCGGGTAGTAGAAGATCGTCATCGCGAACTGGCACCAGATCGCGAGGAAGCCCGCGGGCTTCGAGATGCCGTCCGCGACCCAGCGGTACACGCCGCCGGACCAGCCGGACGCGAGCTCGGCCGAGACGAGCGACGTCGGCAGCAGGAACACGAGCGCGGGGACGATGTACAGGAACACCGCCGCCAGCCCGTAGACCGCCATGGTCGGCGCGGCACGCAGGCTCGCGACCGACGACGTGATCATGAACGCGAGCATGAGCCAGGTGATGTAGTTCTTGGGAGTCCTGGCCGTGATCGCCGCGCGCATCTCCTCACGCGTCGGCGGTGCCCCGCGGGTTCCCGTCGCTGCCGCCGAGGTCGCCCCCGCCTCGCCCGACTCCGCTGTGGATGAGGTCATCGTTCCTCCGTGCCGCCAAGACCCCCTGGACGGGCGGGTCGCCGTGAGCTTCTGGGACGTGCCAGACGTTGCGAACATATCGCCAGGCGCCGGTTTGCGCTCCCGGAACGTGAGAAGCCCCGTTGGCCGTCGCTCGGCCCGGCAGGCAGGCCCGTCGGCGCTGGTAGCGTCGGCGTGTCGGCCGCGTCGGGCGCGCGTCGGGACTGCACCGGCAGTCCGCTCGGCGGCCGCCCGGCGGCACCTCGTCGGCCGTCGCACCGTCCCCCTCGTCTGGAGCCACGCGTGAAGATCCTCGTCCCCGGCACGATCGCCCTCGACCTCACCCCGGGCCCCACGGCCCCGGCGGACCGGGACACCTCACCGGGCGACGTCTCGACGGACGACGGCTCGACCGGCGACGCCTCACCGGGCCGGGACGACCGGGAGGCTCCGGTCGAGGTCGTCGGGTACGACGCCGCCGCTCCCCTGCCCGCGGAGCACCGCGACGCCGAGGTCCTCGTCGCGTGGGCCAACTCGCCCGAGAACCTCGCCGACGCCGCAGCCCACCTCCCCCGGCTCCGCTGGGTGCAGACGCTCGCCGCCGGTCCGGACGCGATCCTCGCGGCGGGCTTCGCGCCCGAGGTGGTCGTGACGAACGGCCGGTCGCTGCACGACGGTCCCGTGGCCGAGCACGCCCTCGCCCTCACGCTGGCCGCGGTCCGTCGTCTGGACCGCCTGGGGGCCGCTCAGCGCGAGCGCCGCTGGGACTCCGCGATGGTCGACGAGCAGGCCGACCCGGCGACGGGCGGGCGCTTCACGCTGCACGGCGCGCGCGTCACGATCTGGGGCTTCGGGTCGATCGCGGCCGCGCTCGCACCTCTCTACGCGGCGCTGGGGGCGCACGTCACGGGAGTCGCGAGCTCGGCGGGCGAACGGCACGGCTTCCCCGTCGTGACCGACGAGGACCTGCCACGCGTCCTGGCGACGACCGACGTCCTGGTCTCGCTGCTGCCTGCCGTCCCGGCCACCCGCCACGCGTTCGACGCCGCACTCATCGACGCGCTCCCGGACCACGCGGTGTTCGTCAACGTGGGCCGGGGTGCCACGGTCGACGAGGGCGCCCTGGTCGCCGCGCTGCGCGAGGGCCGGCTGGGAGGAGCAGCCCTGGACGTGACGGAGACCGAGCCGCTCCCGCCCGGCTCCCCGCTCTGGGACGCCCCGCGCACGATCGTCACGCCGCACGTCGCGGGCGGGCGCCCGCAGGGAGCGTCGGCGTTGGTCCGGGAGAACCTGGCGAACCTGCGCGCGGGTCGTCCGCTGCGCAACGTGGTCCCGCGCGGCTGAGCGCCCGCCGCACGGGCGCCTACCAGCGAGCGTTCCGCGGCACCTTCTGGCAGACGGGGCACGTGTACGACGACCGGTTCATGAACTCGTCGCGCCGCACGAGCGCCCCGCAGCGCGTGCACTCCTCGCCCTCGCGGCCGTACACCGCGAGCGAGCGCGAGAAGTACCCGGACTGGCCGTTGACGTTGACGTACAGCTCGTCGAAGCTGGTACCGCCCTGGGCGAGGGCTTCTCGCATGACCTCCTCGGCGGCGTCGAGCACGCGGTGCGCCTCGGCCAGGCGCAGGGTGTCGGTGGGGCGCGCGTAGTGGAGGCCGGCGCGCCACAGCGCCTCGTCGGCGTAGATGTTGCCCACGCCGGACACGAGGCGCTGGTCGAGCAGGGCTCGCTTGATGCCCGTCCGACGACGACGGACCGCCTTCGCGAGGTCGTCGCGCCGCAGCGCGGGGTCGAGCAGGTCGCGGGCGATGTGGGCGGCAGGCTCGGGGATCTCCGTGAGGTCCGAGCCCCAGCCACCGGGGCCGCCGTCGGGGGTGGGTGCGAGGTCCGTGACCGACAGGTGCCCGAACGTGCGCTGGTCCACGAAGTCGAGGGTCCGCGGCGTCCCGGGCTCGCCGGCGAGCGCGGACAGCTCGAGCCGGACGCGCAGGTGCGGCACCTTGTCGACCGCGGCGGCGCCCGAGCGGACCAGGAGCTGGCCGCTCATGCCCAGGTGCGCCATGAGCGCGGTGACGTGCGCGCCTGCGGGCGCTGCGCCGTCGGGCAGGGGGCTGCGACCCGGGACGGCGGCAGGTGGCTGCGACAGCAGGAGCCACAGGTACTTGCCGCGGCGGACCGCGGCGCCCACCTGCTGGCCGACGAGCTGGCCGCGGAAGCTCTCGGGGCCGCCCTCGTGACGGCGGACCGAGTAGTCGCGCAGGACCTCGACGCCCGTGACGACCCGGCCCGTGACGTGACGGGCGAGGCCGTCGCGGACGGTCTCGACCTCGGGGAGCTCAGGCAACGGTCCCGTGCGCCCCGTCGGCCGGCTCGCCCGGAGAGGCGGCCGGCGCGGCCGCAGCGGGCAGCGGCAGCTCGACGATCGCCCGGTAGGCCATCTCGGCGGCGTCCTGCTCGGCGTACTTCTTGGCCGAACCGTTGCCGGTCCCGTAGACGACGCCGTCGAGCGAGACCTCGGACGTGAACGTGCGTGCGTGGTCGGGCCCGTCGCCCTGGCTCGCGTACGCGGGGGCGCCGAGGTTCCGTGCGGCGGCCGCCTCCTGGAGCGAGGTCTTCCAGTCAAGTCCCGCACCCAGGTCCGCGGCGACGGCGAGCGTCGGGTCCACGAGACGGTGCACCAGGTCGCGGGCGACCTCGAGACCGTGGCTGAGGTAGGTCGCACCGATGAGGGCCTCGACGGTGTCCGACAGGATCGAGTCCTTGTCGTTGCCGCGCGTGCGCACCTCGCCCTTGCCGAGCAGGATGTACCCGCCGAGCCCCAGGGTGCGCGCGATCGCGGCGAGGGACTTCTGCGAGACGGTGGCGGCGCGCATCTTGGCGAGCTCGCCCTCGGGGAGGTCGGGGTGGCGGCGGTACAGCGCCTCGGTCACGACCAGGCCCAGGACCGCGTCGCCGAGGAACTCGAGGCGCTCGTTGGTCGGGATCCCGCCGTGCTCGTGCGCGAAGGAACGGTGCGTCAGTGCAAGCACGAGAAGCTCGGGATCCAGGTGGATCCCGAGCCTCTCGAGAAGACCGGCGGCCGCGGGGGCGTCCGGCGTCACGCTATTCAGCCTGCGTGCTCGGTGCGCAGCGCCTCGACGTACTGACGGCTCTTGTAGGTGCCGCAGGTCGGGCACGCAGCGTGCGACAGCTTGTCGCCCTTGCACTGCGGGCAGGTCGTGAGGTTCGCGGCGGTGGTCTTCCACTGCGAACGACGCGCACGGGTGTTGCTGCGCGACATCTTGCGCTTCGGAACAGCCACGGCTAGCTCTCTTTCGTCTCGTCGGACACGCTCGGATCCTCGAGCATGCTCTGTAGTGCCGACCACCGGGGATCGACAATGTCGTGCGAGTGATCAGGATCCTCTGCCAGACGTGCTCCGCACTCGGAGCACAGGCCCTGGCAATCGGGCTGACACAACGGTCTGAATGGTAGTGCAGTGACGACGGAATCCCGAAGCGCGGGCTCGAGATCGATCAGGTCGCCCTCGAGCTCGTACACCTCGTCCTCGTCGTCACCGGACTCTGCCGCGGCCTTCGCACGCTCGGGATACACGAACAGCTCCTGGATGTCCGCGACGACGTCAGCCGTCACCGGTTCCAAGCACCGCACGCATTCCCCGACCGCCTGGGCCTGAGCAGTCCCCGTCACCAGCACACCGTCCATCACCGACTCGAGCCGGACGTCCAGCTCGAGGTCGGTGCCTTCAGGGATGCCGATCACGACGGTTCCGAGGTCGGCCGGGGCCTTGACCGAGCGAGTCACCTCACGCATCGATCCGGGACGCCGACCGAGCTCGTACGTGTCGAGCACAAGAGGCGAGCGCGAGTCGAGAGTGATGGGTTCCTCCACAGGGTTTCGGCGACCCCAGCGGGCCACCAGTGTTCAAGGTCACAGCGCACACGTCCGTCCCGCGAGAACTCGGGGGATGGACGAGCGTCCTCGGTCCCAGCCGATGACAGGCAGGACCAACGGACTATCTTACGGCATCACGGAACTGCCGTCGAACCTCGCGAGCTGCCCGGGTTCCGGCCGGTCAGACGCCGTCCGCCTGCCCCTGGTAGTCCCCGATCCGCTGCGCGAGCTTGGCGCGCCCCGCGTGCACCTGCGCCATGATCTTGCCGAGGTCCACCTCGAACTCCGCGAGGCGACGGTCGCAGTAGTCGTCTGCGTCGACGCGCAGCTCCGCGGCGGTCCGCTCGGCCTCCTCGACGATCGCCCGGGCGCGGGACTCGGCCTGGACCGCGACCTGCTCCTTCTGGACGAGCTCGATCGCCCGGGCGCGCGCCGTGTTGAGGATGTCCTCGGCCTGCCTGTTCGCGTCCGCCAGGACGGCGTCGGCCTCGGCCAGGACCTCGTCCGCGTGCGCGAGCTGCTCGGGCAGCGCCTGGCGCATCTCGTCGACGAGGGCCAGGGCGTCGGCCTTGTGCACGAGGACCGAGGACGACATGGGCATCGCCCGCGCGTTCTCGACGAGGAGAGCCAGGTCGTCGAGGATCACGTGGAGACCGGCCTCGGTCTGCGCCTCGTCCTCGGTCTGCCCGAGAGGGTGGTCGTTCATCGGCCTGTTCCTTCCGTGGTGGGGGTGCCCTGCTGCGCCGGTCCGTCGGCACGGGCCGCACGGGCGGCGCGGTCCGCGAGCGCCTGGCGCACGAGGTCGCCGACGCCCGCGGGCACCAGGTCGTCGACCGGACCGCCGAAGCGGGCCACGTCCTTCACGAGCGAGGACGCGATGTGGGCGAGGGCGGGGTCGCCCGGGACGAACACCGTCTCGACGCCCACGAGGTGGCGGTTCATGAGGGCCATGGGCAGCTCGGCGTCGAAGTCCGCACCGCCCCGCAGCCCCTTGACGACGGCCACCGCGCCGACGTCGCGGCAGAAGTCCACGAGGAGACCGGGCACGATCTCGACACGGACGTCCTCGAGACCCGGGCTCACGGCGAGCGCCGCGCGAGCGATCTCGACACGCTGCTCGGCGCTCAGCAGAGCGGACTTGGAGGAGTTGCGGGCGACCCCCAGGACCACCTCGTCGAACAGCGACCGCGCTCGGCGGACGATGTCGAGGTGGCCGAGGGTGAGGGGGTCGAACGACCCCGGGCAGACGGCGATGGTCACCTCGCCACGGTAGTACACGCCCGCCGGGAATCCGGGCAGGTCAGGGCGCTCGGGCAACCTGCGGGGGGCCGATGCCGGGCCGGTGTCGGGCCGGCGCCGGGCCGGTGCCTGGCCGGGACGACGGCCCGACCGGGCCCCGCTCGACCGTCCTGCGCGGGAGCCACGGGCGCGGCAGGATGGGGCCATGCCTCCCGCGTCCAGCCCTGTCGTCGTCCCCCTGCGCTCCGTCGAGCAGCTCACGCAGCTCTACCGGGACGTGCTCAGCCCGTCGTTCCCGCCTGCCGAGCTCGTCTCGCTCGACTCGTTCCTCGCCGACCACGCGGCAGGTCACCTGGAGTCGTTGGGCGTCGTCGAGGTGCCCGACGGCGCCGCTCCCCCAGCCGCTCCGGCCGCGGTGGGCTCGGGGCCGGGCGGGGCGGGCACCGGGTCTGACGGGGTGGGCGCCGGGCCTGGCGGGCCCGACGGGGTGAGCACCGTGCCGGGCGCGACCGGCTCGGAGCCGACCGGCCGCGTGGTGGCGGGCGTCGTCGGGTCCTGGTCGGCCGAGGCACGCGTCCTGCTGGTGCAGTACCTGGCGATCGCCCCGGGACGCCGCGGAGGTGGCATCGGCGCCGCGCTGCTCGGGGCAGCGGTCTCCGCGTGGCTGACGAACCTGCGTCCGGTCATGGTGCTCGGAGAGGTCGAGCACCCGCGCTTCCATGCCGCGAGCGAGGCGCACGGCGACCCCGAGGCACGGCTGCGGTTCTACGCCCGCCACGGCGGACGCGTGCTCGCGGTGCCGTACTTCCAGCCGGGCAACGAGCCCGGGGCCGAGCGGGTCCCGGCCCTGCTGCTCATGACCCTCGCGACCGAGGCCCCGGAGGCGACGAGCGTCCCTGCCGCGCCGCTGCGCACGTTCCTGCGGGAGTACTTCGAGGGCAGCGAGGGGTCCCTGGCCGACGACGCCCCGACCCGCGCCCTGCTCGACGCCTTGTCGGGCGACAGGGTCGCGCTGCTCGGGGTCGACGAGCTGGACCGGGTGCCCGTCGGGCTGCTCGACGGGTCCTCGCTGCGGGCGCCCGCTGCGGGCTGAGCCCGTCCGTCCGCGAGACGGGTGGCTCGGACCGAGACGGGTGCTGCGGACCGTGGCGGGTGGTTCGGACCGTGGCGGGAGACCCGTCTCGGACCGAAGCACCCGTCTGGTGCCGTGAGCGGTGCCAGGCGGCCCCAGGTCAGGAGGCGTCGGCCTGCGGCTCCTCGGCCGTCGCGGGGCCCGCGTAGTACACCGCGGTCTCGCCGTAGTCCTTGCGGGCGAGCAGCTCCCACCCGGTCGGCCAGGTCTGCTCGGGGCTGCGCGTCGACCGCTCGACCACGACGACCGCGTCCTCGACCAGCGCCGACGTTGCCGCGAGCTGGCGCAGGAGCTCGGCGACCACGGCCTCCGACACGTCGTAGGGCGGGTCGATGAAGACGACGTCCCACGTGGTCGACGGGGGCGACTGGACGAACCGCTCGGCCTTGTCCTGGACGACCTGCACGTTCGTCAGGCCGAGGGTCTTCACGTTGGCCCGGCAGACCTCGGCCGCGACGCGGGCGGCGTCGACGAGCACGACCTTCTGCGCACCGCGCGAGGCGGCCTCGAGGCCCAGCGCGCCGGACCCCGCGTACAGGTCGAGGACGTAGGCGCCGTCGAGGACCCCGTAGTGCTCGAGCCGCGAGAAGATCGCCTCACGTACCCGGTCGCTGGTGGGACGCGTCCCCTTGGGGGGTACCTGCAGGCTGCGTCCGCCGACCGTCCCGGCCACGATCCTCGTCATGCGGACAGCCTAGTTCGCGCTCCCGTCGCCCTGTGCGTCCCCCGGCGTCGACGGTGGCACCCTCGGCGGCCCAGTACGTCACCCTCGGCGGGTGGAACCGTCACCCTCGGCGGGTGGAACCGTCACCCTCGGCGGGTGGAACCGTCACCCTCGGCGGCCCGGCACGTCACCCTCGGCGGGTGGAACCGTCACCCTCGGCCAGCAGGACCGTCACGCGCGTTCCAGGAACTCCTCGCGTTCGGGGTCGAGCTGGCTGGCGATCGCGGCCCGCAGCTCGGGATGCTGCTCGAGGTCGGGGTCGGCCGCGACGACCTCGGCGGCGTCGGCGCGCGCCTGCTCGATCACCGCGACGTCCTTGACGACGCGCAGCAACCGCAGCGAGCTCGCCCTGCCGGACTGGGCCGCGCCCAGCACGTCGCCCTCGCTGCGGAGCTCGAGGTCCACGGTCGCGAGCCGGAACCCGTCGGTCGTCTCGGCCATGGTCTCGACGCGCACGGCTGCGGGCGTCCCGGGCTCGACGGTCGAGACCAGCAGGCACAGCCCCGGTGCGGACCCACGGCCCACGCGACCGCGGAGCTGGTGCAGCTGCGAGAGGCCGAACCGGTCGGCGTCGAACACGACCATGACGGTGGCGTCGGGGACGTCCACGCCGACCTCGACCACGGTCGTGGAGACCAGCACCTGGACGGCCCCGGACGCGAAGTCGGCCATGACCTTCTCCTTGTCCGCGGGCGCCATCTGCCCGTGCAGGATCCCGACGGCGAGCCCCCGCAGGGCCGGCACGCTCGCGAGCTCCTCGGCGACCTCGAGCACGGCGCGCAGCGGCGGACGGTCCGACCCGGCGCCGCCCTGTCCGTCGAGGTCGAGGAAGTCGGGCACCTCGTCGAAGTCGTCGGTCCGGGTCTTCCTCCTCGAGGCGGCGCCTGCGCCCGCAGGTGCGCCCGCGCCGTCGACGCCCGGGTCCGCCGCTGGCTCGTCGGGGTGGATCCGCGCGCACACCACGTAGGCGCGGTGCCCGGCGTCGACCTCCTCGCGCACCCGCTGCCACGTCCGGTGCATCCAGGCCTCGTTGTCCGCGGGGACGACGTGCGTCGTGATGCCCGCGCGGCCTGCCGGGATCTCGGTGAGGGACGACGTCTCGAGGTCGCCGAACACCGTCATGGCGACCGTGCGCGGGATGGGTGTCGCGGTCATGACGAGCAGGTGGGGGCTGGTGCGGGCCTTGGCGCGCAGCGCGTCGCGCTGCTCGACGCCGAACCGGTGCTGCTCGTCGACGACGACGAGCCCGAGGTCCGCGAACTGCACGTTCTCGCTCAGCAGCGCATGGGTCCCGACGACGATCCCGGCCCGGCCGCTCGCGGCGTCGAGCAGCGCGCCCTTCTTGGCGGCGGCCCCCATCGACCCGGTGAGGAGCGCGACGCGCGTGCCGTGGTCGGCGCCGCCCAGCATGCCCTCCTCCGCGAGCGGTCCCAGCAGGGTCCGCAGGGTGCGGGCGTGCTGCGAGGCGAGCACCTCGGTGGGGGCCAGCAGCGCGGCCTGCCCTCCGGCGTCGACCACCTGGAGCATCGCGCGCAGCGCGACGACGGTCTTCCCCGAGCCGACCTCGCCCTGGAGCAGGCGCTGCATGGGCCGCGAGCGCGCGAGCTCGCCCGAGATCTCCTCGCCGATCTCGCGCTGGCCCGCCGTGAGCGTGAACGGCAGCGACGCGTCGAAGTCCGCGAGCGCGCTGGGCTCGCCCGGTGCGCGCAGCGGCCGCGCCGTCGCCTCCTCGGCCTCTGCCCGCGCGCGCCGTTGGGCGAGCGCGGCCTGGAGGACGAATGCCTCCTCGTAGCGCAGCCGGTCCCGGCCGTGCTGCCACTGGCGCGTGTCGAAGGGCTCGTGGACGTCCTTGAGCGCCGCGTGCCGGGACCCGAAGCCCCGGGCCTCGCGCACGGCGGGCGGCAGAGGGTCGGGCACCTCGTCCTCGGTCAGCGGGTCGAGGACCTGCCGGACGGCCTTCTGGATGCGCCAGCTCGGGATCGAGGCGCTCGCCGGGTAGAGCGGGATGGGGCGGCGCGCCTCGATGAGGGCGGCCTCCTCATCATCGGCGTCGACGCCGATGATGAGGTAGTCCGGGTGCGTGAGCTGGCGGGACCCCCGGTAGGCGCTCACCACGCCCGTGAACAGGCCCGTGCGGCCGGGCTGGAGCCGGCTCTCGTGCGTGCGCAGCGCACCGGTGCCCTTGGCGAAGAACGTCAGCGAGAGCCGGTGGACGCCGTCGGTCACCTCGGCCTGGAGCATGGCGCCGCCGCGCGAGCGCATGGCGCGCACGGTCGCCTGGACGACCCTGGCCATTATCGTGACGTGCTCACCCAGCACCAGTCCACCGAGGTCGGTGAGCCTGCCCGGGTCGCCGTACCTGCGCGGGTAGTGCCCCAGCAGGTCGCCCGTGGTCTCGAGGCCCAGCTTGGCGAGGGCGCCCGCCGAGCGCGGCCCGAGCACCGTGGCGAGGGGTTCGGCGAAGCGGTCGACGGGTCCGGTCACCAGGTCGCCCGCGAGGCGGCGGGTGCCGGTCAGGTGGTCCGCGTCCGCCCCGGGGGCGGTGGCACGAGGGTCGCTGCTCATTCTGCTCCCAGCTCCAGGTCGGCGTGGTCGCGCCCGGAGCCGAGGACGACGACCTCGATGCCCGGGACGCGCTGGCGGGCGATGCCCGCGACGACGTCGATCACGACAGGGTCGACCCGGCGCCCGGGCAGGACGGTCAGCACCTCGTCGTCGTCCCGGAGGAGGCCTTCGAGCGCGGGCCGCACGAGCGCTCCGTCCGCGGGGACCTGGACGGCCCGGACGTCGTCGAGGGTCTCCCGCATGAGGGAGACGACGTCGTCGGCCGAGCCCAGGGTCGCTGCCGCGAGCGCGGCCACGACGTGCAGGTCGGTGGGGGCGTCGAGCACCTCGATGCCCCGCAGGTCGCCCGTGCCCGGTCCGACCAGACGGCCTGCCTCGCGGGCCACGTCGGCCGCGGCCTGGCTCCCGGGCAGGACGGCGACGCGGCGCGCTCCGGCGTCCACGGCCACGCGCAGCACCTCGCCCGGGGTCGGCGCACGGTCGGTCACGAGGAGGACGACGGCACCGCTGCGGGCCAGGTCCGGCACGAGGCCGGGGGCCGAGGTGATCGCGACGACGCCGTGCTCGGGGACCTCCTCGGGAGTCGGGGCCGTGTGCCCGTGCAGCCCACGTGCCGCGACCTGCGTCGCGAGGTGCCGGACGCACACCTGGCGCAGCCGGGCGTCGCCGGCCGCGGTGCGGGCGGCCTGCACGGCGCGCGCGGGGTCGTCGGTGTGCACGTGGGCCTGCCAGACGCCCTCCCCCACGACGACGACCGAGTCGCCGACCTGCGCGAGGGCTGCGCGCAGCGCGTCGGCGAGCGGCGTCGTGGGGACCGGGGTGCCTGTGCCGTCGGTGCCGTCGACCACGAGCATGACCTCGAACTCGCCGTCTATCCCGACGGGCGTGTGCTCGGCGGGCACCCCACCGGATGCCGGCCCGACGACGTCGCTCCCCTGCGCGACTGCGCTCGCCGCGGGGGCAGCACCCGCCGCGGGACCTCCTCCTGACGTGACATCGATCACGTCGCCGCTGCCGGCCCCGCTCGTCATGGAGGCCATGCTGCCGTCGGCCACCGACACAGGACGGTCCGGGCCGATGCCGTCGTCGGCAGGGTCGCCGCCTGCACCGTCGTCGGCCCCCAGCGCCCGGCACAGCGCGCCGAGGACGAGCACGAGCCCGAACGCTCCGGCGTCGAGCACCCCCGCACGGGACAGGACGGCGAGCTCCCGGGGGCTGCGCAGCATGGCCTCGCGCGCTCCTGTGCGCGCCGCGAGCACGACGCCGCCCAGGTCCGCTCCGGCGTCCGCCGCGGCGCGGGCCGCGACGGCGGCCCCGTCGGCCGCGGTGAGGATCGTGCCGGGGACCGGGACGGCGACGGCCGCGTAGGACGAGCGCGCCGCCGCCTCGAGGCGGGTCGCGACCCGCAGGGACCCCACGGGCTCGTCGGCGACCGTGGTCGCGCCCGCGAAGCCGCGCAGGAACTCGCTGAGGATCACGCCCGAGTTGCCGCGGGCCCCGATCAGGGCGCCCCGCGCGAAGGCGAGCAGCACGGTGTCGACGGGCGCGCCGTCGGGCACCTCGCTCACGGCGCGCGCTCCCTCGGTGACGGTCAGGAAGAGGTTGGTGCCCGTGTCGGCGTCGGCCACGGGGAACACGTTCGCGCGGTCGATGCGCGCCCTGGCCTCGCCGAGCGTCCGGACCGTCTCCGCCACCCACGCCCGCACCACCGCGGGCTCGATGTGCTCCGTGCCGTCCGTCACGCTCGTGGGGCTCCTTCGTCGGGGTCGGGCGCACGGGGGTGCCGAACCCCCGCAGAGCCTGCGATACTTACCGGACCACCGTAGTCCGCCCCGCGCGCTGCACCATGCACGCTCTCGGGTCGGTTTGGGGTGGAGGGCGGCCATCGGCTACCCTATGGAGGTTGCCCGGACAGATCCGGGCGACCACGGACGTTCCCCGGCCTGCGTGCTGGTTCGGAGCGTTCACCCCACAGACCATTCACTACGTCGCCGCTGTCCTTTCGCGGAGGCGTGCACGACGATCAGGAGAAATCGTGGCTGCCAACTGCGAAGTCTGCGGCAAGGGCCCGAGCTTCGGGCACAGCATCTCGCACTCGCACATCCGTACGAAGCGTCGCTGGAACCCGAACATCCAGCGCGTCCGTGCGATCGTCTCGGGTACCCCGAAGCGTCTCAACGTGTGCACCTCGTGCCTGAAGGCCGGCAAGGTCGTCCGTCACGTCTGAGCCTTCCCGCTCGTTCGCCGAAAGCCCGTCAGGACTCGTCCTGGCGGGCTTTCGCGTTCCCGGGGAGCATCCCCGGGCGAACTCCCGTGCCCGACGGCGGCGCTCCCCTGCGGGCGGGGGCCGCGGTGCGCGGGGTCGTCGAGGGCGACGGCCGCGTCAGTCGGCGCGACGCTGCCGGGGCCTGGCCCGGAAGTGCGCCCGCTCGCCCTGGGGGCCGTGCAGGACGAGCAGCTCGACCGGGTGCTCGTCGGCGTTGAGGACGGCGTGCGGGGTGCGCGTGTCGAACTCGGCGGCCTCGCCCTCGCCCAGCACCAGGTCGTGCTCGCCGAGCAGGAGCCGCAGCCGCCCGCCCAGCACGTAGAGCCACTCGTAGCCCTCGTGCACCTTGGTCTCCGGCAGGACGTCCGAGGCCCGTCCGTGCAGGACCTGCTTGTAGGCCTGGACCCCGCCGGGCCGGCGGGACAGCGGGAGGATCGTCGAGTCGCCCCGCTTGACCGGCCGCGCGTGGATGCGCGGGTCCCCCGTGGGCGGGGCGCCGACGAGCTCGTCGAGCGGGACCTCGTGCTCGCGGGCGAGCGGCAGCAGGAGCTCGAGCGTGGGGCGACGCCCGCCCGACTCCAGGCGGGACAGGGTGCTCACGGAGATGCCCGTGCGGTCGGAGAGCTCGACGAGGGTCAGCTGCCGCTGCCGGCGCAGCGCGCGCAACCGGGGGCCGACGGCCTCGAGGGCTGCTGCGAACGGGTCGTCCTCTGGTGCGTCCATGCACCCGAGTTTGCCACTCCGGCAACAGGAATTGCCACCTTCGACTCCACGCACCGATGCTCGTCGAGGAGGTGGTCCCCATGACCCGCACGAGCACGACACCCGCCACGGGTGAGATCACGCACACCGACAGCACGTCCGGCGTCCACGACGTGATCGTCGTCGGGGGTGGCGCCGCAGGGCTGAGCGGAGCCCTGACGCTCGCCCGCGCCCGACGCAGCGTGCTCGTGGTCGACGCGGGGCGCCCCCGCAACGCCCCGGCCGCGCACATGCACGGCTACCTGTCGCGCGACGGCGAGGAACCCGCGGGCCTCCTGGCCGCCGGACGCGGCGAGGTCACGGCGTACGGCGGACGCGTCACGCAGGGCACGGTCGAGACCGCCGCCCGGCTGGCGGACGGCACGTTCGAGGTCCGGCTCACGGACGGCCGGGACCTGCGCGCCCGCCGGCTGCTCGTCACCACGGGCCTCGTCGACGAGCTGCCCGCGGTCCCCGGGGTCGCCGAGCGCTGGGGCAAGGACGTCCTGCACTGCCCGTACTGCCACGGCTGGGAGGTGCGCGACCAGGCCGTGGGCATCCTCGCCACGAGCCCGATGGCGCTGCACCAGGCCCAGATGTGGCGCCAGTGGACCGACGACGTGACGCTCTTCCTCCACGGGTCGCCCTCGCCCGACGCGACGACCCTCGCCGCGCTCGACGCGCGGGGCATCACGCTGGTCGACGGTGTGGTCGAGTCGCTCGACGTCCAGGACGGTGGGCTGGTCGGTGTGCGCCTCGAGTCCGGCGACGTGGTGCCGTGCGCCGCGCTCGTCGTCGCGCCCCGCTTCACCGCCCGGTCCGCGGTCCTGGAGTCGTTGGGGATCGAGACCGCGGAGCAGGTCGTCGACGGCACGGTGGTCGGGACGTACGTGCCCGCCGACCCGACGGGGGCGACCGCGCTGCCCGGGGTCCACGTCGCGGGCAACGTCACGAACCTGATGGCGCAGGTCGTCGGCGCGGCCGCCGCCGGCGTCCAGGTCGCCGCCGCGATCAACGGTGGGCTGATCGCCGACGACGTCCGACGAGCGGTCGCGGGGCACCCTGCCGACACCCGGCAGGCGTCCGCCGACAAAGGCTGAGAGGATCGGTGGACGACGGGCCGCGAGGGGCGACGCCGACGGCCCGCTCCCCCTCGTCGAAGCCGACAACACATCCCCTTGGGGAGATTTGCTGAAGATCTGGACAAAAAGGGTTGGCGAATCTCCACGGAAGTGGCAGGATTTGGTCATGGTGACGGAACTCAACGAGGTAACGATCCGCACGGCGACACCGCAGGACGCGGCGTCGATCGCTCAGGTGCACATCGCCTCCTGGCGTGGGGCCTACGCCGGGATCGTCCCCGACGAGTACCTGGCCTCGCTCGACCACGACCAGCGGGAGTCCGCCTGGACCACGAACCTCACGAGCTCGGGGGCGGACATCCTGCTCGCCGAGGCCGACGGGCGCGCCCTCGGCTTCGCCAGCATCGGGCCGGCCCGCGACGAGGACGCCGACGACGGCGACCTCGAGATCTACGCCATCTACCTCGACCCCGAGGCCTGGGGCCGTGGGGTGGCCCGCGACCTGATGCGGACCATGCTCGGCAAGGTCCCCCCGCGCACCCCCGTCTCCCTGTGGGTGCTCAAGGACAACGACCGTGCCCAGCACTTCTACCGCCGCCACGGGTTCGCCCCGGACGGTGTCGAGCGGCGCGACGACATCGGCGGCCGTGACCTGACCCAGGTGCGGTACCGCCGCAGGTCCTGACGCCGGCGCCCACATCCTCCTGTCGAGGGGGTCACCCGCGAGGGTGGCCCCCTCGACCGTCGTCCGAGGGCCTCAGCCCCGGAAGTGGTCCCACCCGACGCCGTGCGCTCGGGGCGCGGCCCCGTCGACCGTGACCGCCGGACGCGCGTCCTGCCCGGGGTGCCCCGCGGCCACGACCCGCCCGACCGCCCGGAAGGGTTCGGGGAGGACCGTCCCCACCGGGAAGGTCGCGAGCAGCCCGTGGTCCTCGCCGCCCGTCAGGACCCAGTCGCGAGCCAGCGCGGCCCGGTCCCCCGACCCTGCGACGTCCTCCGCGGCCGACGGCCACTCCCCGGCCGGACGTCGCCCCGTCACCGAGCTCACGGCGGACGCCGCACGAGCGAGCCGGTCGAGGTCCGCCGCGAACGCGTCGAGGCCCAGGTCGATCCCGACACCGCTCGCGCGGGCGACACGGCCCGCGTCCCGCAGCAGCCCGTCGGACAGGTCGAGCATCGAGGTCGCTCCTGCGTCGGCCGCCGCAGGCCCCGCGGCGAGGGGCGGCTCGGGCCGCAGGTACGCGTCGACCAGCTCGCGGTCCACGTCCCCCAGGTCCTGATCGAGCAGGGCGAGCCCCGCGGCGGACCAGCCCCTGCGCCCGGCGTGCGCGACGACGTCGGACACCTGGGCACCCGACCGCAGGACCGGCGCCCGCCCGCCCAGGTCCCCGTGGACGGTGACCGCGACGACCACGTCGTCACCGCTCGACAGGTCTCCCCCGACGACGGCCGCGCCGCTCGGCGCGCACGCCGCGGCGAGGCCGCGTGCGAGGCCCGTGACCCACTCGACCGGCAGGTGCCCCGGGACCACGAGCGAGACCACGAGCGACGTGGGCCGCGCCCCCATCGCCGCGACGTCGGCCAGGTTCTGCATCGCGGCTCGCCACCCGACGTCGTACCCCGTGGACCACTCCGCGCGGAAGTGGCGGCGCTCGACCAGGACGTCCGTCGAGACGACGAACCGCCCGTCGGGCGCGCTGACCACCGCCGAGTCGTCGCCCGGCCCGACGAGCGTCGCCTCGCCCGTCGGCAGGAGCGGGAAGATCGCCGCGAGCAGCTCCTCCTCCGAGGTCTCGCGCACCAGGGTCGGGTTCTCGTTCGGATCGGTCACGGCGCCACCTTACGCGGGACCGGCACGCCCGCCGGAGCAGCTACCGTTGGAGGGTGCTGAACGCCCCCCGTACCCCTGCCCGACGCCGGACGCTCGCCGGGATCCTGCTGGTCGCCGTCACCGCGGGCCTCGGCGCCTGCGCACCGACCATCGGCGTCCCGGTCGCCGACGACGCCGCGAACCCGAAGTGCGCCGAGGTCGTCCTCGCGGTCCCCGACGAGCTCGCCGGCCTCCCCAAGATCAAGACCGACAGCCAGGCGACCGCCGCCTGGGGCGAGCCCGGAGCAGCCGTGACGCTGCGCTGCGGCGTCACCCCGCCCGAGCCCACCACGGCCGGGTGCATGGGCGTGCCGAGCAACGCAGGCAGCGTCGACTGGATCGTCACCGACGACGGCAAGGACACCTGGACGTTCGTGACGTACGGCCGCGACCCCGCGGTCGAGGTCCAGCTCCCCCCGGCCGTCAGCACGAGCCGCACCTCGTCGTTCGTCTCGGACCTCAACCGGGCGGTGTCCAAGGTCGAGCAGACGCGCTACTGCCTGTGAGTCCCGCGGCCCGTCCGGGCGCCGTGCCGGGCGCGGCGCCCGGACGGGACCGCGCCCAGCGCACGCCGGTCTGACCTAGCGCAGCCCGGTCGGGCGCTGGAGCGCGAGCTGGATGAGCTCGTCGATCAGCTCCGGGTACGTGATCCCGGACTTCTCCCACATACGGGGGTACATCGAGAACGGCGTGAAGCCCGGCATCGTGTTGATCTCGTTGACGATGACCTGACCGTCGGTCGTCACGAAGACGTCGACGCGCGAGAGCCCCTCGGCGCCCACGGCCTCGAACGTGCGGACCGCGACGTCGCGGACCTCGTCGACGAGGTGCGGCGGAAGGTCGGCCGGGCAGCTCAGCTCGACGCCCGCCTCGTCGAGGTACTTGGCCTCGAAGTCGTAGAAGCCGTGGTGCGCGTCGGTCACGACGATCTCGCCGGGCAGCGACGCCCGCGGGCGCTCGCCCTCACGACCGCCGAGGACCGCGCACTCGATCTCGCGCCCCACGACCCCGGCCTCGACCAGGACCTTGGGGTCGTGGCGGCGGGCCTCCGCGATCGCCGCGGGCAGGTCCGCGAGGTCGTCGACCTTGGTGATCCCGAGGCTCGACCCCGCACGGGCCGGCTTGACGAACACGGGCAGGCCCAGGCCCGCGACGGTCTCGGTCCAGGCGGCCGGGTTGCGGTCCCACTCCCCCGGACGGATGACCGTGTACGGCGCGATGGGCAGCCCCTGGCCCGCGAGCACGAGCTTCATGAACTGCTTGTCCATGCCCACGGCCGACGCGAGCACGCCTGGACCCACGTAGGGGACGTCGGCGAGCTCGAGCAGGCCTTGGAGCGTGCCGTCCTCGCCGAAGGGACCGTGGAGCAGCGGGAAGACGACGTCGACCTCGCCCAGCTCGCGCGGGAACTGGCCCGGCTCCAGGACCCGGAGCTCGCGCTGACCCACCGCGAGCGGCAGCAGCACCTCGCCGCCCGTCGCCGTGACCTCCGGCAGGTTGCCGGGCGTGATCTCCCAGCGCTCGGGCTCGTCGGCCGCGAGGACCCACTGCCCGGCCTTGGTGATCCCGACGGGGATGACCTCGTAGCGCTCGCGGTCGATCGCGCGCATCACGCCACCCGCGGTGGCGCACGAGATGACGTGCTCGCCGGAGCGTCCGCCGAAGAGGATGAGGACGCGCGTCTTGCGCGCGGGAGCACTGGGTTCTGGCTGGCTGGACATCGCCGACGACCCTACCGGAACCGCGCTCGACAGCGTGAACAGGAGCACGCGGGCAGGGTGCCCGGGAGGTGGAGGAGCGGTGGTAGAACGGGGGCATGACCTCTCCGCTGCTGACCGACGACCTGCTCGACCGCATCCGCTCGCGCGCCGCGACCTACGACCGGGAGAACACGTTCTTCACCGAGGACCTCGAGGAGCTGACCGCGGCCGGCTACCTCACGGCGTTCGTGCCCGCCGCGATGGGTGGTCCGGGTCTGGGCCTGCGCGACGTCGCGCACGAGCAGATCCGCCTCGCGGGCGCCGCGCCCGCGACGGCGCTCGCCGTGAACATGCACCACGTGTGGACCGGCGTCGCCCGCTACCTGTACGAGCGCGGGGACCACTCGCTCGACTTCGTCCTGGAGGAGGCCGCGCGCGGCGAGGTCTTCGCGTTCGGCTACTCCGAGCCGGGCAACGACCTGGTGCTGTTCGGGTCAAGGACGCAGGCCCGTCCCGACGGTGAGGGCGGGTACTCGTTCCACGGCCGGAAGATCTTCACGTCCCTGTCTCCCGCCTGGACGCGGCTGGGGGTGCTCGGGATCGAGACGGCCACCGACGACGGCCCCTCGCTCGAGGGCGACCCGCGCCTCGTGCACGCGTTCGTGACGCGCGAGGGCGGCGGGGTCGACGTGCTCGACGACTGGGACACGGTCGGCATGCGCGCGAGCCAGAGCCGCACGACCCTGCTCGTGGGCGCGCACGCCCCGGCCGACCGGGTCGTGCGTCGCCTGGCCCCCGGGCCCTCGACCGACCCGCTCGTGCTCGCGATCTTCACGACGTTCGAGGTCCTCCTCGCGTCGGTGTACACGGGCATCGGCAAGCGGGCGCTCGAGCTCGCGGTCGAGAACGCGCACCGGCGGACCTCGATGAAGAACGGCGGCAGGCCGCTCTCCCAGGACCCCGACATCCGCTGGCGGGTCGCCGACGCAGGCATCGCGATGGACGGGATCTACCCGCAGATCGACCAGATCGCGGGAGAGATCGACGCCCTCGTGGACCGGGGTGCGGGCTGGTTCACGGCCGTCGCGGGCCTCAAGGTGCGGGCCACCGAGACCGCGCGCGTCGTCGTCGACCAGGCGATCCGGGTGTCCGGTGGGTCGTCGTACTTCGCGTCCTCCGAGCTCGGGAGGCTCTACCGCGACGTGCTCGCCGGGATCTTCCACCCGTCCGACGACGAGTCCGCGCACTCGACGTTCGCGAGCGCGCTGCTCGGGCCGGTCGAGGACTGACGGAGGCTGAGGTCGCGTCGAGTGTGCAGTTCGGGTCGTCCCGGCACGGCTGGCGACAACCAGAACTGCACACTCGACGCACCACCCCCCGTCTCCCCCTGCGGTTGCCCGCGGCACCCACCCTGCGGCCAGGCGTAATCTCACCCCCATGACGACCGAGCCCACCGTCCACCGCTCCCCGCTGTCCCCCGCCACGATCGCGGTCGCTGCCGGGCGCCCGCCGCGCGAGCAGGGCGGGCCGGTCAACCCGCCCGTGGTCCTGTCCTCGACGTACGTGTCGCGCGGCGTGCAGCAGCCGGGCGAGCTCCTCTACACCCGCATGGACACCGAGACGTGGCACCCGTTCGAGGAAGCCCTGGCCACCCTGGAGGGCGCCACGGAGCCCGGCATCGTGTTCAGCAGCGGCATGGCCGCGATCGCGGCGGTCTTCTCGTTCGTCCCGGCGGGCGGCAAGGTCGTCCTGCCCCGGCACGCTTACCAGGTCACTCTGGGGTTCGCGGACGACCTCGCGGCCCGCCACGGGGTCGAGGTCGTCCGGGTCGACGTCGCCGACACCGACCAGGTGCTCGCCGCGATCGTCGGCGCGGACCTGCTCCTGGTCGAGTCACCGACCAACCCCATGCTCGAGGTCGCCGACCTCCCCGTGCTCCTGGCCGCGGCGCGCGACCAGGGCGTGCTCACGGCGGTCGACAACACCTTCGCGACCCCGCTCGGGCAGCAGCCCCTCACCCTGGGCGCGGACGTCGTCGTGCACTCGGTCACGAAGTACCTCGCGGGACACTCCGACGTCGTGCTCGGGGCCGTCGTGACGAACGACCCGGGCGTGGCCGCGACGGTGCGCGCGTACCGGACCCTGCACGGCGCGATCGCCGGGCCGTGGGAGGTGTGGCTCGCGCTGCGCGGGCTGCGCACCCTCGCTCTGCGCGTCGAGCGCTCCCAGGCGAACGCCGCCGAGATCGCCCGGCGCCTCGCGGTGCACCCGCTCGTCGAGGAGGTCCACCACCCGAGCCTGCCGACCGATCCTGGTCACGAGCGCGCGGCCCGCACCATGACCGGCTTCGGCGCGATCCTCGGGCTGCGCCCCCAGGGCGGCCGCGAGGCCGCCGACGCGCTCGTCGAGGCCGTCGAGCTCTGGGTCCCCGCGACGAGCCTCGGAGGCGTCGAGTCGAGCCTCGAGCGGCGACGCCGGTTCGCGACCGAGTCGCACACGGTCCCCGAGGACCTGCTGCGCCTGAGCGTCGGCATCGAGGACGTCGAGGACCTGTGGGCGGACCTCGACCAGGCCCTGCGCGCGGCGGTCCGCGGCTAGCGGCCGACAGGCGGCGCGACGGTCCGCGGCTCGGTCCCCTGCGGTTCGGTGGTCCGCGGCTCGGTCCCCTCCGACCCAGCGGGACGTGGCTCGTACGCGTCCGCGCTGAAGACGACGACGCCCGACTCGAGGTCCACGTCGATCGGGGGCGCGGTGGACGGCGCCTGCGCGATGTCGAGCCGCTGACGCTCCTTCTCCTCGGTCAGGTGGACCCTGCTCGGCTGGAAGACGTCGACGAGCTCCCCGAACGCACCGGCTCCGGCGCTCTCACCCGCCCCTCGCCCGTCCCCGGTCCGCCGGTCCCGGGAGCGCCCGCTCACCATGCGCTCGATCGCGACGACCGCGACGATCACGAGCACGACGACGAAGAAGAGCGGCCCGCCCGCACTGCTGATCCATGGCATGCAGCCACCGTAGGGCCGACGGGCTCACGCTGTCGCCCCTCGTGCGAGGGAGGATCGCTCGTCGGCGCCGGAGGCGGCGGCTGCGTGGTCGGCTCAGCGCCCCGACGTCACGCCCTCGGACTTCTGGGGCCGCGCGAGCAGCCCGCGCGCCATGTCGTCGACGGGCATGCCCTCGTGCAGGACGGCGACGACGCCGGCCGTGATGGGCATGTCGACGCCCACCTTCTGCGCGAGCTCGAGCACCGACCGGCAGGACTTGACGCCCTCCGCGGTGCCCCCGGTCGCAGCGACGGCCTCGTCGAGGCTCATGCCGCGGCCGATGTGCTTGCCGAGCGTGTGGTTGCGCGACAGGGGGGACGTGCAGGTCGCGACCAGGTCGCCCATGCCGGCGAGCCCGGAGAACGTCTCGGCGTCGGCTCCGAGCGCGAGCCCGAGCCGGGTGATCTCGACGAGCCCGCGCGTGATGACGGTGGCCGTCGTGTTGTACCCGAACCCTCGGCCCTGGGCGATGCCCACGGCGAGCGCGATGACGTTCTTCACGGCCCCGCAGAGCTCGACGCCCACGACGTCGGAGTTCGTGTACGGGCGGAAGTACGACGACGAGCAGGCGGCCGCGACGAAGCGCGCGGTCTCCTCGTTCGTGGCCGAGACGACGGTCGCGGTCGGCTGGTGCTCGGCGATCTCGCGTGCGAGGTTCGGTCCGGACACGACCGCGACCCGGTCGAGCGGCAGGTCCCACACCTCGGCGACGACCTCGCTCATCCGGCGGTCGGTGCTGAGCTCGACGCCCTTCATGAGCGAGACCGCGACGACGCCCTCCGCGAGGTGCTCACGCAGCGGCGCGAGCGTCGCCCGGGCGCTCTGCGACGGGATCGCGACCACGACGAGCTGCGCCCCGGCGAGGGCCTCGGCCGCGTCGGTCGTGGCCGTGAGCCCTGCGGGCAGGTCGATGCCGGGCAGGTACGCGGAGTTGCGGCGGGTCGAGCCGATGTCGGCCGCGACGTCGGCGTTGCGGCCCCAGAGGCGGACCTCGCAGCCGGCGTCGGCCAGGACGGCGGCGAACGTCGTGCCCCAGGCCCCCGACCCCAGGACGGTCGCGATGATCTGCTGGTCGCTCACTTGCGCTCCTCCGAGCCGGGGTTCTTGCGGACGTCGAAGCGCTCGGCGGGGGCCTTCTCGCCGCGGATGTCCTCGAGGAGACCCGTGATGGCGTCCATGATGCGGTCGGTGGCCTCGCGCAGGGTCGCGGTGTCGACGGGACGCTCGTAGAGGTCCGACAGGTCGACCGGCGGCCCCGCGTGCACGGCGACGTTCTTGGGCGGGAACGGCCGGAAGCGCTTGCTGTAGCGGGGCAGGAGGTCCTGCATGCCCCACTGCGCGATGGGCACCACGGGCATGCGGCTCGCGAGGGCGAGGCGTGCGGCGCCGGTCTTGCCGACCATGGGCCACAGGTCGGGGTCGCGGGTGAGCGTGCCCTCGGGGAAGACCGCGACGCACTCGCCCAGCGCGAGCTGGTCGACGGCCACGCTGACCGACGACGCGGCGCCCACGGTGTTGCGCTGGACGGGGATCATGCCCGTGCGGTTCAGGAGACCACCGAGGAGCGGGACCTTCCACAGCGACGCCTTGGCGAGGATCTTGGGCGCCCGACCGTTGTCGTACAGGAAGTGGGCGAACGTCAGCGGGTCGATGTTCGACATGTGGTTGCCCGCAGCGATGAACCCGCCCGTGGCAGGGATGTTCTCCTCGCCCCGCCAGTCACGGCGGGTGATCGTGAACATGAGTGGTCGCACGATGAGCGCGACGAAGCGGTACGCGCGGCTGTCAGGATGAGCTTTCGGCACGGTCACCGAGCCTACCGGGCCGCGTGCCGTCGTCGGGCCCGACGGCGCCGCACGCCCTGGGTGCGCACGCACGACGCCCGGCAGAGGACCACGTCGGCAGCGTCCGGCGCCACCGCCACGACGGCTCAGATCCAGCCGTGGCGGCGCGCCAGGTGGACGGCCTCGTGCCGGTTGGTCGCGCCGAGCTTCGCGGCGGCCGAGGACAGGTAGTTGCGCACCGTGCCCGGGGCGAGCGACGCGCGGGTCGCGATCTCCTCGACGGGGGCTCCCCCGGCGGCGAGCTCCAGTACGTCGGCCTCACGGGGCGTCAGGGGGCTCGCGCCTGCCGCGATGGCCTCGGCCGCGAGCTCGGGGTCGACGTAGCGCCCCCCGGCGTGGACCTGGCGCACGACGTCCGCGAGGACGCGCGACGAGACGGTCTTGGGCAGGAACGCCCCGACGCCTGCCTCGAGCGCCCGCTTGAGGTACCCGGGCCGACCGTGGCTCGTGACGATGACGGCCCGGCACCCCGGCACCTCGTCCGCCAGCGCCCGGGCGACCTCGATCCCGTCGAGGCCGGGCATCTGGAGGTCGAGCACCGCGACGTCGGGGGTGTGCTTGCGTGCGGCCGCGAGCGCCTCGGTCCCGGACGCGGCCTGGACGACGACGTCGAGGTCGTCCTCGAGCGAGAGCAGGGTCGCGAGGGCGTCACGGATGAGGTTCTCGTCGTCGGCGAGCAGGATGCGGATCACGCGGTGGTGCCTTCCTCGGCGGGGCTGGGGGCGGCCGACCCGCGACCCCGGGGGCCGCGCGGCATGCGCGGGACGAGGCTACCCATGCCGGGGCCCGGGAGCGGGACGCTGGCCGTGAGCCGGAACACGGGAGGGGCGAGATGGGTCTCGAGGCGACCACCGGTCTCGGCGAGCCGCTCGCCCAGGCCGATCAGGCCGGAGCCGCTGGGGCTCCCCGGGCTGGTCGTGGTGCGGTCGAGGTCGGGGACGCCGTCGTTCGTGACGGTGAGCACCGCCTCGCCGCGGTCGACGCGCAGCGTGATCTCGCACCGCGCGGCGTCCGAGTGCCGGACCACGTTCGTCACGGCCTCGCGCACGACCCACGCGAGCGCCTCCTGCGTGGCCAGGGGCAGGGCGGCCTCGTGATCGTCGCCGCAGGACTCGATAGTGGTCTCGATGTCGGCAGACCGCAGGACCGAGCGGGCCCCGCTGAGCTCGGCCGGCAGGTCCGTCGCCCGGTACCCGGCGACCACGGCCCGCACCTCGCGCAGCGAGTCCTGCGCGATCTGGCGCACCTCGAGCATCTGCTCGGCGGCTCCCGGGCGACCGCGCGTCGCGAGCTCGGCCGCCAGCTCGCTCTTGACGGCCACGACCGAGAGCGTGCGGCCGAACACGTCGTGCAGGTCGCGCGAGAACCGCAGCCGCTCCTCGGCGACGGCCAGGCGGGCGTGCAGGACGCGGTTGCGCTCCTGCTCCCACACGATCCCCAGCATCCAGACCGACACGCGGTAGGACGCGAACACGCCGACGCACATGATCGCGACGGCGACGCCCTGGCCGACCGCCATGCCCGCGGCCGTCTCGTCGCGGACCGGGGCGACGAGCCAGGCGACGAGCCCCGAGGCCGCCGCGACGCCGAGCGCCCCGAGCGCCAACCACCGGAAGGTCAGGAGCGGCGCGCAGGCGGCGACCGAGAAGCCGGCGGTCGCGGTCACGACCAGGACCGGTGTGTTGCCCAGGAAGATCGACCCGTCCCCCACGGGGTAGGCCGCGACACCGACGACGCTCGTCGCGACCGCCAGGGCCCCCAGGCTGCCGAGCGCCCAGCGGGGCGGCGGCGGACCCCCGAGGAACCGGGTGATCCC
The DNA here is from genome assembly GCF_042887685.1 of Oerskovia sp. NPDC057915. Classification (NCBI taxonomy): domain Bacteria; kingdom Bacillati; phylum Actinomycetota; class Actinomycetes; order Micrococcales; family Cellulomonadaceae; genus Oerskovia; species Oerskovia sp. NPDC057915. Next base: position 296 of record NZ_JBHVOS010000025.1, on the reverse strand, counting down.
GTAGCGGATCACGACGATGCAGGACGCGGTGTGCGCGAGGCTCAGCCCGATCAGCGGGGCGAGCAGCGCGGGGTGCCCCGTCGGTCTCTCCCCGACGATCCAGAGCACCACGTAGAGCTCGAACGTCGCCACCACGTACAGCGACCAGCGCGTGTAGGTGTCGAACCGTTCGGGGTTGGAGCGGCGCGACCACGCGCCGACGAGGGGGTTCCAGCTCACGGGGACCACCCTTTCATGCGCCGGAGCCCACGGTGCCGAGGACGGGGTCGCGGTCGTTCCCGGGCGGGGAACGACCG
>NZ_JBHVOS010000024.1:0-77315 GCF_042887685.1 Oerskovia sp. NPDC057915 | reverse complement strand
CCACCCCGCGCCAGGTGCGGCGGGGGCCGCCCTCCGCCGGCGGTCCCCCACCGAGGACCCGTCCCCCCGCGCCGCCGGCGGCCCGCCCCCTCGGGGGCGGGCCGCCGACGTCGCGCGTGCCGTGCGTCCCACGGGACCACCCCGCCCGACGGCGCCGCTCACCCAGGAGGTGGGCGGCGCCGTCGGGCCGTGGTCGTGGGACGGGACGCCGCGTGGACGGGACAGCGCGTGGGCCGGTCGACGGGTCGACGTGTCGACGTGTCACTGTCGCGCCATCGCGATCCGCAGGCGCTCGTCGGGGTCGATGTAGTGGTCGTGGTCGTCGTCGCCCAGGTCGATCCGGACCCAGCGGATCTTGCCCGTGAACCGGCTGGTGCGGGGCGTGTAGTCGGGGCTGACGGGCGTCCCCGACTCGTAGCCGACGTCGGTCGTCTCGTCCGCGGAGAAGATCATCGGCTGGGTCGCGCCCACCCGACCGTCCCCGACGGCCTCACCGTCGTAGAACAGGGTCACGTCGCCGCCCTTGGCGAGGCCGCCGCCGTCGTACGCGAACTCCATGCGGACCTGGTGCGTGCCGGGAGGCACCGGGCGGTCGGCGGTCACCGCGAACTCCTGGATCCCGAGGACGTTGTAGACGAACCGAGCCCGCCCGTCCTTGACGTAGACGCTCCACCCGCCGAACCTGCCGCCCTGCGCGATGACGACCCCGTCGGCGCCGGACGCCGGGACCTCGACCTCGGCGGTCACCGAGAACGACGTGTTCTTGACGTTGAGCACGCTGTTCTCCGAGAGCCTGCCCATGCCCGCGAAGAACTGCTGGGACCTGCCGTGGACGAGGGTCGGGCGGCCCGCGAGCGTCGGGTTCAGGCGTTCCGCCCCCCGGTCGTCGAGCGGCAGGGCACCGTGCTTGGTCGCCTCGATCAGCCACAGGCGCTGGAGCAGGTGCAGCCTGTCCGGGTGCTCCGCGGACAGGTCGTGCGCCTGGGAGTAGTCGGCGCTGCCGTCGTAGAGCTCCCACACGTCGTCGTCGAACGCGATGGTGTCGCCGACCAGGATCCAGGGCGTGCGGTGCTTGGTGACCGCGCTCCAGCCCTTGAAGTAGACACCGCGGTTGCCGAACATCTCGAAGTACTGGAGGTCGTGGCGCTCGGGCTCGTCGGCGCTCGCGAACGAGTAGAGCATGCTCGTGCCCTCCATGGGTGACTGGAGGACGCCGTTGACCATGGTCGGCTCGGGCAGGCCTGCGGCCTCGAGCACCGTGGGGGCCACGTCGATGCAGTGGGTGAACTGGGTCCGCAGGCCGCCCTTCTCGGCGATCCCTCTGGGCCAGTGCACGATCGTGCCGTTGCGGGTCCCGCCCCAGTGCGAGGCGACCTGCTTCGTCCACTGGAAGGGCGTGTCCATGGCGTGGGCCCACCCGACCGCGTAGTGGTTGTACGACGAGGGCGACCCGAGCTCGTCGAGCTTCGACCGCAGGAACTCCGGCGTCTCGAGCGCCGCCATGCCGTTGAAGTTCGCCATCTCGTTGAACGCCCCGTTGATGGTTCCCTCGGCCGACGCCCCGTTGTCCCCGATGATGTAGAAGATCAACGTGTCGTCGAGGATCCCGAGGTCGTCGATCGCGTCGATCACGCGCCCCACGTGGTGGTCGGTGTGCTCCAGGAACCCCGCGTAGACCTCCATCTGCCGTGCGAGCACCGGCTTGAGCTCGTCGGGCATGGCGTCCCACGCGGGGATCTCCTCGTGCCGGCGGGTCAGCTCGGCCTCGGCCGGGACGACACCGAGCTCCTTCTGTCGCGCCAACGACCGCTCGCGCAGCGCGTCCCAGCCGTCGTCGAACTCCCCCGCGTACCGGTCAGCCCACTCCTTCGGGACGTGGTGCGGCGCGTGCGTCGCACCGGGTGCGAGGTACGCGAAGAACGGCTTGTCGGGCATGAGCGCCTTCTGGGTCCGGATCCACCCGATCGCGCGGTCCGCGAGGTCCTCGGTCAGGTGGTACCCCTCCTCGGGCGTCGCCGGGGGCTCGACGGGCGTCGTCCCGTCGTAGAGCGCCGGGTCCCACTGGTTGTTCTCCCCGCCGATGAACCCGTAGAACGTCTCGAAGCCGCCGCCGCCCGTCGGCCAGGCGTCGAACGGCCCCAGCGGCGACGACTGCCAGACCGGCACCTCGTGGCACTTGCCGAACTGGGCGGTCGAGTACCCGTTGAGCCTGAGCGTCAGCGCGAGCGGGGCCTTGGTGTTGGGCTTGAGCGAGCTGTTCCCGGGCGCCGAGGTCGCGGTCTCGGTGATGCTGCCCATGCCCACCGAGTGGTGGTTCCGCCCGCTGAGCATCGCGGCCCTCGTCGGCGCGCACAGCGCCGTGGTGTGGAACCGGTTGTAGCGCAGACCGCCCGCGGCGAGGCGTTCGGCGTTCGGCGTCCGGCACGGGCCGCCGAACGCGCTCGACGCCCCGAACCCCACGTCGTCGAGCAGCACGATCAGGACGTTCGGGGCCCCCTCGGGCGGGAGCAGCGGCTCGATCGGCGGGAACGACGTGTCCGGGTCCTTCGCGTCGTAGGTCGTGAGCCCGGGAGCCGGTCGGTCCGGGACGGGAAGCATCGTGCGGGCGTGCTGGTCGGGACGCATGAGGGACTCCGCTCGATCTGACGGCGAGGCATGGATGCGTGCCACGCTAGGGACGGCTCCGTCGAGGGCGCATCCCCCAGACCGCGTGATCCCCCGGTTCCCCGGGCGCCTCGGGGGGCCCCGTCCTATCGTGAAAGGCGTGAACGGAGAGCCGTGGACGGCGCCGACGACCGTGGGGCTCGACAGCCAGCTCCTCGACGCCAAGTTCACCGTGCCCCGGACGGGGGCGCCGGTCGTGAGCCGGGCGGCCCTGATCGACGCGGCGCGCGCGAGCGGTCGCCGGGTCGTCGGCGTCACCGCTCCCCCGGGGTACGGCAAGTCCACGCTCCTCGCCGAGTGGGCGGCGAGCGACCCGAGGACCGTCGTGTGGGTCACGCTCGACCGGTTCGACGACGCCCCCCTGCCCCTGCTGTCGGTGCTGGCCGCCGGCCTCGCCCGCCACGGGATCGGGCTGCCGGACCTCGGTGCGGACATGGTCGGTCCCGACGCCTCGCTGCTGGGGCGGGCGGCCCCCCACCTGGCCTCGGTCCTGCGGGCGAGCTCCGACGACTTCGTCCTGGTGCTCGACGACCTGCACGAGGTGAGGTCCGCGGCCTGCCACGACGTGCTGGGCGTCGTGGTCGCGGGCATCCCCCACGGGTCGCAGCTCGTCGCCGCGAGCCGCGACGAGCAGCCCCACCTGGCGCGCCTGCGTGCGATGGACGAGACCGTCGAGCTCGGGGCGCGCGAGCTCGCGCTCGACGCCGAGGGCACCACCCGGGTGTTCGCCGCGTCGGACGTGCCCCTCGCGCCCGACGCGGCGGCCGCGGTCCGGGCGCGGACGGAGGGCTGGCCCGTGGGGGTGCACCTCGCGGCGCTCGTCGCACGCGACGCCGGCGACGGGTCCGACGCCGCGGCCGTCACGGGCACGGACCGGTACGTCGCGGACTATCTCCAGCGGGAGACGCTCCGACGGCTGCCCGACGAGACGAGGCAGTTCCTGCGCCGCACCGCGATCCTCGACGACCTCAGCGCACCCCTGTGCGACGCCGTCCTCGGAGAGACCTCGTCGCTGCGGCACCTGCGCGAGCTCGAGTCCGCGCACCTCTTCCTCGTGCCTCTCGACCGGCACCGCCGCTGGTTCCGCTACCACGCCCTGTTCCGCGAGCTGCTCCTCGACGACCTGCTGACGACGGAGCCCGGGCTCGCCGACGACCTCCGGGTCCGGGCGGCCGACTGGTACGAGGAGAACGGCTCGCCGACGCGCGCCGTCGAGCAGCTCCTCGCGACGGGTGAGCGCGACCGTGCCGTCAGGCTCGTCACCCGGATCGTCATGTCGCTCTTCCAGGGGGGCCAGATCTCCACGATCGACCGGTGGTTGAGCGTCCTGGGCGACGAGGCGATCCGCAGCCACCCGCCGCTCATGGTGCTCGCCGGCTACGTCGCGGTGTACGAGGGACGCGCGGGGGCGGCCGAGCACTGGGGAGCCGTCGCGGACGCGGCCACGTTCAGCGGCGCCCCCGGGGACGGGTCGGCCTCGTTCGACTCGGCGCGCGCCATGTACCGGGCCCTGCGGTGCCCGGACGGGCCGCAACGCATGCTCGACGACGCCGGGCTGGCCCTCGCGGCCGAGCCCGAGTGGAGCTCGTGGCGCGACACCGCGCTCGTGCTGAGCGGTGACGCGCTCCGCCTGAGCGGCGACGACGAGTCGGCCGTCCGGCACCTCGAGCTCGGGGTCGAGGCCGCGAGCGCCCTCGGCGACGTGGACATGCTCGTCTACGCCGAGGCGCAGCTCGCCGACCTCGACATGGACCGCGGCCGGTGGGTGGGCGCCAGGGCCAGGGTCCGGCGGATCCTGGCCGCCGTCGAGGACCACCGGATGGACGACTACCCCACGAGCGCACTCGGCTTCGCGGTGGCCGCGCACCTGGCCCACCACGACCGCGACCCCGCCCTGACGAACGACCTCCTGACCCGCGGGATGCGCACCAGGACGTTCTGCACGTACGCGTTCCCGACGCTCGCCGTGCGTGTTCGTCTACGGCTCGCGCGGACGAGCTGGGCGACGGCGGACGTCGCCGCGGTCCGTCACCTCCTGCGCGAGATCGACGACATCTCGCTCCGACGGCCCTCTCTCGGCGTGCTGGCCGACGAGGTCGCGGACCTGCGCAAGTCCTTCGACGCGGCCGAGCACGCGAGCACCGCGGTAGGCCCCGGCCCTCCGCTCACGCCCGCGGAGCTGCGGCTCCTGCCCTATCTCCAGACCCACCTCACGATCCGGGAGATCGGCGAGCGCCTCTTCGTGTCACGGAACACCGCCAGCTCGGAGATCGGTTCGATCTACCGCAAGCTGGGTGTCTCGAGCCGGAGCGAGGCCGTGGAGCGCGCGGTCGACAGGGGGCTGCTGGGCGCGTGATCCCTCATCCCGGTTCGCGCGCGTCGAACGGGTCGTAGCCGAGCGCGAGCGCGAGCTTGGGGGCCGCGGCCACGACGGCCGGCAGCCCGACGATGGGGATGGTCGCGGCGAGCACGTCGACGATCTCCGCCGTCGTGGCTCCCGCCGTCACCGCTTCGTCGACCTCGCTGCCGTAGGTCGGCTCGGCCCCGCCGACCGCGACGAGCGCGGCGAGCCGGATCAGCGCGAGCGTCTTGGGCTCGAGGACGGTGGACTCGAGCTCCAGGTCCTCCTCGAGGCGTGCGTCGTTGATCGCGAAGCGCCGAAGCCGGTCGGTGTAGTCCACGGTCTGCCCCTCCTCTCGCTCCGTCACGTCCTCCCATTGCCGCACGCCCGCTGCGGGCCCGCATCACCCCGATCACATGATCCGGGTCCGCGGTCCCTCGACGGTGCGCCCAAGTTCATGCGGTCTGCATGACGACACCGACCGCCGGGCGCCGGATGCTGGGCGGGAGCGACACGACTCGTGCGACCTCTCCCCGCGCGGGGCGCCCCTGACGTCCAGGGGCGAGAGGTCCCGGAGGAGAGGACCGACGACCCATGACCCAGGACCCGAGCGACCTGCAGGACACCGGACCCATCGACTACCTCGTCGTCGAGTTCGCGTCCGACGCCATGACGGGCGAGGCCTTCCCTCTGCTCGTCGACCTCGTCGACCAGGGGATCGTCCGTGTCCTCGACCTGCTCGTGCTGCGCAAGGAGGACGACGGCAGCGTGACGGGCGTCGAGCTCGACGAGCTCGCCGACGGATCGACGGGCCTCGAGATCTTCGCGGGGGCCTCGTCGGGGCTCCTGGGGCACGAGGACCTGATCGAGGCCGCCGAGGCGGTCGAGCCCGGGAGGACGGCGGCCGTCCTCGTGTACGAGAACGTGTGGGCCGCCCCCTTCGCGTCCGCGCTGCGTCGCGGCGGCGCCCAGCTCGTCGCGAGCGGGCGCATCCCCGTGCAGGCGCTGCTCGCCGCGCTCGAGGCCGCCGAGAACGCCTGACCCACGTCCCGACAGAGGAGGAACACCATGCCCGGACTCATCCGAGGCGTCGCGCGCACCGCCGTCGTCGCCGGAACCGCGACCGCCGTCTCCAACCGCGTCTCCCGCCGTCAGGCCGGCCGCTGGGCCGCCCAGGAGGAACCGCCGCAGCAGCAGGCGCCGCAGCCGACGTACGCGGCACCACCACCGGCCCCCGCCCCCGCGCCCGCCTCCGCCGGGATGGACGCCAAGATCGCCCAGCTCACGCAGCTCGCCGCGCTGCGCGACCAGGGAGTGCTGAGCCCCGCCGAGTTCGAGACGCAGAAGGCTCAGATCCTCGCCGGTTGACCGGCACCCACCTGAGGAGGAGTTCGCATGGACAGCTTCATGGACTGGTTCTGGCTGATGGTCTGGTGGTTCTTCTTCTTCATGTACCTGATGATCCTTTTCAGGATCCTCGCCGACCTCTTCCGCGACCACGAGCTCAACGGCTGGTGGAAGGCGGTGTGGGTCGTCGCGCTCATCGTCGTCCCGTTCCTCTCGGCGCTGGTCTACATCATCGCCCGCGGCCGGGGGATGGCCGAGCGGCAGATGCAGGACATGTCGCAGGCCAAGGTGCAGACGGACGCCTACATCCGAGGGGTCGCAGGCGCCGACTCCTCCCCGGTCACGCAGATCGCCGACGCGAAGGCCCTGCTCGACTCGGGCGTGATCGACGAGAACGAGTTCGCCACGCTCAAGGCGAAGGCCCTGGCCTGAGGGTTCGGGTGGCACCGCACCCGGCCGCAGGTCCGGCGCAGCCGACCAGACGGCCCCCGCCGGACCGTGGGAGCGACGACTCCCACGGTCCGGTGTCGTCGGTCCGCCTCAGTCCTCGCCGTAGAACACGCGCTCCATGACGGCGCGGGCCCGGCGCGCGGTCCGCAGGTAGCGCTCCTCGAGCTCGGCCCCGGACTCCTCGTCGCCGATGACGCGCGCCAGCCCGGACAACGAACGGATCTCGTGCGGCAGGACGTCGGCCGTCGGGCCGCCCGACCGCCCGGACCACAGCACGAGCGCGCTGCGCAACCGCGACGCGAGGTGCCACGACTCCCCCAGGGTCGCGGCGTCGTCGGGCGTGACGATGCCCGCGGCAGCCGCGGCCTCGAGCGCGTCGACGGTCGACGTCGTCCGCAGGCCCGCGACCTCGTGGGCGTGCTGGAGCTGCAGGAGCTGGACCGTCCACTCGACGTCCGAGACCCCGCCCCGGCCGAGCTTGAGGTGACGCGACGGGTCGACGCCGCGCGGCAGCCGCTCCGACTCGACGCGCGCCTTGATGCGTCGCACCTCGCGCACCGTCGCGGGGTCGAGCCCGCCCGCCGGGTAGCGCAACGGGTCGACGAGCGCCACGAACCTCTCGCCGAGCCCCGCGTCCCCCGCGGCGGGGCGTGCGCGCAGCAGCGCCTGGGACTCCCACGCGGCCGACCAGCGGTCGTAGTACTCGGCGTAGGACTCGAACGAGCGCACGAGGGGACCGTTGCGCCCCTCAGGACGCAGGTCCGCGTCGACGGGCAGCCCGGGCTCGGGTCCCATGTCGCCCAGCAGGGAGCGCAGCCGCGTCGCGACGACGAGCGCGAACGCCTGCGCGTCACGGTCGCTCGCGCCCTGCGCGGGCTCGTGGACGAACATGACGTCGGCGTCCGAGCCGTAACCCATCTCCCGCCCGCCGAGGCGGCCCATCGCGATGATCGCGAACCGCGCCGGGTCGTCGGCCGGGCCCTCGACACCGAGCTCGCCCCGGGCGACGAACTGCGCGACCCGCAGACCGCCCACGAGGGCGAGGTCGGCCGCGTCGGAGATCGCCCGTGCGGCGTCGACCGGGTCGACGACGCCCAGGATCTCCGCGGCCCCGGTACGAGCGAGCTCGCGCCGGCGCACGGCCCGCAGCGCGGTGGCGGCCGGGGCCGCGACGTCGGCACGCGTCAGGATCGCGTCGGCCTCCTTCGCGAGGCGCTCGGCCCCGCGCGGGGCGAGGTCCGCGTCGTCGGCGAGCCAGGCCACCGACTCGGGCGAGCGGGACAGCGCGTCGGCCATGTACCGCGAGCTCGAGAGCAGGGTCGCGAGCCGGTACGCGGCCGAGCCCGAGTCCCGCAGCAGCTTGAGGTACCAGTGCGTCGAGCCGAGCTCCTCGGACAGCTTGCGGAAGTTGAGCAGCCCCGCGTCGGGGTCCGCACCCTCGGCGAACCACCCGAGCATGACGGGCAGGAGCTGACGCTGGATCGCGGCCCGACGGCTCACCCCCTCGGTCAGGGCGAGCACGTGCCGCATCGCGCCCGCGGGGTCCCGGTAGCCGATCGCCTGGAAGCGCGCCTTGGCGGCCTCGGGGGCCAGGCTCGCCTCCTCCGTCGAGAGCTGGGCCGTGGCCGGGAGCAGGGGCCGGTAGAAGAGCTCCTCGTGCAGCGCGCGCACCTCGCGGCGGGTTGAGCGCCACCGGTCGAGCAGGCCTTCGGCGCCCTCGGCGCGCATGCCCAACGACCGTGCCAGACGGCGCAGGTCGTCCTCGCCCGTCGGCACCAGGTGCGTGCGACGCAGCCGGAAGAGCTGGATGCGGTGCTCGAGCGAGCGCAGGAAGCGGTAGCAGACCGCGAGGCGCGCGGCGTGCTCGCGCCCGACGTAGCCGCCCGCCGCCAGTGCCGCGAGCGCCGTGAGGGTGCTGGGGCTGCGGATCGAGTCGTCGGCCCGGCCGTGCACGAGCTGCAGGAGCTGGACCGTGAACTCGACGTCGCGCAGGCCTCCCTTGCCGAGCTTGAGCTGGCGGTCGGCCTCCGCGGCGGGCACGTGGTCCTCGACGCGGCGGCGCATCGCCTGGGAGTCCTCGACGAAGTTCTCGCGTGTCACGGCCGACCACACGAACGGGTTGATCGCGTCGTGGTACGCGGCCCCGAGCTCGCGGTCGCCCGCGACCAGGCGCGCCTTGAGCAGCGCCTGGAACTCCCACGTCTTGGCCCAGCGCTCGTAGTACGCGAGGTGGCTCGCGAGCGTGCGCACGAGCGGGCCGTTCTTGCCCTCGGGGCGCAGCGCCGCGTCGACGGGCCACAACGCCGGCTCCGACGACGTCCCCTGGCAGGCCCGCGCGAGGCCCGTCGCGAGCCGCGCGCCGACGCTCGTCGCGTACGCCTCGTCGTACCCGTCGGCAGGCTCGGCCACGTAGACCACGTCGACGTCCGAGACGTAGTTGAGCTCGCGGCCGCCGCACTTGCCCATGCCCATGACCGCGAGCCGGACGCCCGCCCCGTGGTCGTCGAGCTCGGAGCGTGCGATCGCGAGCGAGGCCTCGAGGGCGGCGGCCGCGAGGTCCGCGAGCGCCGCGGCCACGGCCGGGAGCCGCGTGAGAGGTTCACGCGACGTGAGGTCGGTCGCGGCGATGCGCAGGAGACCGGACCGGTAGGCGCGGCGCATCGCGTCGGTCGCGACCGGCGCGGGCAGCGCTGCGACGGGCTGGTGGGCCTCGGGGTCGGCCTCGACCGCGCGCAGCAGCTCGGCCCGGACGGCGCCCGCGTCGACGCCCGTCCCGGACGCAGGGTCGGCGACGACGGCCAGCAGGTCCGGGTGCGACACCAGCTCGTCCCCCAGGGCGACCGACGCGCCGAGCACCGCGAGCAGGCGGTCGCGGCCCGAGGGGACGGGCGCCCCGGTCACGCCGGACGTGCCGGAGGTACCGACGCCGGTCCCCTCGTCGTCGCCACCCCCTGCGGGCTCCGTCGCCGCTCGTTCACCGGCTCCCGCGAGCAGGTCGTGGAAGGTCCGGCACGACGCCTCGTCCCCGGCCACCGCGGAGGACAGCCGCGCGAGCTGGAGCAGCGCCAGGTCGGGGTCCGCGGTCGTGCCGAGCGCGACGAGCACGTCCTCGGACAGCGGCCCGACGACCCCCACGAGGTCCTTGTCGTCGAGCAGCGACGCCGAGCGGGTCACGTCGGCGAACCCGAGCCGGCGCAGGCGCGAGCTCAGGGTGGGGCGGCGCGACCCGTTCGGGGCGCCGATGCGCCCGAGGGGCGTGACGTCGTCGGGCCCCGAGGTCATGACGACCACCGGGACCCGACCGACCGACCGGAGGACTGGCTCACAGGACCTGGAGGAACCGCTTCAGCTCGAACGGCGTGACCTGCGACCGGTAGGCGTCCCACTCCTGGCGCTTGTTGCGCAGCACGAAGTCGAACACGTGCTCGCCCAGGGTCTCGGCGACGAGCTCGGACGTCTCCATGATCTGGATCGCGGCGTCGAGCGACTGCGGCAGCGGCTTGATACCGAGCGCGCGACGCTCGGCGTCGGTCAGCTCCCACACGTCGTCCTCGGTCGCCTCGGGGAGCTCGTAGCCCTCGTCGATGCCCTTGAGACCCGCCGCGAGGATCACCGCGTACGCGAGGTACGGGTTGGTCGCGGAGTCCAGCGCGCGGTACTCGATGCGGCTCGAGTTGCCCTTGCCCGGCTTGTACATGGGCACGCGCACGAGCGCCGAGCGGTTGTTGTGGCCCCAGCACACGTAGCTCGGGGCCTCGGCCCCGCCCCACAGGCGCTTGTACGAGTTGACGTACTGGTTCGTGATCGCGGTGATCTCCGCGGCGTGCACGAGCAGACCCGCGATGAACGAGCGCGCCGTCTTCGAGAGCTCGTACTGCGCACCCGGCTCGTGGAACGCGTTGCGGTCGCCCTCGAACAGCGACAGGTGCGTGTGCATGCCCGAGCCCGGCTGGTCCGCCATGGGCTTGGGCATGAACGACGCGAAGACCCCCTGCTCCAGGGCGACCTCCTTGACGACCGTGCGGAACGTCATGAGGTTGTCGGCCGTCGTCAGGGCGTCGGCGTAGCGCAGGTCGATCTCGTTCTGGCCGGGGCCCGCCTCGTGGTGGGAGAACTCGACCGAGATGCCCATCGACTCGAGCATCGTGATCGCGGCGCGCCGGAAGTCGTGCGTCGACCCCCTGGCCAGGTGGTCGAAGTACCCGCCCTGGTCGACCGGGACGAGCGGCGCCGAGGCGTCGGCCGGGTGGTTGAAGAGGTAGAACTCGACCTCTGGGTGCGTGTAGAACGTGAAGCCCCTGTCGCTCGCCTTCGCGAGCGCGCGCTTGAGCACGTTGCGCGAGTCCGCGAGCGACGGCTCACCGTCCGGGGTGAGGATGTCGCAGAACATCCTCGCGGTCCCGTGCCGCTCCCCGCGCCACGGGAGCACCTGGAACGTGGTGGGGTCGGGGCGCGCGATCATGTCGGCCTCGTAGACACGAGTGAGGCCCTCGATCGAGCTGCCGTCGAAGCCGATGCCCTCCGCGAACGCGGACTCGAGCTCCGCGGGAGCCACGGCGACCGACTTGAGCATCCCCAGCACGTCGGTGAACCAGAGACGGATGAAGCGGATGTCGCGCTCCTCGACCGTGCGGAGCACGAACTCCTGCTGCCTGTCCATGGGCTACATCCTGCCTGAAGAGTGTGACGAGCGGGTTACGTCGCGTCCTGACGCGGCCGACGTGTCACCAGCGTGCCACGACCAGGGGCGGGTCGGGGTGCGGATGGGCACCTGACCGGCGGGTTCGCATAGGCTGGCAGGCATGGCAGACCTGCGGATCGCCCTCGCACAGATCGACACGTGCGTGGGAGCGATCGACCAGAACACGGCGGCGATCCTCGAGTGGACCAGGCGTGCGGCCGGCGAGGGCGCCGACCTCGTGGCCTTCCCGGAGATGACCCTCACGGGATACCCGATCGAGGACCTCGCGCTGCGGGCCTCGTTCCGCCGCGCGGCCTGGGACGCGGCAGCCGACGTCGCCGCCCAGCTCGAGCGCGAGGGTCTCGGTCACGTGACGGTCGTCCTGGGCACCGTGGGCACCTCCGAGACCGCGCTCCCCCGCGGTGCGGGCGCCACCGAGCGCGAGGCGTCGGGCTCTCCCGCCGACCTCCCGACCAACCGTGCGGTCGCCATCCAGCACGGGAAGGTCGTCGCGTCCTACGACAAGCACCACCTGCCGAACTACGGCGTGTTCGACGAGTTCCGCATCTTCGCGCCCGGCACCGAGCCCCTCGTCCTGGAGATCGCGGGCCGCTCGGTGGGCATCGTGATCTGCGAGGACATCTGGCAGGACGGCGGCCCCGTCGCGACCCTGGGTGCGCTCGACGAGGCCGGGCACGGGATCGACCTGCTCCTCGTGCTCAACGGCTCCCCCTACGAGGAGGGCAAAGGGCACGTGCGCACCGACCTCGCCGCGCGCAGGGCGCGCGAGGTCGACGCCCCGGTCGCGTACGTCAACATGGTCGGCGGCCAGGACGACCTCGTGTTCGACGGCGGGTCGTTCGTCGTCGGAGCCGACGGCACGGTCCTCACCTCCGCGCCGCAGTTCGTCGAGGACCTGCTGGTCTGGGACCTGCCCGAGCGGACGTCGTCCACGACCACCTACCCCACGGGCCGCGTCGCTCCCCCGCTGCACCCCGACGAGGAGGTGTACCGGGCGTGCGTCACGGGCCTGGCCGGGTACGTGCGCAAGAACGGCTTCCGGTCGATCGTCCTGGGACTGTCGGGCGGGATCGACTCGGCCCTGTCCGCGACGATCGCGGCCGACGCGATCGGCGGACAGAACGTCGTGGGCGTCTCGATGCCCTCGACGTACTCGTCGGAGCACAGCAAGGACGACGCGGCCGACCTCGCCAAGCGGCTCGGCGCGGACTACCGGGTGCAGCCCATCGCGCCCATGGTCGACGCCTTCCAGGGCGAGCTCGCGCTCGAGGGCGTCGCGGAGGAGAACCTCCAGGCGCGCGTGCGCGGCGTGCTCCTCATGGCGATCTCCAACCGCGAGGGCCACCTCGTCATCGCGCCCGGCAACAAGTCCGAGCTCGCCGTCGGGTACGCGACCATCTACGACGCGGGCAGCATCGGCGGGTACGCCCCGCTCAAGGACGTCGACAAGTCACGCGTGTGGGCCCTCGCCCGCTGGCGCAACAACGCCGCTCTCGACGCGGGCGACCTCCCCCCGATCCCCGAGTCCTCGATCACGAAGCCGCCCTCGGCCGAGCTGCGCCCCGGCCAGACCGACCAGGACTCGCTGCCGCCCTACGACCTGCTCGACGAGGTCCTCGACGCGTACATCGAGCACGCCGAGGGACGCGCCGAGCTGCTCGCGCGCGGGTTCGACCCCGAGGTCGTCGACAAGGTCGTGACGCTCGTCGACCGCGCCGAGTGGAAGCGACGCCAGTACCCGCTCGGCCCCAAGGTCACGTCGTTGGCCTTCGGACGCGACCGGCGCCTGCCCGTCACGTCCCGCTGGCGTGAGCCGGCCGAGTAGTCCGCCCGGCCTGTACCGCGCCCGTCGCACACCGACCATCCGCTTCCCGAACGACCGGCCCACCGACCACCGACGGGCCGCACGACCTGGAGAGACGAGAGCATGTCCGCACACACCCAGCCCGGCCAGACCCCGGCCACGCCCGTCAAGCGCTTCCGCGTCCACCACCTCGCGGAGGCCAAGGCGCGGCACGAGAAGCTGACCATGCTCACCGCGTACGACGCGGTGACCGCCCGCATCTTCGACGAGGCGGGCATCGACATGCTTCTCGTCGGGGACTCGATCGGGAACACCATGCACGGTCACCAGACCACGCTGCCCGTCACGGTCGACGACATGATCCCGGCCGCGCGCGGCGTCGCCCGGGCCGCCCGTCGCGCGCTCGTGATCGTCGACCTGCCGTTCGGGTCGTACGAGGCCGGGCCCGAGCAGGCCCTCGCGACCGGCGTGCGCATCATGAAGGAGACCGGCGCGCACGCGGTCAAGCTCGAGGGCGGCCGCCGCTCGGCCGCGCAGATCCGTGCGCTGACCGACGCGGGCATCCCCGTCGTCGCGCACCTGGGCTTCACGCCCCAGTCGGAGAACATCCTGGGCGGGCCGCGCGTGCAGGGCCGCGGGGACGACGCCGCCGAGCGCCTGTGCGAGGACGCCGTCGCCGTGACCGACGCGGGCGCCGTGGCCGTGGTCCTCGAGATGGTCCCCGTCGAGGTCGCCGCGCGCGTCACCGAGATCGTGCGCATCCCGACCATCGGCATCGGGGCGGGTCCCGTGTGCGACGGCCAGGTCCTCGTCTGGACCGACCTCGCGGGCATGACCGAGTGGTCGCCCCGCTTCGCCAAGCGGTTCGCGGAGATCGGCGCAGCCCTGGGCCGGGCCGCGCAGGACTACGCGGCCGAGGTCAAGGGCGGGACGTTCCCGGACGCCGCGCACAGCTTCGAGAAGTAGCCCGCCCCCGCCCGACGTCGTCGCGCGCCCCGGGTGCCCTGGTGCACCCGGGTGCGTGGCGCCGTCGGGCGTCCTCGGTCCAGGGACCGGGCACGACGCCTCACGCCGCGCCCTCGACCCATGCGACGACCCCCGCCGTCACCGCGTCGGCGTACCGCTGACGGCCCTCGTCGCTCGTCATGACCGCCGCTTCCTCGGCGTTGCGCATCTCTCCCAGCTCGAGCAGCACCGCGGGGCGCTCGGCGAGGTTGAGCGTCGCGAGGTCGGCACGGCGCGAGACCCCGTCCGGGAACAGCGACGAGGGCGCGAAGCCCGCGACGGACAGCGCCTCGACCATGTCCCCGGCCAGGGACTCGCTCGCGGCAGCGTTCGCCTCCCGCTCCCCGGGATCCTGCTCGACCACGGGCGGGGGGTCGGCGACGATCACGAAGAACCCCCGGGCCGACCGGTCGTCCGACCCGTTGGCGTGCACCGACACGAGGACGTCCGCCCCCACCTCCTGGGCGAACGCACCGCGCACGTCGACGCACGGGCCCACGCCCGCGTCGTCGGGGCGTGTGAGCACGACGCGAGCCCCCAACGCCTCGAGCGAGGCAGCGGTGCGCTCCACGACGTCCCACGCGAACGCGTGCTCCGGGTAGCCGTCGTCGGTCGACGTCCCCGTCGTGTTGCACGCCTTGGTCCCGCCCCGCCCGTCCGGGACCAGAGCCCCGATCTCGCGCGGGGCGCCGGCGTTGCCGCCGTTGTGCCCCGGGTCGAGCGCGACCGTGAGGCCGGCGAGCGTGGCAGCGCCAGACGCTGCCGCCGCTGCCGACGGCCCCTCGGACCCCGCCGGGGCGGGCGGCGACGACCTGGACGCGCCCGGGGTGAGCGCCGCCGTCAGGCTCGCCGAGGAGCCCGGACGGGCGTCACCGCTGCCGAACGCGAGCCACGACAGCCAGCCCACCGTCAGGCCTGCCAGCAGGACCGCGAGGACCGCGACCCACCGGCCTGCCCGTCCGGTGGGAGGAGTCACCGGTCCTGCTCGCGCTCGCGCTCCTCCTCGTCCCACGCCTCGGAGCGGGCGCGCGCCAGCTCGAGCGCCTTGGCCGCCGCCTCACGCGTCGGGTACGGCCCCATGCGCGACGACCACGTCGACTGCGGGCCCTTCGACACCTCGCCCGTGCGCGTGTCGAAGTAGTACTGGTCTTCGCTCGCCGGGTCACCGTCGTCGGAGAATCGTTCCTTGGTCATAGGACGATCCTGCCGTACCGACGCGCCCTCGCGCGCGACAGGCGGGCGCGCGGGGCGAATGGACGTCCCGGCCGCGCGCACCTCCGTAGACTGGCACGATGCCCGGTTCTCCCGTCCTGACCGCCCCGCGCGGACCTCTGGTCCCCGGGACCCTCTCCCCGCCACGCGCCGTGCCGCGCTCGATCGCGCGGCCCGAGTACGTCGGGCGGCCCGGCCCGCAGCCCTTCACGGGCGACGACGTCGTGGCCCCCGAGACGATCGAGCGGATCCGCGTCGCGAGCCGCATCGCCGCCCAGGCCCTCGCCGAGGTCGGGATGCACGTCGCCCCCGGAGTGACCACCGACGAGCTCGACCGGATCGGGCACGAGTTCCTCCTCGACCACGGCGCCTACCCGTCGACGCTCGGCTACCGCGGGTTCCCCAAGTCCCTGTGCACGTCCCTCAACGAGGTCGTGTGCCACGGCATCCCCGACTCGACCGAGATGGTCGAGGGGGACATCGTCAACGTCGACATCACCGCGTACATCGGTGGCGTCCACGGCGACAACAACGCGACCTTCGCGGTCGGCGAGATCAGCGAGGAGGCCGCGCTGCTCGTGCAGCGCACGCGCGAGTCCCTCGACCGGGCCGTCAAGGCCGTGCGCCCCGGGCGCGAGGTCAACGTCCTGGGTCGCGTCATCGAGAAGTACGCGCACCGCCACGGGTACGGCGTGGTGCGCGAGTACACCGGCCACGGCGTCGGGGAGGCCTTCCACTCGGGCCTCGTCATCCCGCACTACGACGCGGCCCCCGACCACGACACCATCATCGAACCAGGGATGGTCTTCACCATCGAACCCATGCTGACGCTGGGCGGCCCCGAGTGGCAGACGTGGGACGACGGGTGGACCGTAGTCACCGCGGACCGGTCGTTGACCGCCCAGTTCGAGCACACCCTGGTCGTCACCGAAGACGGAGCGGAGATCCTGACCCTGCCATGAGCAAGCACTCACACCACCACCACGGCCTCGCGTTCGGGATCGACGTCGGCGGCAGCGGCATCAAGGGCGCTCCGGTCGACCTCTCCACGGGCGAGTTCGCCCAGGAGCGCCACCGCATCCCGACGCCGCAGCCCTCGACCCCCGAGGCCGTCGCCAAGGTCATCGCGGAGCTCGTCGACGAGTACGACCTGCCCCACGACGTCCCCATCGGCGTCGCGTTCCCGGGGCCCATCCGCCACGGCGTGATCGGGTTCATAGCGAACCTCGACAAGTCCTGGAAGGGCGTCGACCTGCCCGCGCTCATCAAGAACGAGACCGGTCGGCACGTCGTCGCCGTCAACGACGCCGACGCCGCCGGGATCGGCGAGGTCCGCTACGGCGCCGCGAAGGACGCCCGCGGGACCGTGCTCCTCGCGACCCTCGGCACGGGCATCGGCAGCGCGCTCGTCGTCGACGGCGTCCTGGTGCCCAACACCGAGCTGGGCCACCTCGAGATCGACGGGGTCGACGCCGAGTCCCGGGCCGCGGAGTCGGCCCGCAGCCGCGAGGACCTCTCCTGGGAGGAGTGGGCCGCACGGCTCCAGCGCTACTTCGACGTCGTCGAGATGCTGTTCTCGCCCGACCTCATCGTGGTCGGCGGCGGCATCTCCAAGCACCACGAGAACTTCCTGCCGCTGCTCGACCTCAAGGCACCGATCATCCCCGCGAAGCTGCGCAACGCAGCCGGGATCGTCGGGGCCGCGGCGCTGGCCGCCGAAGGGGCCGGGCTCGCGTAGTCGTCGTCCTGTCTCGGCCGGGTCGGGCCTGGCCGCTGGTCGGCCTGGCCCGGTCTCGGCCTGGCTCGCCGCGGCGGGTCAGGCCGAGACCGTCGTCCGGGCTCAGACCGTGCTGGGGTGCCTGTCCTCGACCGGATGCTCGACCTGGTGGTGCGGCAGCGACGGGAAGATGTCGATCACGCCCAGCATCTCCAGGACGTCGGTCACGACGGTCGGCGGGTTGCGCAGGCTCACCTGGAGCCCTTCCTCGCTGCCGATCGTGTAGAACTGCACCAGGAACGCGATCCCGGTCGAGTCCATGAACGTCACCTTCGAGGTGTCGATCACCACGGGGACGTCACGGTCCAGGGCGTTCGCCAGAGCCGCACTCGCCTCGCTACGAAGGGCGACGTCGATCTCGCCCCACATGTCCACCACGCTCGTGTCGGGCTGCTCGAAGAGCGTGATCCCGCCTGTCGTCGTTGTCCTGCTCGCAGTCATGACGTGAGCCCCCGCTCGTCGTGTTCTCAGCGCCCGACATCCTGGAGCGCCGCCAACAGAGCCAGAGTACCCCCGACAGGCGCCCGCATGACAGCATTCTGGGGATTGCTTTACCTGGGACGGCCATCAGGTGCATTTTAGGGCGAATCCTCCTCGTGCTCGTGGTGCTACGACCGGGTCTGCACCACCTGGGTGCACCTCCTCGCGCGAGTGGCGCGGCGCCGTCGTACGGTCGGACGACCTGCCGACACACGACCCGAGAGGTGGTCACCCATGCCCAGGCGAGACCCCGGCCCGTCCGTCAAGGACAAGGAGCTGTACGAGTCGCTGCGCGACGAGGGGAACTCGAAGGAGAAGTCGGCGCGGATCGCGAACGCGGCCGCCGCGTCCTCCCGGAGCGCGGTAGGTGCCAAGGGCGGCTCGTCACCGGCCTACGAGGAGTGGAGCGTCGCCGAGCTGCGGCAGCGCGCCCGAGAGGT
The DNA here is from genome assembly GCF_042887685.1 of Oerskovia sp. NPDC057915. NCBI lineage: Bacteria > Bacillati > Actinomycetota > Actinomycetes > Micrococcales > Cellulomonadaceae > Oerskovia > Oerskovia sp. NPDC057915. Next base: position 59,093 of record NZ_JBHVOS010000024.1, on the reverse strand, counting down.
CGGCATCGAAGGCCGCTCGACCATGCGCAAGGGCGAGCTCATCGCCGCGCTGCGCAACCACTGAGCGGGGCGCGGGTGGACCACGAGGCCAGGCACGCGGACACCCCTCCCGAGCCGCGTGCCGACGAGACGCCGGCCCGGCACCCGGGCGACTCACGCGACGAGACGCTCGACGAGCGGGCCGACCGGAACTGGGCCGAGCTCCTCCAGGAGCTGCGCGTCACGCAGATGGGCGTGCAGATCCTCACCGGCTTCCTGCTCACCCTGCCGTTCCAGCAGCGGTTCGGGGAGCTCGACACCGCGCAGCGCACCGTCTACCTGTGCCTCGTGGTGCTCTCCGTCATCGCGACAGGGCTGCTCGTGGCGCCCGTGTCGCTGCACCGCATGCTGTTCCGCAAGCACCTCAAGGCGCGGCTCGTGACGTCGGCCGACCGGTTGGCGCGGGTGGGGCTCGTGGTCCTCGCCCTCGTCGTCACGGGCACGGTGCTGCTGATCTTCGACGTCGTCGTCGGGTGGACTGCCGCGGTCGTCGCGGCGGTCGGCGCGCTCGTGCTGTTCGCGCTCCTGTGGGTCGTGCTGCCGCTCGGGCTGATGCGACGGGCGCGCGCGGGCGGGGAGTAGGGGGTTCGGGCGGGGCCGTGCTCGCGGCTGGCCGTGCTCGCCCGGCGCGGGCCGACGCGGGCCGACGCGGGTGCGGAGGTGTCAGACCCGCTCGTCGTAGACCGCCTCGACCGCCTCGTACGCCGCCTCGCCCGGCACCAGGTTGAGCATGGTCATGCGTCCACCCCCGCCCTCGCCCTCGATAGGCGCGACGAAGATCTGCCAGCCCCAGTCCGGCCCCTCCGGAGCCGCGTAGCTCCCGGTGAGCCGCACGACGCCGTCGTCCCCCACCGTCCCGTCGAAGAGCATCCACGCGGGCGACGAGTGCCACGAGTCGAGCCACACCGCCGACACCCCCTCCTCCCCCGAGCCGCCGCTCAGGAGGAGGAGCCCCTCCAGGGGCGCGTCGCCGTCGGACCACGTGTAGGCGAGGGAGACGTACTCGCGTGCCGTGACCGTGACCGTGGCGGTCGCGGCCGACGCGACGAACTCGTCCGTCGGGAGGAGGCGCTGCCGGTGCACGCCCTGCCACTGCCCCACGAGCGGAGCCAAGCACTCGACGATCCTCATCCCACCAGCCTACGCAGGGGGCGGGGCGGGCGACAGGAGTGCCCTGGGATCAGGCGCCGTGGGGGGCGCGGGTACCCAGATGGCACGGGATGGCTCGAGGGCGGATGAGTCGGTCGGTACGCCGGGTTCTGTCCCCGCGCGCGGTCACCCCCGCGCGGGTGACGGCCATCCATCTACGACGTACGTTGCCGCACGCCTCCAGCGGTCTACCCGACTGTGCTTCTCACCAGAGAATCGGGCGGGCCGCCCTCCAACACAGTCTGTCTGACCTTGCTCCAGGTGGGGTTTACCTAGCCGGACCAGTCACCTGGCCCGCTGGTGGTCTCTTACACCACCGTTTCACCCTTACCGCCCGCGGCCGAAGCCGTGGGAGGCGGTCTGTTCTCTGTGGCACTGTCCCGCGGGTCACCCCGGGTGGGCGTTACCCACCACCTTGCCCTGTGGAGCCCGGACGTTCCTCGGCGACGCCACGAGGGCGCCGACGCGGCCGTCTGACCGACTCATCCGCTCCCGCAGCCTACACGTCCACGCGGTAGCCCAGCGCGAGCTCGTCACCGCTCCTGCCTCGGATGCCCCAGCTCTCGGGCGGGCTCTCGAGGATGACGACCTCGAGGTCGTCCGCCGCCAGCCCCAGGAAGGGCGCGACGTCGTCGAACATCGCGGCGATGAGCGCCCGCTTGGCCTCGCGCGAGCGACCCGTGAAGCACACGACCTCGATCACGAGGTACGCGTCGCTGCGCTGCGGTGCGACCAGGTCGCCGTCCTCCATGAGGAGGAAGCGGTGGAACCGCTTGTCCTCGGGGAGCCCCCAGGCGCCGACGACCGCCCGGTGGATCGCGTCGGAGATGTCCTCGCGCCTCATCTCCCAGACCGTGCGGGTGCCGTAGATCTTGACCTGGACCATGCGGCACAACCTAGTGCCGCGGCTCGGGGAGTGCCACGGGTGACCATCGCCACGCGTGCGACGGGCGGGCGGGCCCCCGCGCCCGCCCTAGAGTGGCGGTGTGCTTCTGCTCCTGCCGCCCTCCGAGGGAAAGTCCGTGCCCGACGACGGCGCTCCCCTCGACCTCGCGTCCCTCAGCTCGCCGTCGCTCACCCGGCACCGCAGGGCCGTGCTCAAGGCGCTCGTCGCCGCGAGCAGGCGCCGTGACGCGCTCGACGTCCTGGGCGTGAGCAGTGGGCTGGCCGACGAGGTGGCGCGCAACGTGTCGCTGTCCACGGCTCCGACCGCTCCCGCCGCGGAGATCTACAGCGGGGTGCTGTACGCCGCCGCCGGCCTGGCCGACCTGCCGCCCGCCGCTGCGTCGCGGGCCGAGGACTCGGTGCGGATCGTGTCGGCGCTGTGGGGTGCGGTGTCCCCCACCGACCGCATCCCCGCCTACCGGCTGTCCATGGGTACCAAGCTCCCGCCGCTCGGTGCGCTCGGCCCGTCGTGGCGGCCGCACCTCGCCGCGGCCCTGGACGCGCGGGCGATCGGTGACGTCGTGATCGACTGCCGGTCGGCGCCCTACGCGGCCGCGTGGAAGGTGCCCGCCGGGGCCGAGCACGTCGCGGTGCGTGTGCTGCGCGAGCTCGACGGCAAGCGGAGCGTCGTCTCGCACAACGCCAAGCACACGCGCGGCGTCCTCACCGGGCACCTGCTGAACCGTGCCGAGCCGGTCCGAACAGCCGAGGAGCTGCTCAAGGCCGCGTACGAGCTGGTCGGGACCGCGCTGCTCGACGCGACGCTGCTGCCCGGGACGCGTGGCGCGTCGACGCTGGAGCTCGTCGTCGCCTGAACCGGTCGCGGTTGCCGAGCGCCGTCACGGTGCAGGGTGACGTCTCGGTGCCGGGCAACGTCTCGGTGCCGAGCACCGCATGCTCGAGGTGCCTCGAGCCGGTGGCCTCAGGTCGGCGAGGACGAGGTCCTGCGCGGTCGAGGACGGGGTTGGAGTCGTCTGCGGCCTTCTGGCGACCTCGACATCGTTCTCGGCGCCGGGGACTGGTGGCGAGACGCGGGCTCAGGGCTCGCTCGGGCACCCGACGACGGTCAGCTCCGTCGCGCCGTCGGCCCACAGCCGCACGATGCTCACCGATCCCGGCGGCACACGGAAGCCCGCCCAGCGAGAGGGCGGCGCCTCGATCGCCCGCCCGACGGCGGCACGCACCTGCACCGCGTGACCCACCACGACGACCGTCCGGCCGGTGCCCCGCGCGAGAAGGTCCTGCAGCCCAGCCCAGACCCGGTCCCCCACATCGGCCATCGACTCCCCGCCCGGAGCGACCTCGGTGCCCGAGACGAGCCACCTCTCGGGATGCCCGTCCCAGCGCTCGGCGATCTGCCCGGCCGTCAGCCCCTCCCACTCGCCGAAGTGGACCTCGGCGAAGCGCTCGTCGGTGCGGACGTGCAGGCCCAGTCGGCGGCTCACGGCCCGCGCGGTCTCCTGCGCGCGGACCATGGGGGACGCCACGATCTCGGTCGGCTTCGGCAGATCCGTCCATCGATCCCGGCCGATGCGGTAGATCAGGTCCGCCGCCTGGGCAGCCTGGACCCGACCCCGCGCGGTGAGCGACGGGCCGGGAACCGAGGAGCCCGAGTACGCGCCCGCGACCGTGAGCGGCGTCTGGCCGTGCCGGACCAGGACGACGGTCAGTGGCTCAGCACCGTCGAACCGAGCACGAGCCCCCGAAGGGCGGGTCGGGGTGTCGAACGCGACGGGTCCGGCGCTGGCTCCTGGGGCGGGGCGGTCGTCGGGGGCGTTGTCGGTGTGGTCGGAGCCCTGGGCGTCGAGGGTGTCGGAGTCGGTGCTGGCGGCGTGGTCGGAGCCCTGGGCGTCGAGGTCGTCGCCGTAGGTGAGGTCGGTGCTGGCGGTGCCGAGATTCGCTCTGACGGCGGCACCCCGAGCACCGTCTTCGGTTGGTCGCTCGCTGTCCTGCGCAGTCGGGAAGTCTCGGGCGATCTCCCCACCGGTGTCCATGGCCTCGTTGGCCAGGGCGTCCGCCGCGGAGTTGTCGGCGCGAGGAACCCATTCGTAGGCGACCTGGGACGGTGGCAGCACACGGGCCGCCTCGGCCGCGAGGCGGCGCATGTCCTCGTGCTTGATCTTCCAGCGGCCCGACATCTGCTCGACGACGAGCTTGGAGTCCATGCGGACGAGCACGCGCGCCTCAGGGTCGATCTCCCGCGCGGCGTCGAGCCCGGCGACGAGCCCCGAGTACTCGGCGACGTTGTTCGACACGACCCCGAGGTAGCGGGCACGTTCGGCCAGCACCGCTCCTGTCGCGGCGTCGCGCACGAGTGCGCCATAGCCCGCAGGTCCGGGGTTGCCGCGCGATCCGCCGTCGGCCTCGACGATCAACGTCCTACCCATGCTTCGTCCTCCACGTGTGCCGTCGTCCTGTCGATCCGCTCGATCGGTGTGCTCGGTCGTTCCGTCTGCCCGGTCGTGCATCCCGAGCGAGTATCCCGAGCGAGCGTCGCTGTCCGGATCCCCGCTGCGTCGCAGATCATGGCCGGGGCCCGCACCGAGCGGTCGCCTCAGTGTTCCTCGCGCGGGCTGCTGGCGTCGAACCGACGGTGTTCATGGCACTCCCTGCGGCCGGCCGGCCGGGTGGCCGGGTCCGCCGGTGGCCGACCGGCTAGACCACTGGCCGGGTGGCTGGATGGCTGGCTGGCTAGCCCACTGGCCGGCTGGCTGGCATCGAGGTGCTGGTCGTTGTCGCTCGTGGGTGCGTCTGGCCGACAACGGGCGGCGTCTGCGGGTCAGTCGAGGGGTTCGGTGACGAGGCGGGTGCGGGCTTCGTGGATGGTCAGGGGTGGGGCGGTGGTGGTGGTCGTGGCGGTGATCGGGGTCCACGTGGTGGTGCCGGTGATCTGGAAGCGTCCGTGCCAGGTCGTGGTCAAGGTGATCGTTGCGACCGCCTCGTGCTCGTAGACGTGCGCGACGCTGTGACGGGGATAGGGCGCGCCAGGATCGGTCGTGGCACGCGGGCTGGTGCCGTCGCCGTAGTCCCAGGTGAAGGTGTCCGGGGTGGCCTCGATCGTGACGGGGATGCCCAGCAGCGTGGTCGCGAACCTCTGCGGTGCCGGGCTGGTGTAGGTGATCGTCTCGACGTTGACCAGCGTCCACCCGTCCGGCGGCTGGATCGTGACCGGCGAGGGGACGATCGTCAACCGCTGGAACTCCGCCTCAGCCAACGGCACCAGATCCACCCCGGCCAGGCAGTCCCCGGGACTGGCCGGGTCCTGCAGCTCCCACCGGGACAGGTCACCGATCGTGCCGTCCGGGTTGTTGACCCAGGTCTGCCGGAAGATCGGGTCCAACGCGACCTGATCCGCCTCGCACGCCGCGACCAACGCCCCCTCACGCTCCCCCGACGCACACGCCCCCACCCGGCCCTTGCTCGTGGGAAAGTCGTTCGTGAAACAGATCGACGCAGGCATCCGCCGATACTCCACCGACGCCAGCGAACCATCCCCATTCCGCGGCCGATGCACCGACCCATCCGCAGAGACATCGACAGCCCTGACGTCCACGCCGTTACCCTCGGCGTTTCCAAAGATGTCCTTACCCGTTGGGAGGGCGAACGGCAGCCCGATCACACCGAGTACTGCTACGAACGCCATTCCCTTCATGAGGTCGGCATGTTCGTCGAGACTTCGAGCAAGAGCCACGTGGCACCGTTGTGAATGAGCTCGACACGAAGCGGCCCGGCGGTTGGCTCGGTCCTGTCGACCGTTCTCCCCCCTGAGTCGGTGACCACTGAAGATGCCTGAGCAAGCCGGACATCAACCGGATACGCCCCGAGAAGAGTGTCGATCGGGTAGGTCTTTGTGACCTCGACCGACACTTCTCCGCCGGTGTAGGAACTCCCCGCCGACCGATACGCCTCAACGTCAGAAGCGACCTTCACACAGAACTCGCACAGGTCTACATAGGAGATCGCGTCCCATTCCGTCAGATCGCCGGTCGCCATGACGTACGGATACAGTTCCAGGAAGTACGTCGCCGCCGCAGCAGCCCCCACCTCGTCGGTACGGTCCATGTCCGCCGGCCGCTCAGGCTTGACCGGCCCCGTCGGAGTCGGCGTCGGAGACGGACTCGGGCCCACCTCCTCGCTCACCACCGGCGCCGGGGACTCCACCACCGGCCCGGCCGGCGAACACCCCACCACCACACCCGCGAGCACCGCACCCGCCATCAGCGCCAGCGCACCCCTCCGCCGTCGGGCACCTGAACCAGGAACGAGACCGCCCCCCGGCCCCTCCCAGCCCACGCCCCCCACAGCCCGCCGCCCACCGCGCACGACCAACCCCTGCCAACCCATCCCTGCCCCCTCGGTAGGTACCCGGCAAAAGGCCACACCGCCCCCCACCTCCAAGGAACCTAACGGGTCAAACCACCCCACCGGAACCCCACGTCCCAGGCTGTGGACAACCACCCCACCCACCCGACAACCACGACCGCATCAGCCAGCAGCCGGGCCAGGCCGGGCAGGTCGGGCCAGGTCGGACCCGACCGAGCCGAACCGAACATGCGACTGCCGTCCCCGACCATGCGGCCAGCGCCCCCGACCATGCGGCCAGCGCCCCCGATCAGCCCGAAATCCGACGCCAGCCGCATGCTCGGCACCGAGACCCCGACTACGACCACCGAGTGTGCAGTTCGGGTCGCCCATACCCCCACCCCGACCACCCGAACTGCACGCTCGACGCCTCGACCCGCTGCCACCCAGCAGCCGGAGCCCGAGGAACGCCGACCTCGGCGCCAAGTCCCCCGCGAACCCGCGACCGGACACAACCATCAGAACGATCCGTTCACCGAGTGTGCAGTTCGGGTCGTCCACACCCCCACCCCGACCGCCCAAACTGCACACTCGACGCCAACCGGCATCTCGCAACGCCCCCACGCCAGCACCCGGCGCCTCAACCAGCAGCGGGCACCGCCCGACCAGCAGCCGGCACCACCCGCCACAGCCCGCTCAACGCCCGACGCCACCGTCCGCTCGACCCCCGGAGCCGGAGGGCCAATGGCCCCGGGAGCACCGGGCACGCCGACGCCGCCGACGCCAGCCCCCCGACCACGACCTTCCGCCGCTTCGAGCACGACCTCCAGGCCGTCAACCGCCCCGCAACGACCTCAACCCCGTTCTCGGCGCCGAAAACGCTCCAGGAAGAGCACCGAGGCCCCGCCCCCGAGAACTCAGGGGCGGGGCCTCGGGCCACGGGAGCTCGACGTCAGGCGTCGAGGCGCACCAGGATGCGCGAGCACTCCTCGCAGCGCGCGACCTGCTCGGGGCCCTTGGCCTTGATCGCGGCGACGTCGGAGGGGTTGAGCTCGAGGCGGCAGCCTTCGCAGCGGCGGCCGTTGAGCACAGCCGCGCCGAGGCCTCCGAGCTGGTTGCGCAGCCGGTCGTAGAGCGTCACGAGGCCGGAGTCGATCCCGTCGACGGCCTTGGCGCGTGCGGCGGTCACGGTCGCGACCTCGGCGTCGACCTCGGCGAGCTGGGCGTCGCGCTCGGCCTCGACGTCGCGCCTGGCGGCGACGAGCTCGTCATTGGCGGCGTCGAGCTTGGCGAGGGCCTCCTCGTGGGCTTCGAGGCGCTCCATGACGCCGAGCTCGATCTCCTCGAGGACCTCCTGGCGGCGGGCCAGCGACTCGAGCTCGCCGACGAGCGCCTGGGCATCCTTGGCGCCGACCTGGCCGGCGTCGAGACGGCTCTGGTCGCGGGCGGCGCGGTTGCGGACCTGCTCGACGTCGCCCTCGGCCTTGGTGAGCTCTCGCTTGAGGTCGCTCACGGCGGTGCGCGAGGCGACGAGCGAGGTGCTGAGGTCGGAGATCTGCGCGTCGAGCTCCGCGATGCGGGCGATCGAGGGCAGGGAGGCGCGCTTGTGCGTGAGCTGCTGCAGGCGGGTGTCGAGTGCCTGGACCTCCAGCAGTCGTCGCTGGTCCTCGGGGGGTGCAGTGCTCACAGGGTGCGTTCCTTTCGATGCAGTTGTGGGGCGCCGTGTCAGGCGCGGGGCGCGGAGCCGATCCGGGCGGTCCAGGGGTCGGTCCGGCGGACGCTCACGCGGGTATCCACCGTACCCGTATCTGCGAGCCGTCCGGTCAGGTCGGCGGCCGCGTAGTGCAGCCAGGGCCACTCGCTCGCGAAGTGTGCGACGTCCACGAGGAACGGGCCGCCCGCCGCCCCGCCCTCGAACTCGGCGCGCTCGCGCAGCTCGGACGCGGGGTGGTGGCGCAGGTCGGCGGTGACGTACACGTCGGCTCCTGCGCTGCGGACCGCGTCGAACAGCGAGTCGCCCGAGCCGCCGACGACGGCCACGGTGCTCACGGTCGCGTCCAGGTCGCCCGCGACGCGCACTCCCTGCTCGGTCGCGGGCAGCGCGGCGGCGACGCGCTCGGCGAAGGCGCGCAACGTCGTCGGCTCGTCGAGGCGGCCGACTCGGCCGATGCCGGTCTCTGCAAGGTGCGCGCCGCCGTCGGGCCGAGAGTCGCCGGCGACCCCGGAAGTCCCGGACGGGACGAGCGGCGACCGGTCGACGAGGCCGATCGCGTCCGCGAGCGCGTCGGCGACCCCGCGCGGGGCGGCGTCGGCGTTGGTGTGCGCGACGTACAGCCCGATCCCGGCCCGCACGAGGCGGTGCACGAGCGAGCCCTTGAAGGTCGTGGCGGCGATCGAGTGCACGGGCCGCAGGAAGAGCGGGTGGTGGGTCACGATCAGGTCGGCGCCCCACTCGATCGCCTCGTCGGCGACGGTCGCGACGGGGTCGACCGCGAAGAGGATCTTGCGCACGGGCTGCGCCGGGTCCCCGGTGACGAGCCCGACGGCGTCCCACCCCTCCGCGGTCGACGGCGGGTAGAGCGCCTCGAGGGTCCGGACGACGTCGGCGAGCGTGGGGTGTGCGGTCACGGGACCAGGCTATCCGTCGCGAGGCGGGACCGGACCGCCCTACTTCGCCTGCGAGTAGTCGTCGACGATCGCGACCGTGAGCGGGAAGTCGACCGGGAAGTCGCCGAAGAGCAGCTTCCCGGCCTCGGTGCCCGCGGCCCGGATCTCGTCCGCTACCTGCTCGGCGAGCTCTTCGGGGGCGTGCACGATGATCTCGTCGTGCAGGAAGAAGACCATGTGCGGCTGGTCGGTGAAGGGAGCGGGGGCCCGACCGGGTGTCGCCGCCCGGGGCATCGCGGCGAGGCGTGCGCGCAGCGACGCCATCCAGCACAGCGCCCACTCGGCGGCGGTCCCCTGCACCACGAAGTTCCGGGTGAACCGGCCCCAGGCGCGGGTCTGGCTGCGGGCGCGGGACTGGGCGTCGCTCGACGCCGACTCGTCGTACGCGCTGCCCTGGGTCTCGTCCCAGCCCGACCCGGGCGGGGGCGAGCTGCGACCCAGCCGCGTGGTGACGATCTCGCCGCGCTCCCCCGCCCGCGCGGCCTGCTCGACGAGGTCGAGCGCGCGCGGGAACGCCTTCGCGAGCCGCGGGAGCATGCGCCCGCTCTCGCCCGTCGTCCCGCCGTACATGGCGCCGAGCATGCCGATCTTGGCCTGGGCCCGCGTCTCGACGGCGCCGGTGTCGACGATGCCCTGGTACATGTCGCCGCCGCGCCCCGCCTCGGCCATGACGAGGTCGCCCGAGAGCCCCGCGAGCACCCGAGGTTCGAGCTGCGCGGCATCGGCGACGACGAGCTTCCACCCGGGGTCCGCGACCACGGCCGAGCGGACCTGGTGCGGGAGCTGGAGCGCTCCGCCGCCGTTCGCGGCCCAGCGCCCGGTGACGACACCCCCGACGACGTACTCGGGCCGGAAGCGTCCGTCCCGCACCCAGGTGTCGAGCCAGTTCCACCCGTTGGCGGTCAGGAGGCGGCTGAGCTTCTTGTACTCGAGCAGGGGAGCGACGACCGGGTGGTCGACGCGTTCGAGGTCCCACTTGCGGGTGGACTTCACGCCGACGCCTGCGTACTCGAGGGCCTTGAGGAGCTCGGGGGCCGAGTCGGGGTTCAGGGCGGGAGCGTCGAGCGCCGTGCGCACGCGCTCGGCGAGGGCCTCGAGCCGCGCGGGCCGCACCCCGAGCGGCGGCCGCGGCCCCAGGATGCCGGTGAGCATCGTGTCGTGCAGGTCCTCGCGCCAGGGCAGTCCGGCGTGGCTCATCTCGGCGGCGACGAGCGCCCCGGCGGACTCGGCGGCGATCAGCAGGCGCAGCCGCCCCGGGCCCGACGACGTCGCGACCGCCTCGAGCTGTCGGCGCAGCTCGCCGACGGGGTCGGGTGGGGTGACGGCCCGCCGGTCGCCGAGGTCGAAGAGCGCGTCCGGGCGTTCCGTCCCCGGGACGGGGGCCGTGGGGACCGGGTGCATGTCGTCCCAGACGTCGCGCGGTGCCTGCGCCAGGGGCGTGCCCGTCGTGAGGACCGACCGCCGCAGGATCGCCCGGGTCAGGCGCAGGTCGTGCGCACGCTCGACGCGCAGGCCCGCCGCGAGGGCGGCCGGGTACCAGAGGTTGGTGTCGTCCCACACCCAGCGGGTCGTGGGCGTCGCGGCCCGGGGCGCTCCAGGGGTGGAGCCCGCGGCCGGCGGGACGGCCTGGTCGAGGGCCGCGCCCGGCCACGTCGTGCGGCGCGGGGCGGGGGCCAGACGTCCACCCTGCGGGTCGAGGTCCTCGACGTCGACGACGCCCGGGTCGGCGGGCGACGTGCGGAGCGGGACCGAGTACACGCCCAGGAGTCTGCCGTGAGGGTCTGACATCGCGGGTTTCGACCGTCCCGCCCACCACGACCGCCAGGTCCACCGATGCGTGCCGCCGTCACCACCGGCATTGTCAACACTTCCTGAACGATGGAACCGGTATTCGAGCCGAATAATGAGACTATTCTCATTTCACGTCCCCGCCAGGTGCAAAAGAAAAGCGCCCGGCCGCCGACCACAGGTCGAAGGCCGGACGCCTTTCCGGCAGGACGACGTCAGTGCACGTCGACCTCGAACAGGCTCCTGCCGTTGAGCGGCTGCACCGGCCGGCTGTTCTCCGGGTGCACCGCGGTGAAGGCGCCGAGCTGCGCCTTCGAGATCATCCGAGGTCGCTCGTAGACGCTCCAGAGCACGCCCTCGCTGCACGGCGGTGTCGTCAGCGACCCGTCGTAGCGGACCAGGTCGGACCACGCGGGCACCAGGTGAGCCGGGTTGACCTGGACCGGCCGAGGCGCGACCGACGACGTGGCCGCGGCAGCCGCCGGGATGGCGTCGAAGAAGCCGTCGAGCGCCGCGTTCTCCCGGCCGAGCTCGAGCAGCACCCCGAGCACCGCGAGCCTGCCCCCGGCGCTGCGGTGCACCAGGTGAAGCTCCATCGCGGCCGGCTCCCCGTCGATCGTGTGCTCGCTCGGGGTGTGCAGGTGGAACTGCTGGAGCTCGTAGCGGGTGCCGTCGAGCGTGACGGCGTTCGGGCCGACCGTGGTCAGGTCGCCCTGGATCGTCTCCCCGGTGTCGCGGACCGAGAACTCCGCACGCTCGTAGTCGAGCACGGGCGCCTTGACCTTGCGGCTCTCCGTGAGGGAGTGCAGCGGGAGGTCGACGGGCGACTGCTTGCTCGTCGGGGTCGACGCACAGGTCGGGGCGACCTCGCCCCAGTGCTCGGGGCCGGTCGCCCCGTCGTAGGACCACCCTCCGCCGGGCATCGAGAGCCGGAGTGCGCCCACCGGGACGCCCGCCGAGACGTTCGCCGGGGCGACGGCGCTCGTGGGTGCGCTCGCGGGCGCCGCCCACGCGGAGACGCCGCCGGTCAGGGCGAGCGCTGCGGCGGTCAAGGGAACGTAGAAAGCTGCGTGCTTCGTCATACGGAACTCCGATCACAGGTATCGGTCACTCATGGCCGAAGAATCGACGGTGTCGAATCCCCGGGCCGGATACGTCTTCCCCCGTCCGGCCCGCAGGACACTATGCGCACCATTCCTCAGCAAATGTGGCACAAACAGAACATCGACACTTCGGCCACACCATCTTCACATCGCCTCGGGCAACGAAGAATGCACTTCACATCACCGAAAACTCCGTGACGAAAATGACCAGAACTCTGCGAGGTGCGGATTCACCGCGCTCACCTCTGCGACGCCCGGCCCCCGTCACCCGTCCGCGATCGCCTCGGCCCGTCCGAGCACGAAGCGCGCCCGCAGGAGCGTCGAGGTCGCCAGGTCGGCGGCGAGGGCCTCGATCGTGCGGCCGACGGTCACCATCCCGAGGTCGTGGGCGAGCCGCGCACGGTCCTCGAGCACGCTCCGCTGGTGCGCCGTGAGTCGTCGGCGTCCGGTCGCCCCGAGCGAGTCCACGACCTCGAGCGCCGGTTCGCACACACGGGCCACCGGGCCACGGGCGACCGGTTCGGCCACGTGGACGGTCGAGCCCCGGTGCAGGGCCGCGATCCGCGCCCTCAGCCGGCGCAACGCCGACCAGCTCACCGCCCGGAACGCCGGGGACATCGACGGGGAGAAGAGCTCGACGCTCCCCTGGCCGGTCCGCAGGAACACGCCGACGGGCTCGTCGGCCCCCGTCGAGGCGTCGCGCTCGACGAGGACCGCGACCACCTGCTTGCGCGACGCCACGACCGAAAGGAGCGCCTCGACGCTGCGCTCCTGCTCGACGCCGACCCGCAGGACGTGCGTGACGCCGTCGGCGGCCGTGACGGGCCAGGTGACGTCGCGACGGACCTCGTCGACCCCGACCGCCTCGGTCTCTCGCACCATGACGAGCCGGACGCGGCGCCGGGCCCGGCCGAACCCGACGACCCCGGTCGTCGCGCCGTCCAGGTGCTGCGCGATCTCCCGCAGCTCGCCGACGTCGAAGCCACCGCCTGGCACGAGGCTCGTGCGCGAGGTCGTGCTGATCGACCCGTCGGGTCGCGTCTCGGCCTCGGCGAGCTCGAACGGACCCGCGCACGCTGCGGCGACCGACGCCTTCCAGAGCAGCGGCAGGTCGACGTCCCGGCGAAAGGTCGGGTCAGCGCCCGAGGGGCGCGCGACCGTCGCGGTCCGCAACGTCAGGTGCCGCGTGTCCCAGGCCGTGACCGTCAGGCCGCGAGCGCCGCTGGGTGCCCGCCACCACCGCACGCCGAGCGGGACGAGGCGGCCGGGGAGGTCGTCGCCGGGTTCCGCGTCGGCGGTACGGCGCGCGGGCGACCCCAGGAGGTCGGGAAGTGCCCCGACGGGCGCGTCCCTCAGCGCCGCCGCGAGCGCCCACGCCTCGGCGAGGGCGCCGAGCGCGTCCGCCTCGCTCACGTCGTCGTCGCGCGAGGCGACGCCGTCGACGAGCCCCGCCGCGACGAGGAGGAGGCGGTGGAGCAGCAGCAGGCCGACGAGCCGTGCGCGGGCCGCGGCCCCGCGCAGCGTGTCGGCGGCGTCGGCACCGAGGTGGGACAGCCCGGCGTCGACCACGTGCCCGACGACGGCGCTCGCCTCCTCGAGCCCCGCACGCTGGGCCGTGGTCAGCTCGCCCGAGCGTTCGGCCTCGATCTCACGTGGCCACGGCCACGGCTTTCCCTCGCGGGCGAAGACCCGGACGACGGCCTCGAGCCGTGCCGCGGCCTGGTCACCGGCCGAGCGCGCACCGGCGACGACCATGCCCGCGAACCCCGCGGGAGCCACGAAGACGACCTCGGTCGGCGTCCCGGTACCGTCCGTCCACGAGATCGTGAGCCGCGCACCGTTCGCTGCGACCTCGCACGCGGCGGGCACCCGCGGACCGTCGTGCGCGAGCCCGGCGAGCAACGTCGCCGGGAGCCGTTCGACGACCCGGCGCAGCGCGGGCCTGCCCGCGGCCCGGCACACGCCGGCGGGGTCGAGCGCGAGGAGATCGGCCAGGGCGTCGGGGGCGGTCGGGCCGGTCGCGCGTTCGGTGGCGCCCGGGCCCACGGCGCCACCGGCGTCGACGCCGGTCGGCGCCGGCTCGGCGGGCCCGTGCGGGCCAGCGGGGTCGTGCGGGCCGGCGGGGTCGCGCGGGCCTGCGTCCTCGGCACCGCGGCCCGCGGTCGTGGAGTGCGGCCGGGCAACGACCGCAGCGGTCGACCCCGACTCCCCCGACGTCCCGTCCGTCACCTGCTCGCGGGCCCACAGGCACGCCGCGACCACGTGCTGGCAGACGCCCGCCGTCGGGCACGAGCACGACGCCGCCACCGGGCCCTTGGGCCCGAGCCGCACCACCGCGCTCCCGCACCCGACCACGACCTCGGTCGCGGACCCCGACGTGAGCGACACGCCGCCTGCCGCGAGGTCCTTGCGGGCACGCCGCAGCAGACCGGCGTTGGCGAGCGCGACGAGCGCGGCGTCGTCGTACCCCGCGAAGACCGCGAGCCAGTCCGGCGTCATACGAGCACCTCTCCGAGCCACTCCGCGAACCGGTCCGGCGTGAGGGCCGCGACATGCATGCCGCACTCGGCGAGGCGGCGGGCCGTCCCCTGGTCGTAGACGGGCTCGGCGGCCTCGTCGAGCGCCGCGAGCCCCAGCATCCGCACACCGGACTCCGCCAGCCGTCGCACGCCCGCGAGGAGCTGGGTGACCGAGCCGCCCTCCTCGAAGTCGCTCACGAGGACCACGACCGTGCGGCTCGGGTGGGTGATCTGCTGCTCGGCGTAGCGCACCGCCTTGGCGATGTCGGTGCCACCGCCCAGCTGTGCCGTCAGCAGGACCGCGACGGGGTCGTGCGCGAGGTGCGAGAGGTCGACCACGTTCGTGTCGAAGACCGCGAGCCGGACCGTGATCCCCGGCAGCGCGGACATGATCCCCGCGCACACCGCGCTGTAGAGCAGCGAGGCCGCCATCGAGCCCGACTGGTCGACGAGCAGGACGACCTCCCAGGTGAGCGTGCGCCGCGCCCGCGACACGAACCGCACGTCCTGCACGATCAGACGCCCGGACCCCGGGTCGTAGCGCGAGAGGTTGGCCTGGAGGGTTCGCTTGCCGTCGAAGTTCTGGCTGACTTTGTGCATCGAGCGTCGCGACCTGTCCTTGCGGCCGGTGAGCGCGGTCGCGAACTGCGGGCGGAGCCGTCGGACGATGTCCTCCACGACGCGCGCGATGACCGTGCGGAGCCCGGCGGCAGCACGCTCGTCGAGACGCCCCCGCACCTGCAGCAGCGCGGTCGCGAGCTCGCGGCTGGGTTCGAGGGCCTCGGCGGCCTCCGGGTCGGCGAGCAGGTCCGTGAGCTGGTACCGGCTCACGGCGTCGACCTGCATGCGCTCGAACGTCTCGCGCGGGAACAGCGTGCGAGCCTGGCCGAGCCAGTCGAGCGCCTTGAGCGACGACGGGTCGAGGCTCCCGCCACCGCCACGCCCGCCCGGCCCTTTGCCCAGGCGGTGCCCGCGCTCGACGTACTCGCGGTCGTAGAGGTACTGCAGCGCCCGCTCGACCCCGGCGTCGGACGGGTCCTGCGGGAGCTCCTGCGCGGCGTAGCGGCCGAGGACGAGCCGCCAGCGGCGCGCCGCCTCGAGCTCTTCGGCGGTCTCCGCCGGGTGCGCAGTCGGGACGGTCATGGCAGGTCCTCCTGGTCGGGCAGAGGCAGGGCGGGGACGGCAGGGGCGGCAGGTGCTGCTGCGGCGTGCTGCGGCGCGCCGACGGCCCACGCAGCGAGCCCGTCGCACGCGAGCATCGCGGTGAGCTCGCGCTCGAGCGCGAGCCCGGCGTGAAGGTCCTGCTCGGTCGCGGCCAGGTGCACATCGATCCGCTCTGCCCGGGAGCCGGTGCGCGTCGC
This sequence comes from Oerskovia sp. NPDC057915, assembly GCF_042887685.1. NCBI lineage: Bacteria > Bacillati > Actinomycetota > Actinomycetes > Micrococcales > Cellulomonadaceae > Oerskovia > Oerskovia sp. NPDC057915. Next base: position 43,220 of record NZ_JBHVOS010000024.1, on the reverse strand, counting down.
GACCTGCTGCGCGAGCCGGTGCGTCTCGGCCGGCTTGAGCCACGTGAACGCGCGGCGCAGGTCAGGCAGGACGGCGAGGAACGCGTCCCCGTCGAGGTCACGGAGGCCGGTGTGGACGGCGTCGAAGAGCTCAGGGGTGTGGAGCAGGAGGTCGGGGGCGACGCGCAGCAGCCCACCCAGGAACCGGACGGCGGAGACCGGGTCCGCGCCCGGGCTGAGCTGGGCGCGCACCTCCGCGAGCAGGACGTCGTCGGCGAGGGCGTCGTCGGTCGCGGCGAGCGCCACGAGGGCACCCCGGACCCCGGGGGCCGCGCCACGGTCCTCGCGGAGCCGGGCGAGCTCGCGGCGCACGGGATCCCGGCGGTCCGGCGTGCTCGCGGGGGCACCGCTCCGCGGGGTCGCGTCCGTGCGGGGGTGCGCTACGCCGTCGGGCGCTGGTGCCTGCGAGGCGCGGCCCGCCTCCCGCAGGAGGTCGCGCAGGGCGACGAGCGTCCCGACGGCGGCAGGCTCCGCGTCCGCGTCGACCGCCCCGAGGCCCGGGACGAGGTAGGCGACGGTCGCGAGGCCGTGGTCGAGCAGGTGCAGGAGGTCGTCGGCGTGGTCCTCCAGGCCCAGCTCGACGCGCGCGTCCCACAGGTCCACGAGACGGTGCAGCCCGCCGACGACGGACTCGAGCGACGGGTCGACGTCGAGCGTCGAGCGCAGGAGCGCGACCAGGCGGTCGAGGTGCTCCGACAGCCCCGCCACGACGGCCTGGGCCACGAGGCGAGCCACGCCGAGCGCCGAGCGCCCCGTCGTCGCGAGCTCGTGCTCGAGGAGGTGGAGGCGGTGCACCGCGACGGCCTCGAGGGTCGCGCCCTGGTGCGACAGCTCGACCAGGGAGGCCTCGACGAGAGGCGTCCAGGCGTACTCCCACTCCTCGATCAGGAGCCCGAGCCCGCGACCCGCGACGTGGTCGGGCCCCGAGACCTGGTGCGCGAACCCGCTCCCGACGAAGTCCATGAGCGCCAGGAACGCCCGGCGCTCCCGGTGGCGGGGCGTGCGGCGGGCGTCGAGACGTGTGCGCCGCGGCGTCGAGTCCGTCACCACGAGACGCAGCTCCTCGGCCCGCTCCCTCGCACGCTGCACGAGCGGCGGCGACGCGGTGCCGGGCGGCACGTCGCCGAGCGCGCGCCCGCCGAACACCTCGGCGACCGCCTGCCCGAGCGGGCGACCGATGCCCACGTCGAGCCCGCCGTCGTCCTTGACGAAGCACGACGTGAGCGCGTCGAGGAGGTCCGTCCGTCCCGGCCACGGGCGCTCGCGCAGGTCCGCGAGCCGGGCCGCCTGCTCGGCCGCCGACGCGATCTCGGCCAGGCTCACCTGCGCCCCGCGCGCGGTGGCTGCCGCGGCGACGTCGACCAGCAGGGACGCGCCCAGCGCGCCCGGCCCGCCCTGCTCCCGGTGCGCGGTCCAGAGCCGCTCGTAGAAGCCGGGCGACGGCATGCCCGCCCCGTAGCCCCGCAGCCCGTCGAGCCGCTCGTGGTCGTAGCGGATGAGCCAGGCGTCGGCCGACGCCGGGGCGCCGTACCCCCCGGCCGGGCGACGGCTCACCACCGCCTCGCCCTCGGGCGCCCCCGTGAGGGCCTCGACGAGCGCGAGGGTGTGGAACGCGCCGGTCACCACGACCACGGGCCCCTCGACGCGGGCCCGGTGCTCGGCGACCCGGGCCGACATGAGGGCCTCGCGCGCGAGCGACCCGTCGGCGTCGAGCACCTCCTCCTCGTAGTCGAGGCGCGCAAGACCTGCCCACGCGAACACGTCGTCGAAGACCTCGCGCCAGTCCGCGAGCCGTTCGCTCGCGCGCGCCTCGAAGAGGTGGTCCCACACCTCGTCGTGGTCGCGGCACCCCAGGCGCTCGGCGATCGCGGCGATCGTCCGCGAGTGCGCGAGGTTGCGCTCGGACTGGAGGGTGCGGGCGAACGCGTCGTCGTCGGCTCCCTCCGGGTCGTCGCCGGCGCTGCCGGCCGCACGCGCAACCCACGACCGGTCGACGAACGCGACCTCCGCGCCCAGCCGGGCCCCGGTGCGCAGGGCCACCCACTCGGGCGAGAACTCGGCGAGCGGGTAGAAGCCCGCTCCGCCGCCCTCGGTGCCCAGGCTCAGGACCGCGACGGGCGGGCGCGTGCGCGGGTCGAGCAGCGCGGGCAGGAGCCGCCCGTACTCCTCGGGCCCCTCGACGAGCACGACGGCGGGCCGCACCTCCTCGATGAGCGCCCCGACGGCGAGCGCGCACGCCGGGCTGTGGTGCCGGACCGGCGCGAGGTAGATCCCCTCGGCGCGCAGGCGCTCGACCGCGGCGGCGGCAGCCTGCATGCGCACGGGTGTGCGCCCCCACGCGGCTCGCGCGGTGTGCTGCGCTACCGCCACAGGGACTCCGCCGCGGAGAGGAAGGACTTCCAGCGCGGGTCACGTCGTGCCCGTTCGCGCACGACGTTGTCGACGTAGTGCCGCAGGCGCCGGGCGTCCTCCTCGTCCCCCTTGGAGGCCACGCCCGCGAGCTGGCGCGCGACCTCGGCGGGGGTCACGGTGCCGTCGCCCAGGTAGCGGGCCTCGAGCGACGCGGCGACCGCGACGTTCACGGCCTCGGCCGTCGACATGACGGTCTCCGGACGCTTGACGGGCGCCCCGTTGCTCGTGGACCCGGTGCGCAGGTCCTGGAACGCGGTGACGAGCACGTCCAGGACGTCGCGCGCGAGCGGCGGGCGCTCGCTCGCCGGGCCCAGCTCGGCCGTGAGCTGGGCCTCGATGAGGTCGATCTCGAACTGGCGGTCCGTGAGCGGCTTGATCGTCTCGAAGTTGAACCGTCTCTTGAGAGCAGCCGACATCTCGTGGACCCCCCGGTCCTTGAGGTTCGCCGTCGCGAGCACGTTGAACCCGGGACGGGCCGAGACCCTCGCCTCGCTGCCGAGCTCGGGGATCATGAGCTGCTTCTCGGAGAGGATCGAGACCAGGGTGTCCTGGATCTCGGGGGCGCAGCGCGTGATCTCCTCGAACCGGACTACCTTGCCCGCACTCATGGCCTGCTGGACGGCCGACGGGACCAGCGAGCGTTCGCTGGGCCCCTCGGCGATGAGCAGCGCGTAGTTCCACGAGTAGCGGATGTGGTCCTCGGTCGTGCCCGCGGTGCCCTGGACCGTGAGGTTCGACGTCCCGCTCACCGCGGCCGCGAGCAGCTCGGACAGCATCGACTTCGCGGTGCCGGGCTCCCCCACGAGCATGAGTCCCTGACGACCGAGCAGAGACACGACGGCGCGGTCCACGAGCGGGTCGTCGCCGTAGAACTTCCGTCGCACCCCGAGCTCGGCGTCGCCCACGACGAAGGCGCGCACGGCACGGGGGCTGAGCCGCCACCCCGGTGGTAGCTCGGAGCCCTTGGCCCGGTCGGCTTCCTCGAGGGCTGCGAGCTCGTCGGCGAAGCGCACCTCGGCGGGCGGGCGGATCTCCTGGGCGGTGTCGCGGTCGAGGACCTGCGGCCCGTCGTCGTCCGTCGTCGCGGTCGTGGCGGTCACCATGCGCTCTTCTTCTCCCACTCGGCGTCGAAGCTGCCACCGGCAGCGACGGTCAGGTAGTCGCGGTAGGACTCCGCGACGAGGACGGGCGGCAGGTCCGCGAGGCGGGCCTCGGCACTCTGCCCGTACGCGCGGGTCGAGCGGCGGAACACGAGCTCGGTGACCGCGGCGGCGATGTTCTCCTCGGGCAGGAACGCGCCCGTGAACTCGATGACCGCCGTGATCCCGACGCTCGGGTACGCCTTCTCGTAGCCCGAGAACCAGCCGCCGTCCTCGGCCTGGCTGCGCGCGTAGCCGAGCTTGGTCGCCCGACCGCGCACCGTGAAGCTGTCCGTGAGCCATCCCTTGCGGTCGCTGATGGCGGTCGCCCGACCGTCCAGTGCGGGGAGGTCCACCGTCAGCTGGTCGAACAGCGGCCTGATCTCGTAGTCGGCCAGGTGCTCGCGCCAGCGGCCCGTCTCCTGCTCGCCGAGCAGCACGCCGTGCGCGACCGCGACCGTCGCGCCCTCGGCGAGGGTCACGTCCTCGTCGTCGGCGTCGATGAGCGCACCGGCGTCCCCCGGGCGGAACGCGCGCTGGTCCGGGCCGGGGTTCTCGAGCCAGACGAGACCGGCTGCGAGGCGGGACATGATCGGGTGCCCGGCCACGAACTCCAGCCAGTCCGCGACAGGCCACTCGCGCCCCGTGCACATGGCCTCGTACAGGCGCTGGGTCTGGAGCGCGACGACGGCCTTGAGCTCCTTGCGGCTCGTCGAGAGCTGCGCCTTGGCGGCCTTGACGTGGTCGGGGTCGTCGTCAGCCCGGGGGGCGGGCAGCGCCTTGACGACCTTGCCCGCCTCGTTCGTGAGCTCGAGCGTGAACGTGGGGGTCAGGCGCCCCGTGAACTCGCGGGCCCCGAGGCCGAGGTGCAGGATCCCGTCGTCCTCGAAGCCCGCGGTCTGCACGGTGCGGTCGGCGAGCTCCTCGGCGGACCAGCCGCGTCGTTCGGCCAGGTCCTCGACCAGCTGCTGAGCGGTGGCCTGGACCGTGGCCTGCCGGTGACGCCTGGCCACGGACAGCAGGAGCTGGATCGACGCGGGGTCGCCGTTGGCCGCGAGCGCCCGGACGAGCGCCTCGATCTGGGCACGGCGCGTGGTGTGGGTCTTGAGGTACTGCTGCACGGCGCGTGTCAGGTCGGTGCCCGGCATGCCCACGGTCAGCGCGAGCAGGCCCTTGTCGGCGATGGCCGACCCGAGGTAGTTCGCCTGGTGCTCGCGGAACGCGTCCTGGTGGTGCTGGTCGACGGTGCGCGAGGCCTCGGCCTCGTAGTACTGGGGGTGCTGCTTGTACCAGTGCTGGTAGCGGTCGTAGCGCTGCTGGGCCTCGCTGTCCGCGTAGGCCCGGCTCTCCTCGGCCGTGGGGCCGAGGGTGTCCTTGCCGATCCAGGCGTCGAGCACGAACCGGCCGAGCGCCGCGCGGCTCTCGTCGTCGAGCAACGACTCGTAGCGGGAGATCAGCCCGAGACCGCTCGGGTCCTTGAGCTTGTCGGCGAGCACGACCCACCACCGGGCGACCTCGCCCGGCACGGGCTCGCCGTCGGCGGCCCAGCGGAGCGCGGGCAGGCCGTCGAGCGGGAACCACGCCATGCTCGTGGGCGCCTTGCCCTGGAGACCCTTGGTCGCCTCGGCGAGCAGCGTCGCGGGTGCGAGGTCGGCCGAGATGTCGTCGCCGAGCGACTCGAGGGCCCCGAGGAACGCGGCACGAGCCACCTCGCGACGTTCCTTCGCGAGCACGGCCCGCAGCGCCGGGATCGCGGCGGGGTCGCCGAGACGCTGGAGCCAGACGGCGGCCGTGACACGGATCTCGGCCTTCCCGTCGCGCAGGCCCTGCTCTGCCAGCTCGCGGGCGCCGGCGTGCGACTCGAGGACCTTCTGCGCCGCGACGCGGTGGGTCCTGCCCTCTCCGAGCGCGAGCTCGGCGAGGCGCGGGAGGTAGCGGTTCGGGATGCTCGGGAAGGCGCCGAGGATCGTGAGGGCGACCTCGAGCCGCTCCGAGCGGCTGTACGTCTCGACCGTGCTCGACGGCCGCAGCCCCAGGATCGTGTCGAGCGCGCCCGGGTGCTCGGCGAAGTAGGGCCACAGGTGCTCGGGAGCGAACGTCCCGCGGGCGAACCAGGAGTCGAACACGAGCTCGGCGACGGCCGACTCGGAGTCCTGCACGCCTGCCCGCTCGACGCCGTCGGCGAGGACCCGGACGTCGACGGCGATGTCGCTCGTCGCGTTGAGCTGGTACCAGGGGTAGCGCTGCCTGCCACCGCCGTGCGAGCGCGCGAAGCGGATGTCGTGCAGCATCGTCAGGCCGTCGAGCCGGCCCCGGATCGCGGGCGCCTGGAGCTCGACGAGCACCGTGCGCGGCGGCACCTTGGTCAGGGCGCCCGAGAGGTACTGCGCGACCTGCGTGAGGTGGTCGTCGGTGATGGCTGCGAGGTCCTTGACGGCTCCCCGTGCGTGGGACAGGCGCCAGCTCTGCGCCTCTGCCTTGGGCAGCGCCTCGAGCGCGGCGAGCTCGTCGCGGGCCGCAGCGAGCCTGCGGTCGACCGCGTCGCGGGCCGAGCGCACGAACGCCTCACCGAGAGCGACCTCGGGCAGGGGCGCGAACGGCGGGACGTCGAGGGGTTCGTCGACCACGACCGTCGCGACGTCGAGAGCCGTGGCCCGCTCGATCGCGTTCGACAGCAGCGTGCCGCGGGCCCCCTTCCCGTCCGCGGCGTGCGCACGCCTCAGCGCCTCGATGCCGCCCTCGACCCCGACGAGGTGCGTCACCAGACCGGCGAGACGGCTCGCGGGCATCGAGGTGAGCAGGGGTTCGAGGAGGTCGACCTGGCGCGCGGCGGGCAGGGACGCGAGGTTCCCGGCGGCCTCCTCGCGCACGGACTTCGCCGTGTCGGTCGCGAGCCGGGCGACGAGCCCGACGAACGCGTCCAGCGCTGCGGGCCGCGTCCGCAGGAACTGCAGGAGCTCGACCTTGCCGGTCGCGCGCAGCACGGGTGCGACCGCGACGACGTCCGCGGGGTGGGCGGCCAGGTACTCCTCGACGCCGGGCTGTGCGGCGAGCACCGCGAGCGGGTCCCCGTAGTAGTCCGCGGTGGCAGGGCGCTCGAAGATCCCGGCGACGACGGCGGTCGGGATGCTCTCCTCGGCCACGCCGCCGTCGCGCAGGATCGCGGTCAGGAGCTCGGGGGTCCACTGGCTGCGGACGCCCGGCTTGCCGTTCTTGCCCGTGGTGCGACGGTCGCCGCACGTCTTGGCGACGTCGGTCAGGAGGGCCGCGAACCAGGTTGGGAGCCGGTCGGAGGCGCGCGAGACGTCTGGCGAGACGGCCGCGAGCAGACGGCCCATCCGGACGAGCGCGTCGATGCCCACGGGCTCGGTCAGCGTGTAGAGGTTGCTGCGGGCGGTGGCGCCCTTGCTGACGTTCCAGCCGGGGACGCGGTCCTTGATGGTCTTGTCCTCGGCCTGGGTCGTGTAGGTCCAGGCGCCCAGCGTCGCGGGCCGGTTGAGCAGCCGGTCCGGTGCGTCGTCGGTGCGCTGCGACAGCTCGGTCACGAGCTCGGGTCCGTCGCCCGTGTGGACGTAGGCGATCGCGCGGGCCGCGAGACCTTCGGTGTCCGCGTCCAGGATCTTCAGTCCGTCGACCAGCCGCGCGGACGGCTCGGTGCGCCGCCCGCCCTGAGCGCCACCGACCGCGAGCGCCGTCCCGCCGCCCTCGACCGCACCGTCGTGGTCTCCCTGGAGCCAACCCTTGATCTTGTCGAACACGCGTCCCACCGTCTCCTCCGGGCCGCCGGACCGCGTCCGGAGGCCGCCGCGCTCCGTCGGCGCGGCGTCGTCGGTCACAGTAGGAGAAGCCACCGACACGCGTCGATGCTGTCAGTGGAGAGGGACCGGGTGATTCGGCGGGACGACCGCCGCGGCCGGCCCACGTCCGACGGCGCCGCGCGGGCCTGGCGGCCGGGTCCGGCGTGGTGCTGGTCGCCTCGCGAGGAGACTCTTCGCCGAGTGTGCACTTCGGGCGGTCCGCGAGCACGCCTGGACGACCCGAACTGCACACTCGTCGCGCGCACCGACGGGTGGGTGGGCCCGGAGGGACTCGAACCCCCGACATCCACGGTGTAAGCGTGGCGCTCTAACCAACTGAGCTACAGGCCCCAGAACAGCGGTGCACAGCCTACCGGGTCACCGCCCCTGCGTTGCACATCAGCCGCACATCGGGCACCCCGCCCGACGGCGCACGGCCACCACGGTGGTCCCGGCCAGGGCGTCCGACGAACCTGCGTCCGGCACCCCGCGGACCAGCACCCGGGTCCCGGCGGGCCGGGCGCCTCGCGCCGGCCACCCGACGCACCAGCCCCCCGGTCGCGCCGGCAGCCCGGTCACGCCGGCACCTCCGACGCACCAGCGCGCCCGGTCACGCCGGCACCTCCGACGCACCGGCACGCCGGACGCACCGCCCCACGCACCGACGGGCGCACCGCAGCCCGAAGGCCGCAGCACGCCCGTCGAGGAGGTGCGTGTCAGAGCTCCGCGAGCGCCGTCCGGTACCCCGCGAGGTCCCGGCGCTGCCCGCGCGGGTTCACGACGGACCACCGGACGACGCCCTCTGCGTCGATCAGGAAGCTGCCGCGGATCGCGAGGCCGCGCTCGTCGTCGAACACCCCGTAGCGGCGGGCGACCTCGCCGTGCGGCCAGAAGTCCGAGAGGAGGTCGAACGTGTACCCCTCCTGCGCGGCCCAGGCCTTGAGCGAGAAGACGGGGTCGCACGAGATCGCGTAGAGCGAGACGCCCGCGGTCTCGAAGTCCGCGATGTTGTCGCGGAGCTCGCACAGCTCGCTCGTGCACGTGCCCGAGAAGGCGAACGGCACGAACACGAGCAGGACGGGTCGACCGCGCAGGTCCGCGAGGCGGACCGGGGTGCCGTGCGTGTCGGTGAGCGTGAAGTCGGGGGCGAGGTCGCCCGGCCGGACCGTCAGCTCGGGGGCCTCAGCGGCCACGGCCACGCGTGCCGAGCTTGGTCGCGGACCAGTCCGGCGCGATCGCGAAGGTGCTCGTGGCGTGCAGGCCGGCCGTGGTCGCGGCCTCCTGGAGGTCGTTGTGCCCCACGTGGCCGTCGCGGCCCGCCTTGGGCGTGAAGATCCAGATGAGACCGCCGTCGTCGAGGACCGTCTGGACGTCGACGAGCATGTCGGTCAGGTCGCCGTCGTCCTCGCGCCACCAGACCACGACACCGTCGGTGACGTCTCCGTAGTCCTCGTCCACCAGCTCGGAGCCGACGAGCTCCTCGATCTCGGCGCGAAGGTCGTCGTCGACGTCCTCACCCCAACCGAACTCCTGCACCACATGGCCAGAGAGGAACCCCAGGCGTCCTGCACCCTGGGGGTCCGGCGTCGCTCCCACTTGTGTCTCTTTCCCTTCTTCGTACTGCTCGATGATCGGTGACCTGCTGGCAAAGGTAGCCCACACCACTCCCGCGTGCCTCAGCAGGGGCGGGTGCGTCGCGCGGGCGTCTTCACCGGTGCAGTTGCACCAGTGTTGCGGTGTTCGGCACTCGGCACAACGTCGGCGCGCCACGGGAGGCGCCCCGAGCGCGCGGCGGGTGCTCCGCCGTCGGGCACCTCGCCGCCCGGCCGCACCTCCTCGACGGGCACCGTCGAATCCCCGCCGAAGCGTCTCCTCCACGCTCTGCGCACCGGACGCACACACTCCTGTGTCATGGAGATCACGCTCTCTTGACCCCCTTGTGGTGTGACTTCCAGGCCGCGGGGTAACAGAATGGTTCGACCACCCGAGAGTGTGGAGGCACAGTCGCCACCAGCGGCTGCTACCACCGCGCAGGAGTGGCTGGAGGTGAGCGGGCACGGTGTACCGCGCCGTGATTCAATCCGAATACCGCTCCGAACAAGATATGAGGTTGCTGGTGGCTTCGTTTGACGAGACCGGACCGCTGATCAACGGTCTGCTCAGCCAAGTACCGGACATCGACCCCGCTGAGACGAGCGAGTGGGTCGAGTCCCTGGACGGACTGATCGACGACCGTGGCGGCCCCCGCGCCCGCTACGTCCTGCTCAACATGCTCAAGCGAGCACGTGAGCGCAACGTGGCGATCCCGACGTCGGTGAACACCCCCTACGTCAACACCATCGGTGTGCACGAAGAGCCGTACTTCCCCGGTGACGAGGCCATGGAGCGTCGTTACCGGAGCTGGAACCGCTGGAACGCGGCCGTCATGGTCACGCGCGCGCAGCGTCCCGGGATCGGGGTCGGCGGGCACATCTCGTCCTACGCGTCCGTCGCGACGCTGTACGAGGTGGGCCTGAACCACTTCTTCCGCGGCAAGGACCACCCGGGCGGCGGTGACCAGGTCTACTTCCAGGGTCACGCGAGCCCCGGCGTCTACGCCCGCGCGTTCCTCGAGGGCCGCCTCTCGGCGGACCAGCTCGACGGGTTCCGCCAGGAGAAGTCGCACGCGGGCGGCGGACTGCCGTCCTACCCGCACCCGCGCCTCATGCCGGACTTCTGGGAGTTCCCCACGGTCTCCATGGGTCTCGGCCCGGCCTCGGCGATCTACCAGGCGTGGACCAACCGCTACCTGCACAACCGCGGCATCAAGGACACGAGCCAGCAGAACGTCTGGGCGTTCCTCGGCGACGGCGAGATGGACGAGCCGGAGAGCCGCGGCATGCTGCAGCTCGCCGCGCAGCAGGGCCTGGACAACCTGAACTTCGTGGTCAACTGCAACCTGCAGCGCCTCGACGGCCCGGTCCGCGGCAACGGCAAGATCATCCAGGAGCTCGAGGCGCAGTTCCGCGGTGCGGGCTGGAACGTCATCAAGGTCATCTGGGGCCGCGAGTGGGACACCCTGCTCAACGCCGACAAGGACCGTGCGCTCGTCAACCTGATGAACGTCACGCCCGACGGCGACTACCAGACCTACCGTGCCGAGAGCGGCGCGTTCATCCGCGAGCACTTCTTCGGTCGCGACCCGCGCACCAAGCAGCTCGTCGAGAACATGTCGGACGACGACATCTGGGCCCTCAAGCGTGGCGGCCACGACTACCGCAAGCTCTACGCGGCGTACGCGGCGGCGACGGCCCACACGGGCCAGCCGACCGTCATCCTGGCGCACACCGTCAAGGGCTACGGCCTGGGCTCGGGCTTCGCCGGGCGCAACTCGACGCACCAGATGAAGAAGGTCGGCCTGGCCGACCTCAAGACGCTGCGCGACTCGCTGCGCATCCCGATCACGGACGAGGAGCTCGACGCCAACCCGTACGAGCCCCCGTACTACCACCCGGGTGCCGACGCGCCGGAGATCCAGTACATGCAGGAGCGTCGTCGCCAGCTCGGCGGGTACGTGCCCGAGCGTCGCGCGGCGCCGGCCCCTGTCACGCTGCCGGGCGACAAGACGTACGAGATCCTCAAGAAGGGCTCGGGCAACCAGGAGATCGCCTCCACGATGGCGTTCGTCCGTCTGCTCAAGGACCTCATCAAGGACAAGGAGATCGGCAAGCGCATCGTGCCGATCATCCCGGACGAGGCCCGGACCTTCGGTCTGGACTCGATCTTCCCGTCCGCGAAGATCTTCAACACGCAGGGCCAGAACTACCTCGCCGTGGACCGCGAGCTCATGCTGAGCTACAAGGAGTCCGAGGCCGGGCAGATCATGCACACCGGCATCAACGAGGCCGGTTCGGCGGCCGCGTTCCAGTCGGTCGGCACCTCGTACGCCACGCAGGGCGAGGTGATGATCCCGTTCTACATCTTCTACTCGATGTTCGGGTTCCAGCGCACCGGCGACCAGTTCTGGGCCGCGGGCGACCAGCTCACGCGCGGTTTCATCATCGGCGCGACGGCCGGGCGCACGACGCTCACCGGTGAGGGCCTCCAGCACGCGGACGGCCACTCGCCGCTGCTCGCGGGCACCAACTCGGCGATCGTCCAGTACGACCCGGTCTACGGCTACGAGATCCGCCACATCGTGCGCGACGGCATCGAGCGCATGTACGGGCCGGGCAAGGACGGCCACGGCGAGGACGGGCGCGACCAGAACGTCATGTACTACCTGACGGTCTACAACGAGCCCATGCAGCAGCCGGTCGAGCCGGAGGACGTGGACGTCGAGGGCATCCTGCGCGGCATCCACCGCATCAAGGTGTCCGAGGCCTCGGGTCCCAAGGCGCAGATCCTCGCCTCGGGCGTGGGCGTGCCGTGGGCGCTGGAGGCGCAGGAGCTCCTCGAGAAGGACTGGGGTGTCTCGGCGGACGTCTGGAGCGTCACGAGCTGGAACGAGCTGCGCCGCGACGGCCTGGCCGCCGAGCAGGACGCGTTCCTCGACCCGGCCGCGACGCCGCGCGTGCCGTACCTGACGGCCAAGCTCCAGGGCGTCGAGGGTCCGTTCGTCGCGACGAGCGACTACGACCACCTCGTCCCCGACCAGGTCCGCCAGTGGATCCCGGGCGACTACGCGGTGCTCGGTGCGGACGGCTTCGGCTTCTCCGACACGCGTGCCGCGGCCCGTCGTCACTTCAAGATCGACGGTCCCTCGGTCGTGGTCCGCGTGCTCCAGCAGCTCGCGAAGCAGGGCAAGGTCCCCGCGGAGGCCTCGGCCCAGGCGATCGAGAAGTACCGTCTGATGGACGTCACGGCCGGCACGTCCGGCAACGCGGGCGGCGACTCCTGATCGTCCCCCGCCCGTAGTGCCCGACGGCGCCGCTCACCTCACGAGGTGAGCGGCGCCGTCGGCGTCGGTGGGGCGCCGTGCGGACCCGGCGCCGGCGAGCACGATGACCGTCCTCCCGCGGGCGCGCCACGTGGGTCGCACCGGCCCGCTCGCACCGGCCCGCTCGCGGCGGGCCCGACGTCGGGCGCTCCGGCGTGGCCGGCGCAGGTGGCCTAGGTGCCCGAGCGGTGCTGCTCGGCGTGCGCGATGGCGAGCGTGAGCTCGGCCTGGAGCGGGGCGACGAGAGCAGCGTCCGGGTACATCGCGAGAGAGGCCAGGTGGTGCTTGGCCTCGAAGATGCGGTCGGCCTCGATCGCGGCCAGCACGAGCTGGCGGCCCGCTGCCGGTGTGTGCTCCTTGGCCCGCCAGTGTCCCACTCCGAGCCCGAGCGCCTCGACCGGCAGCCCCGCCTCGCGCAGGATCTCCATGCTCTCGGCGAGCGCCAGGCCGGACGGGTCGCGCTCGGCAGCCGTCGCGAACCGCCGCAGCGCCGCCTCCTGGTCGTCCTCGAGCGAGAGCCTGCCCAGCTCGACGAGCGGGTACCACCCGCGGGGGTGTCCCGCGAGCTCCTCCGCGAGCGCCCAGACGGCGAGGTCGGCCGCGCGCTGCTTCTCGCTCTCGTCGGCCGGGGCCGCGAGCGGGTCGGCCGACACGTGCGACTCGGCCGCGCGCCGTCGGACGATCTCCGCGAGGGCCTGGAAGGCCCGCTCGTCGTTGGGGTCGTCGACGAGCATCGCGCGCAGGGCGTCCTCGTGCACGGTGTCACCGCGGCGATCGGCGCTGGTGGGACGGCGCGCGCCCACGGTCGACGCCGAGGACGGGCGTCGCATGAGCTGTCGGAGTCGGGGCATCAAGGCCATGGATCGACACTAGCGGCTCCGGTGCGGCTCGCCCCCGGAGGGGCACACAGCGCGGGTCCAGGTTTTGTGGACTCCCCACAACGACGCCGTATGCTCGGGGCGTGCCGATCACGGGGAACACCGACAACCTGCAGCGACTTCGGGACGGCAGCGGGATGCTCGCCGCCGCCGCCCTGCGCCGTCTCGACGAGGACCTTCCGTGGTACCGGGCGCTGCCTGCCGAGGACCGTTCGTACGTGGGGCTCGTCGCGCAGTCGGGCATCACCGCGTTCGTGACCTGGTACGCCAACCCGGCCTCCCCGCCGCACGGCGTGAGCGAGATCTTCGCCGCGGCCCCTTCCGAGCTGACCCGGTCGATCTCGCTGCAGCACACCCTCCAGCTCGTGCGGATCGTCGTCGAGGTCGTCGAGGCGTACTCCGACCGCCTCGCGATCCCCGGCGGCGAGCGCGACCTGCGCGAGGCCGTGCTCCGCTACTCGCGCGAGGTCGCGTTCTCGGCCGCCGAGGTCTACGCCCGGGCGGCCGAGGTCCGCGGCGCGTGGGACGCCCGTCTCGAGGCCCTGATCGTGGACGCGCTCATCCGCGGCGACGGCGACGACTCGCTGCGCTCGCGCGTCTCGGCCCTCGGCTGGGGCGGGCAGGGATCGACGCTGGTCATGGTGGGGACCGCGACGTCGGCGCTCGACGACCTGCGCACGGCCGAGCTGCGCCGCGCGACCCGTCGCGCGGCCGGGGACGCGCTCGTCGGGATCCACGGCGACCGGCTGGTCCTGGTGCTCGGCGGTGCGGGCGACCTGCAGGCCGCGGCCGCGTCGCTGCTCCCCCGGTTCGGTCCCGGACCCGTCGTGATCGGCCCCACGGTCCCCTCGCTCGCCGACGCCGCCCGCTCCGCGCAGGCCGCGCTCGCGGGCCTGGCCGCGGCCCCCGCGTGGCCCCAGGCCCCGCGCCCGGTCCTCGCGGACGACCTGCTGCCCGAGCGCGTCCTGACGGGCGACACCACGGCCCGGCGCACCCTGGTCGTCCAGGCGTACCGCCCGCTGCTCGAGAGCACGGGCGCGATCCTCGAGACCCTGTCCGCGTACCTCGGCACGGGCCGCTCGCTCGAGGCCGCCTCGCGCAGCCTGTACGTGCACCCCAACACGGTCCGCTACCGCCTGCGCAAGGTCGCCGAGATCACGGGCTGGGACCCGCTCGACGCGCGCGAGTCGTTCGTCCTGCAGGTCGCGCTCGCCCTCGGGCAGCTCTCCGCGGGGCCGTCGGGCCGTTGACGACGTTGCCGGCGCCGCGGGGCGACGACCAGCCGTGGTGAGCGGCGCCGTCGTGCACGTCTTGTAGGTTCGGCACAAACGGCCCGGACAAGGTTGGTGCGCGTCGTGACGTCACGACACGCGACCTGGTTGACACAGTTGACGGGTGCTAGCCGTCTTGTGCCCTGGACAGGGCTCCCAGTCCCCCGGAATGCTCGCCCCCTGGCTCGAGCTGCCCGGGGTCCCCGCGCAGCTCGACGCGTTCTCCGCCGCGTCCGGCCTCGACCTGCGTGCCCACGGCACCGAGTCGGACGCCGAGACCATCCGTGACACCGCGGTGGCCCAGCCGCTCATCGTGTCGGCCTCGCTGATCGCGCTGCGCGCGATCCTCGACGGCCGCGACACGTGCGAGGTCGCCGACGTGACCGCGGGCCACTCGGTCGGCGAGTTCGCCGCCGCCGCGGTCGCGGGCGTGTTCGAGGACGCCGCCGCGGTGGGCCTCGTGACGGCCCGTGCACGGTTCATGGCCGAGGCCGCCGCCGCGACCCCGACCGGCATGGCTGCCGTCGTGGGCGGCGACGCCGAGGAGGTCCTCGCCGCGATCGAGGCCGCGGGCCTGTGGCCCGCGAACGTCAACGGGGGCGGCCAGGTCGTCGCCGCGGGCTCGCTCGAGGGCATCACGGCGCTGGGCGCGAACCCGCCCGCCAAGGCGCGCGTGATCCCCCTCCAGGTCGCGGGAGCGTTCCACACCCCGTTCATGCAGCCCGCGCTCGACGCGTTCGCCCCGGTCGCCGCCGGGTGGGACGCCACGGACCCGCGCCTGCCGCTCCTCTCGAACGCCGACGGCGCCGCGTACGCGACCATCTCGGGTGCGGAGTCCGGTGGTCTCTTCGGGGTCAAGGAGGACGTGCTCTCGCGCCTCACGGCCCAGATCGCGGCCCCGGTCCGCTGGGACCTGTGCCAGGAGACGCTCGCGGCGCTCGGCGTGACCGCGATCCTCGAGCTCGCCCCAGGCGGGGTCCTCACGGGCCTCGCGCGCCGCACCCTTCCCGGTGTCGAGACGGTCGCGGTCAAGTCGACCGCGGACATCGACAAGGCTCGTGACCTCGTCGCACGTCACAGCGACGCCGCGGGCACCTCGTCGGCCGCCGGTGCCTCCGACGGCGCGGTCGCTCCCGCCGGGGAGACCACCGCGTGAGCGCGCTGACCATCCGGCAGGCCGCGGGGGCCGAGTACTCGCGCGTCCTCGGCATCGGCGGGGTCCGCGGCGAGAACGTCGTGACGAACGACGACCTCGCCGGGCCGATCGACTCGTCCGACGAGTGGATCCGCCAGCGGACCGGCATCGTCACGCGCCGTCGTGCGGGCGCCGGGGTCGACGTGGTCGACCTGGCGGAGGCCGCGGCGCTCAAGGCGATCGCGTCCGCGGGGCTGACGGGTGCCGACATCGACGCGGTCCTGTTCGCGACCACGACCTACTTCCACCAGACGCCCGCCGCCGCTGCGGTGCTCGCGGACCGGATCGGCGCGACCCCCGCGGCCGCGTTCGACGTCTCGGCCGCGTGCGCGGGCTACGCCTACGGGATCGCGCAGGCCGACGCCCTGGTGCGATCGGGCGCCGCGCAGCACGTCCTCGTGGTGGGCGCCGAGAAGATGAGCGACTTCGTCGACCCGACGGACCGCACCATCTCGTTCCTGCTGGGCGACGGCGCGGGAGCCGCGGTCGTCGGCCCGTCGGACACCCCCGGCATCGGCCCGACGATCTGGGGCTCGGACGGCGGCAAGGCTCCCGCGATCCGCCAGACCCACGCGTGGTCGGACCTGCGCGAGAACCCCGAGCTGGGCTGGCCCACCCTGCGCCAGGACGGGCAGACCGTCTTCAAGTGGGCGGCGTTCCAGATGGCCCCGATCGCCGAGAAGGCGCTCGCCGCCGCCGGCGTGACCGCGCAGGACGTCCAGGCGTTCA
Source organism: Oerskovia sp. NPDC057915 (assembly GCF_042887685.1). Lineage (NCBI taxonomy): Bacteria > Bacillati > Actinomycetota > Actinomycetes > Micrococcales > Cellulomonadaceae > Oerskovia > Oerskovia sp. NPDC057915. The sequence continues at coordinate 26,842 of NZ_JBHVOS010000024.1, read as the reverse complement.
TCCCGCACCAGGCCAACATGCGGATCATCGACCAGATGATCAAGCAGCTCGGCCTGCCCGGGTCGGTCGCGGTCGCCCGCGACATCGCCGAGACCGGCAACACCTCGGCCGCCTCGATCCCGCTCGCGACCGAGCGTCTGCTCGCCGAGGGGCTCGCGAGGTCGGGAGACCTCGCGCTGCAGATCGGGTTCGGCGCCGGGCTCGTCTACGCGGCGCAGGTGATCGTCCTCCCGTAGGGGAGAATCATCCTGTCCGTCCCCCGGTCCGCGCACCCCGCGGTCCGACCAGGGGCGGGCGACGTACGACCTTTCCACCGTTCCACAGCAAGTTCCCGGTGCCGGACGGCCCCGGCACCCCTCACAAGGAGAAACCCCATGGCTTACACCGAGCAGGAAGTCCTCGCTGGTCTCGCGGAGATCGTCAGCGAAGAGACCGGCCTCCCCACGGACGCCGTCCTCGCCGAGAAGTCCTTCACGGACGACCTCGACATCGACTCGCTGTCGATGATGACGATCGTCACGCACGCCGAGGACAAGTTCGGCGTCCGCATCCCCGACGAAGAGGTCAAGAACCTCGCGACCGTCGGCGACGCCGTGTCGTTCATCACGGGCGCGCAGGCCTGATCCTCTGATCTGCGCCAGGTCCCTGTGACCTGGCCGGTGCGGGCCGGCGGTCGACGAACCGCCGGCCTGCCCGCCTCCCCTTCTCCTCCCCTCAGACACCTGGAGCTGCCATGACCTCCCTCCGCGAAGTCGTCGTCACCGGCCTCGGCGCCACCACGCCGCTCGGTGGGGACGTGGCCTCCACGTGGGCCGCCGCCCTCGCTGGGCAGTCCGGCGCCCGCCCGCTCGAGAACGACTGGGCCGAGCGCTACGAGATCCCGGTGACGTTCGCCGCCCAGATCAAGGTCAAGCCGGAGGACGTCCTCCCGCGCCCCGAGATCAAGCGCATGGACCCCTCGACGCAGTACGCGATGATCGCGGCGCGCGAGGCCTGGGCCGACGCGGGCAGCCCCGAGGTCGACGGTGACCGCCTGGGCGCGGTCGTGTCGTCGGGCATCGGCGGCATCTGGACCACGCTCGACGGCTGGGACACCCTCAAGGAGCGCGGCGCCCGGCGCATGCTGCCCATGACGGTCCCCATGCTCATGCCCAACTCCCCCGCCGCGTACGTCTCGCTCGAGTTCGGCGCCCGCGCCGGTGCGCACGCGCTCGTCTCGGCCTGCGCGTCGGGTGCCGAGGCCATCGGCTACGGCATCGACATGATCCGCGCGGGTCGTGCCGACGTCGTCGTGGCCGGCGGCACCGAGGCCACCATCCACCCCATGCCGATCGCCGCGTTCGCGGCCTCGCGCACGCTCTCGCTGCGCAACGACGACCCGCAGGGCGCCTCGCGCCCCTACGACGTCGACCGTGACGGCTTCGTCATCGGCGAGGGCGCGGGCGTCGTCGTGCTGGAGAGCGCCGAGCACGCAGCGGCCCGCGGCGCGCGCGTCTACGCCCGCATCGGCGGTGTGGGCCTGTCGGCCGACGCGTACCACATCACCTCCCCGGACCCCGAGGGTCGCGGCCAGGTCGCGGCGATGACCCGCGCGCTCGCCGAGGCGAAGGTCGAGGCGCGCGACGTCGTGCACGTCAACGCGCACGCGACCTCGACCAAGGTCGGCGACCTCACCGAGACGCGCTCGATCCGGACCGTGCTGGGCGACGACGCGGACCACGTCCTGCTGTCGGCGACCAAGTCCATGACGGGTCACCTGCTGGGTGGTGCGGGCGCCCTCGAGACGATCTTCACCGTCAAGGCCGTGCACGAGCGCCTGGCTCCCCCGACGATCAACGTCGCACAGCCGGACCCCGAGCTCCAGGTCCCCCTGGTGCGCGACGTCCCGGCCGAGCTCCCCGCGGGCGACATCGCCGCGATCAACAACTCGTTCGGGTTCGGCGGGCACAACGTGGCCCTCGTGGTGACGAACGCCTGACCCTCTCCTGGGGCGCGAGCGCCCGGAGACCCGACGACGCCCGGCGGCGGGACGGACCTGGTCCGCCCCGCCGCCGGGCGTCGTCGTGCCCGCGACCGACCCCGACCGGGGCGGCCCTCCCCGGTCGGTCGCGAGGCCGGGCAGCGGTTCCGTGGGATCGTTAGCACCGGTTATCATTCCCGGGACGCGGTCGTCCGGGCCGTCCTCGATGTGGAGGTACACGGTGAGCTCCGCGGGTTCTCGCACGGTCGTGCAACGCACGGCCCTGGTCGTCGTGGCCGCGCTGGTCGCGTTCCACATGTTCTCGACCTTCCTCTGGGCCGCACCCACGTCGGCCGTCAACGACAAGGCCTCCCCGGTCACGTCCAAGCACATGTACCCGCTGTTCGCGCAGAACTGGCAGATCTTCGCGCCGGACCCGCAGTCGGTCGACCTGCGCGTGTGGGTTCGTGCGACCACCCAGGACGCGGCCGGTGTCGAGACCGTCTCCGAGTGGGCCAACCTGGGGGACGTGTTCAACGAGCAGGTCCGGCACCAGATCCTGCCGACGCGCACCTGGCGCATCCCGGTCAGCATGAACCGCTTCTACACGACGTCGTACAGCGCCCTCGAGGGCCAGCAGCAGGCCGTGGTGCACTCGGACCACGTCTCGGCCGACGGGACGGACGGGCGCCAGGACCTCACGCGGGCGCTCCTCGGCACGGGCATGAGCGTGAGCGGCATGGACTCGTACCTGCTGTCCGAGGGCTCGCTCTACGAGTTCGGCACCCTCGCCGCCATGGACCTGTGGCCGGACGCAGAGCTCGTCGCGATCCAGATGAGCACGTCGACGCAGGGCGTCGTGCCGTTCGAGCAGCGCCTCACTCCGGGCGTCCAGCGCCCGGAGGAGCAGTTCACCCGGCTGGGCTGGCGCGACCCGTCGCCGGTCACCCCCGAGGCCCGGGCGGGCTTCAGCGGCGTCTTCGGAGAGTGGGTCTCATGAGCAGCGACACCGGCGCCACGGGCACGACCGGCCTGTGGGCGAGCGCGACCGGCTGGCTGCGCAGCACCTGGGCGGCGGGCGAGTCCTGGATGCTCGACTCCCGCAAGGCCTCCTACGGGGTCGCGGTGCTGCGCATCGGCTTCGGCCTGATCATCGCGGTGCAGCTCGCGGCCAACTGGGGCGACCGCAGCCTGGCCTGGGGTGCGGGGCGGACGTTCGCGCAGGGGCGCGTCGAGGTCGACGAGTTCCCGTCCTGGCTCGACACGTTCTTCAACGGGTCGGCCCCGCCCTGGGCCTTCGACCTGCAGTACCTCGCACTCATCGCCCTCTCGGTCCTGCTGGTGCTGGGCTGGCGCTCTCGCATCGTCATCCCGGTGCTGCTGGTGCTGTACATCGCGCTGTTCCGGACCAACGCGTACATCGGTGACGGCGGCATCCAGCTCATGCGCATGGTGCTGCTGTACATGGTCTTCGTGGACACGTCGGGCCGGTGGTCCCTCGACGCCCGACGGCGGCGCGCGGCCGAGGCGGCCGGCAAGCCCTCGCGGTCCGCGTCCTGGGCGTGGCTCGCCACCCTGCTGCACAACGGGGCCGTGGTGCTCATCGCGTTCCAGATCTTCGTGGTCTACGTGGCCTCGGCCATGTACAAGATCCAGGGCGGGATGTGGCAGCACGGCACCGCGATCTACTACGTGTTCCAGCTCGACGAGTTCTCGACCTGGCCGGCCGTGACCGAGGTCATGGGGCGCTCGGGGGTACTCGTCGCGATCCTCAGCTACAGCGCGGTGTTCGTGCAGCTGTTCTTCCCGTTCCTGCTGCTCCGTCGCTCGACCCGCATCCTCGCGCTCGTCGCGATCACGGGCATGCACCTCGGGATCGGCGTCCTCATGGGCCTCATGTACTTCTCGATGACCATGATCGCCATCGACGCCATCTTCATCCGGGACGTGACCTACCAGGCCGTCGAGCGCCGTCTGGCCCCCGTGCTGCGGCGTGGGTGGGACCGGCTGCGGCGGCGACCCGCCACACCGCCGGTCTCGGCCCCGCCCGGTGGTGACGACGTCCTCCAGCCGGTCGGCGCCACCACGGGCCCCGGCTCGGCCGGGACGCCCGAGGCGCAGGACGTGTCGACCGCCCACCCGCCGACCTCTCCCCCACGAACGGCGATGCCTGCCGGTTCCTAGTAGCCGGCAGGCATCGGGCGACGAGGTCGCCAGGTCCCCCGCGGGGGGTGTGATCAGGTTCAGCCCACGCGGTGGAGCCAGCGCACGTTCGAGTCCTCGCCCGCGTGGCGGAAGGGCTCGAGCTCGTCGTCCCACGCCTTGCCGAGGGCCAGGTGCAGGGCGTCACGCATGGCGCGGTTGTCGTGCGCGACCTCGAGGGCGGCGCGGACCCGGTCCTCGGGGATCATGACGTTGCCGTGCACGTCGGTCACCGCGTGAAAGATCCCGAGGTCAGGGGTGTGGGACCAGCGGGCGCCGTCGGAGCCGTGGCTCGCGTCCTCGGTGACCTCGTAGCGCAGGTGGGACCAGCCGCGCAGCGCCGAGGCGAGGCGGGCACCGGTCCCCTGCGCTCCCTGCCAGGCGAGCTCCGCCCGGTAGAGGTCGCGGGCAGCAGGCTGCTCGGTCCAGTCCAGCGTGACACGCACGCCCAGGACGTTCCCGGCAGCCCACTCCAGGTGCGGGCTCAGCGCCCGGGGCGCCGAGTGCACGAAAAGAACACCGCGTGTGATGGCACCAGTCATGTCGTTCCTCCCTAGGTCGAGGTTTCGTCTTCCCCAACGTCCTCACCAGGGGTGGATCATCATGCCTGATCAACCAGCGGTATACGAGCCATATCTTGCCTGAGAGTCGACCGAATCGCGAGGGGAGGACTCCCCATGGCAGTTCTCACCCCGCGGCGGTAGGGCTCCCCGACATGCTTCTCCCCCTATGCGGGCGGAGCGTGCGACAGCCGTGCCCGCTCAGGAGGACGCAGGTTCCCCCTCGTCGCGGCGGCGCCGCGACCCCGAGCGGGGACGGGCGCGGCCGGGACGAGGGGGAACCGACGTGCACCTCAGAGCTGGGCGCGCATCTCCCGCATGGCCTTCTTGCGGACGGCGCGGTCCAGGCGGTCGAGGTAGAGCATGCCGTCCAGGTGATCCGTCTCGTGCTGGAGGCATCGAGCCATGAGCTCGGTCCCCTCGACGGTGATCTCGTTGCCGTCGAGGTCCATGCCCACGACCCGGGCGTACCAGGCACGTCGCGTGGGGTACCAGAGGCCGGGCACCGACAGGCAGCCCTCGTCACCGTCCTGGATCTCCTCCGAGAGCTCGACGATCTTCGGGTTGAGGACGTAACCGATCTCGTCCTCGATGTTCCACGCGAAGGCGCGCAGGTTGACGCCGATCTGGTTGGCGGCCAGGCCGGCCCGGCCCTCGTAGTCGACCGTCTCGACCAGGTCCGCGACGAGCGAGCGCACCCGGTCGTCGATGGTGGTGATCTCGTCGCACGGGGTGCGGAGCACGGGGTCCGGGATCACACGGATCTCTCTCATCGCCATGGGCGCCATTCTTCCATGGCGCCCACGGCAGTCTCACATCCGTGCGTACCGGGCTCGGGCGAACGAGTACACGCCGTACGCGGCGAAACCGATGCCCGTGGCCGCCAGGAGGACTGCGCCGAAGGGCTGCTCGCCGATGGTCCGCAGGGCCGCGTCGAGCCCGCTCGCCTTCGCCGGGTCGGCCGTCACCGCGGCGGCCACCACGAGCGCTCCGAGCACACCGAGCGCGACCCCCTTGGCGATGTACCCGACCCGCCCGAGGACGACGACGGCGTGACCGACCTGGCCACCCGCGTTGCCCTCGAGGTCCTGGAGGAAGCGCTTCTTCCAGCCCTTGACCACGTGGTAGGCACCGGTCACGACGATGCCGATCCCGACGGCCCCGACGAGCACCCTGCCAGCGCCGTTCGAGAGGAGCGACGCCGTGAGCGTGTCCTGCTGCCCCCCGCCGCCCGACCCGCTCACGACCTGGAAGGTCAGTGCCCCCAGCGCCAGGTAGACCACGGAGTTGCCTGCGGACTTCGCGCGGAACGCCGTCCGGTCCTTGGCGTCCCCGCTCGTCCCCGCGACCACCTCGAGGATCTGCCAGAGCCCGAGCGCGACGAAGGCGACGACCGCGAACCACAGCACGAACGCTCCCCCGGTCGTCCCGGCGATCTCCTGGAGCGCGCCGGTCTGGTCGGCCTCCCCTCCGCCCGACCCGGTCGCGATCCTCACCGCGATGATCCCGATCATGATGTGCAGCAGGCCGCTCACGGCGTATCCGGTGCGGGCGAGGACCCGCAGGCCCGTGCTCTGCTGGAGCCGCTGGGCAGTCCCTGACGTGGTGCGGTCGGTACCGGTGGGCATGATGCATCTCCTTCTGTCGAGCGGACGTGGCATCGTGTCACGACCCGGCGTCGCTCGCTCGCTGAACGGGACGATCCGGGCCTCCGGGAGGTACGGGACGTTTCGCAACGGATCGGATGCCGGTGGGACCGTGGAGCTGGTCAGGTGGAGCCGCTGGTTGCCGGTTGCCGGTTGCCGGTTGCCGGTGCCGAGAACGAGGTTGCGGTCGTTCTGACACCGATAGCGCCCTCGACCCCGTTCTCGACCGGGCGCGCCACCCCGTTTTCGACCTAGTGCCACCCCGTCAGCCCGTCGCCGCCAGGTAGTCGCGCAGCACCACCGCCTGGTTGTCCTGCTCGTCCTTGGCCCCGTAGAGCAGGGTCACGACCGGGTGCTCGGCGACGATCGCCCTCAGGTCGTCGACGGCGGGGTTCTGGTCGAGCTCGGCGCGGTAGCGCGCGGCGAACTCGTCGAACAGCGCGTGGTCGTGGTGGAACCAGGTGCGCAGCGCGGTCGACGGCGCGACCTCCTTGAGCCAGCGGTCCACTCGGGCCCGTTCCTTGCTCAACCCCCGCGGCCAGAGCCGGTCGACCAGGACGCGGTAGCCGTCGTCGGGCGTGGGGTCCGCGTAGACGCGGCGGATCTGGAGGTCCATGACTCTCATGGAACGCCGGTGTGCGGCGCAGCGCACGGGGAGAACGGCCGGAAGCGCGACTCCTTGCGTCGAGTGTGCAGCTCGGGCTGTCTTCCGCCCCTCGCCGACAGCTCGAACTGCACACTCGACGTCAGCCGCGCGGCCGGTGACCCGTCGCGGCCTCGTACAGCACGGGGTCCACGTCGAGATGCTCGCGCGCCACCACTCGCACGACCTGGTACCCGGCGGCGCGCAGCACCCGGACCATCGACGCTCCGGCCGGGGCGTTCGTCGTGTGCACCACGACGACTCCCACCGGGGCGGGCCGACCGGCCGACGCCTGCTCGCAGAGCCAGTCCACGACCGGACCGATCATGTCCTCGACCCCCGTCAGGTCGCCCAGGTCGTGATCGAGCCAGACCTGCTCCCACCGGTGACCGGCCGCCACTGCGTAGCGCAGCAGGTCGCGGCCCTGGGCGGACGTCCGCGCGACCGAGCCCGAGACCTCCTGCCGGAACACCCGGAGGTCATCGACCAGGAGGACGTCACCGAGCACGGGGCGCGGTGCGTCGGTGTTGGAGATCATGCGGCCCAGGCTGCCACGGGCCGCCGCGCACGGTCCTCCGGATTCTCGACCGGACGTGTCAGCCGAGCACGGTGAAGCCCCGAGGGACGCGGTGCGCGTTCGCGCGCCAGGCACGCCGCCAGGCATGGACCATCCGGGCGGGGACGCCGAGCTCGCGCGCGATCATCGTGGCATCGGGCCCGTACATGCGCTCCGCCTGGGCATACTCCCTGGGCCCGAAGAGCAGGTTCGCGGCATACTCGTCGGCCTGCCGCTCCTGCCTCGACTCGAGGGCGCCGACGGCGTGCACGTGGCAGTGGACGTGGTGCCCGCACTCGTGCGCGAGCGCCGCCCGCTGCAGGAGGTACGACCGGGCGTCGTTGACGACCACGACACCGTCCTCGCGGACGTGCGCGTGCCTGGCACCCAGGTCGTCGAACAGCACCTCCAGCCCCAACGACTCCGCGTGCTCGATCAGGTCGTACATCTCCACGCTCCTACGGTTGCTCCTCGTGGCTCTCCATCTCGGCCACCAGGTCCTCACCGTCGTAGTCCTCCATCGCCGCGATGACTCGCGGTTCAGCGACGGTAGTACCGCCGGGCCGGGTGCGCGCGGGGAACGCATGCACGGACGCGCCGGGCGACGGCTTCTCCTTCTCGGCACGCGCGAGGATCACCTCGGCACGCTCGATGATCTCGTGGGGGTAGATCTCGAACGCCTCCGCGAGCTGCGCCACCTGGACGACCTTGATCTCGCGCTCCGCCTGCAGGACGCGCATGAGGGATCGCTCCGGGATCCCGGCCCTCGCGGCGAGCTCGCGAACAGTCATCCCGCTGATCGCCCGTTCCGCTGCGATGGCACGAGCTGTTGCCTCATTGATGTCCATACGGGCAGCGTACATGATCATCCGGACACCCTTGCTGCCGAAAGTGGGGCACTGATGAGATTGCGCGCTGCCCATGTGGGCATTAGTGTTGCCGACATGGACAGCAACCACTACGCATCCGCAGTGGCCGCCAACATCGAGACGGCACGACGGCAGAGCGGACTGACGAAGCTCTCGCTCGCCGCGTCGTCGGGCATCCCGAGGACGTCGCTCGACCGCAAGCTCAACGGCCGCGGCGACTTCACGGTCCGCGAGATCACCGCGCTCGCGACCGCGCTCGGCACCACACCGCACGCGCTCGTCACCACCCGGGACGTCTCGGCCGCAGCCTGAGCCCCCAACAGCACCCCGCTCCGAGGTACGCCACGGACGAAGAGACCAGGAGACGTCGCCATGTCCATGACCCGCACGGGGTGGGAACGGCGCATCCGGGAGTTCGCCGACGAGAACGGCATCGACCTGGGGCGCAGCAAGACCCAACGGCTCGCACTCACGATCCACCGGCGCGCCGAGCAGATGCAGCACGTCGACCCCGACAACCTCGTCCGCTCGACCCTCGGCTACCTCGACCCCACCGGCGAGGCCGCCGTCAGCCACGTGATGCGCAGTACGAGGGCTTGACGCGGTCCGCCGTCGTCCGGGTCCACCAGCACCCTGACCGCCTGCTGGCACGAGGCGGTCGGCCCCGCACCAGCGATACCCCGAGACCCAGGAGGACCGATGACAGACCTGCGCGCCACGTCGCTCACCCGACCGACGATCCGACTCTCGACCCCCGAACCTGCGCAGTGGCGCCTCGACGCCGCGTGCCGAGGCTGGGACCACGAGCTGCAGGGAGACCCGTGGCACCCCGTCTCGGACCTCCCGGCCGCCTACGACCAGGCCCGTCGCATCTGTGACGCCTGCCCCGTCGTGGTGCCCTGCCTCGCCGAGGCGAACGCGGCCGAGTCCGGCGGCCCCGGGGCCCTGCGGTTCGGGATGTACGGCGGCAGGACCCCGACAGAGCGTGCCGCAGCGGCGGCCGGCCCGACAGGCCGCGACAGGCCGCCCACGCACGTCGCACAGGACGGGGAGCCGGCCCCCCGGTCTGCCGCATGACCGGACGCAACCATCAGCGCCGCCTGCACCCGTCCGCCCTCTCGCACCGGGCACCGGGCACCTACCGCGCCCCGCACATGCCCGACGACGCCAGGAGCCTCCCATGACCGGACCCGACCCCTACCTCGATGCAGCCCGCCTCTTCTTCCTGTCCAACGCCGTCCCCGCCATCGCAGAGCACCTAGGCATACCGCTCGACCGCGACGGCAACCGCGCCGCCCCGTCCGAGGGATCCACGATCGTCGAGGGCATCGCAGCGCTGGTGTACGCCCGCCACACCACCGACACGCACGGGCGCTGGGCCGACCTCGGTCCCCGGCTCCGCGCCCCCTGGATCGTCACCGCCGAAGCGGTCGTGGGCCTCACCGCCCCGATCGACGCCGACGGAGGCCCGTCGTGACCGTTCGGCGGTCGTCGTGAGGCACACCATCGACGCTCACCGGCAGGAACGACGACGAGCCGCGCCTGCTCCCACCCCGAACCCGACCCGTCGAGGAGGCACGCCGTGCGGCCCGACAGAACGCCCCGCGAGACCTTCGGCGACGGACGAGCATGAACACCCCCGAGCAGCAGCAGGCCGAGTCCGTCCCCGTGACCCTCGCCCGTCTCGAAGGCAAGGTCGACGCAGCGCTCGCCGTGCAGACCGCGCGCCTCGAGGAGCACGCGCGCCGCCTCGACGCGTCCGACCGCCTCGCCGCCGTGCACTCCGTGGCCATCGGCGAGCTCGAGAAGAACGCCGCCGCAGGGACGAAGGCGGGCACGTCCGGGTGGACCGTCGCCTCGGTCGTCGTCTCGTCGGTCGTCGGGCTCGGCTCGCTGCTCGCCGTCCTGATCACGCTCCTTCGCGCGGTCCCTGGGGCTCCCTGACCCCCTGCTCCACGTCCCCTCATCCACCGGCCCCGCACGTGACCACGTCGGGGCCCTCGTCATGCAAGGAGGAACCTATGGCGATCTACCCAGGCGCTGTCCAGCGCCTGATCCCGCACGCGAACACGGAGAACGTTCGCGCCACCGTCCGCCACCGCATCAACTTCCACACCGCGGTCACCGACGCGTCGTCGCTCTATCCCTACTTCTCGCAGCCCGGACAACCCTGCTCGCACTTCTACGTCGCCGAGGACGGCACGGTCGAGCAGTACATCGACACCGACTTCTTCTCGGCCGCCGACTACCAGGGCAACGACGCGACCATCTCGATCGAGTCCTGGGACGGCTACGGGCGCCTCTGGACCGCCGGCGGCCAACCCCCGGCGTGGACCGCGGCACAGGTCGCGGCCCTCAAGGCCCTGTCCACCTGGATCACCCACACCCATCGGACGATCCCCATCCGGCTTGCTTCCGACTCCCGCGTCGGAGAGAGCTCTCGCGGCCTGTCCTGGCACCGCCTGGGGGTGGAGTCCTCTCCCCCGTTCCGCCCGGGCTACCGCGTCGACGGCGGCATGTACTACTCCACCGCCATCGGCAAGACCTGCCCCGGCGACGCTCGCATCGCACAGATTCCCGGCATCCTCGCCGCGATCCCACCCGCTCCGCCCCTACCCAACGTCCTGGAGGACAAAATGATCGTGATTCTCAACAAGTCGAACAACGCGGCCATCATCGTCTCGGGTGGCCGTTCGGCCCCTGTCGTCGGCTGGGACCAGTACGTCACGCTCACCCAGACGCTGCCCAACGTGGGCGTCTCGGCCGCGCAGTTCAACGCCATCGTGGCGTCGTTCCCGCTCACGGCCTGATGGCGGCGCCCACGTCCGGGGTCTCCGACCGCGTCGTGTCCTGCCTGCGCACGGTCGTGCCCCGCGTCCCCGACTCGCTCGCACGGGTGGCCCGCAGCTCCCCGCAGACCCCGGTCTGCGCGCACAGCGCGGAGACCGGCGCCCTCGCGCACGTGCCGCCGTCGGGCGCATCTCCCAGCGAGCAGGCCTAGCCCCGCCGGGATCCGCTCGAGCCGTCAGATCGGCTTGGTGAGCGGAACTGAGAGGAGGTCTGGCAGCGCACCTTGACGTCTGACCCGTAGTTCCCCTGCGGCCGAGCCCCGCCCTCTTCGGAGGGCGGGGCTTGACCCCACGACCGGCGGACACCGACCAGGCGCGCATGCCGAGCGAGATCCACAACTGGCTCGCCGTCACCGGCCAGCCCTGCGCCCGACGCGAGGCCACCCACGACCTGGTCGTCGCCGTCGGCAAGGACGTCTCCGCGACCCAGAAGTCCGCGGCCAGCGCGGACCGGGCGGCGAGCTCGACGCTCGCGCTCGTCCAGGTGCCGGTCAGACCTACGACTACCCCGCCGCGACCCACAACCTCCTCGCGGCCGTCGGAGGCGACGTGTCAGCGCTCGCGGTGCGCGACGTCCTCACCACCACACCCCAAGGAGACCCCGCGTGACCACCACCCCGACCCACCCGATCTCCGACCGCGCCGTGTCCTGGCTGCGCACGGTCGTTCCCGTCCTGTGGGGTTCGGCCGTCGCCGCGATCCTGCGCGCGATCACCCCGCACCTGCCGGGCGGCCTCGGCGCAGCCCTGGCCGACTGGCTCGGGGCCGAGACCACGCTCGCGCTCGTCACGGCCGCGGCGATCGCCGCCTGGTACGCCCTGTGGCGCTGGGCCGAGCCCCGCATCCCCGACTGGCTCACGCGGGTCGTCCTCGGCTCCGCGCAGACCCCCACCTACATCGGACGCCACACCGCGGACGCGGGCACCGCGTACGCGCACCCGACGTCCGGCACGCCGGCCCCGCGCGCCTGACCGGGTCGGGCATCAACCGTCCGGGCCGTCACATCGGTCCGGTCAGCACAACAGAAAGGAGTCCTTCTATGTGGGTGAACCCCGCAGTAGGACGTATCACTTCCGGATACGGGATGCGTCTGAATCCCGTTACCGGAGTCACGAAGCTCCACGCTGGTACCGACATCGGGGCGCCGTCCGGCGCCTCGATCTGGGCCGCCAGCGCAGGAACCGTGATCTTCTCCGCCTTCGACTCCGGCGGAGGAAACATGGTCAAGATCGCACATGGCGGCGGTGTCGAGACGTGGTACCTGCACATGACCGCACGCCACGTCGCGGTCGGCGCAGCCGTCGCGGCCGGTCAGCAGATCGGCACCGTCGGATCAACCGGCAACTCGACCGGGCCGCACCTGCACTTCGAGACCCGCGTCAACGGCGCCCCGCAGAACCCTGCCCCCTTCATGTCGGCCCGCGGCGTCGCCCTGGGCATCGGCACTCCCCCCACCAACCCCACCCCCAACCCCACCCCGGAGGACGAATTGACCCCCACGCAGGCAGCACAGCTCGCTCAGACCGTCGAGCACACCGGAGAGATCCGCCGAATGCTCGGCGTCCTGCTCGGCTACAACGCACCCGCCAACGAGACCGAGCTCACGGGCCTGACCCAGCTCTGGGGCCAGGGCAAGGACACGACCGAGGCCCGCCGCATGCTCGGCGTCATCCTCGGGTGGACCGCACCCGCAGCCGCCAACGAGACCGAGGCCCTCGCCAAGCTCTGGGGACAGCCCACCGCCTGACCCGGACGCGACGAACAGCCCCGCCCTCCTTCGGGAGGGCGGGGCTTCCTGTCCTTGGTTGGAGCTCGGGTCGTTGACTTGGGCTCGTGACTGGGTGAGACGTGTCCGCCCATGCCCGATCCTTGCCACACCCTGCCTAGATCGGGCCATGGTTGACCTGATCAATGAGGCTCGCTGCCGACAGTGCGCCTCGCGTGGGGCGACGTCTGCCCGGGAAGCAGTCGTGCGGGCATGTCTTCTTCGAGCCTCGAGTTCGTCGAAGAAGGCGTGCATCGCATAGTCGTCCGGTCCCCAGACCGCTTCGGCGGCTACTGGATCGATGTTGCTCGAGACAAACCCGTTGCGGACTGGAACCTGAACCAGGGGTGGCGCGTCCTGCGGGTCCGGATCGCTCGGGTTCGGAGTTGGCTACCGTTCTGGCTACACCACCCATGTAGCCAACCCCGAGACTCGCTAGCGTTTGCAACGTAGGGCAGGTGGGGCTTGAACCCACGACCGGCGGATTATGAGTCCGATGCTCTGACCGACTGAGCTACTGCCCCTCGGCGGACAAGCGTACCGGCAGGCGGGCGCCGCACGGGCGCGGGGGCAGTACCGTGTCTGGCATGGCTCTGTTCGCCCGTAGCTCCCTGCCCGACGACGCCCGCAGGTCCCTGCGCCTCGCCCCGAAGGACGCGGTGCTCGCCTCCGCGCAGCTCGTCGACGGCTCGTGGGCGGTCGCGACCCGCACGGTCCTGGCCACGACCGGGGACGCAGCGACCTCGCGCCCGTGGTGCGACGTGGACAAGGCGGGGTACGACCCGGCCACCGCGTCGATCACGGTCGAGTGGGTCGACGGCGCCGCTCCCCTGGTCCTGCACCTCGCGGACGTCCGGCGCACCGCGCTCGCCCAGACGGTCCGTGAACGGGTGCAGTCGTCGGTGGTCCTCGCGGAGGTCGTGACGCTGGGCGGCGGGCGGACGGCCAAGGTCGCCGTGCGCCGTGACAGCGACGGCTCGCTCTTCTCCCAGGTCGTCACCGAGGCTGGTGTGGACCTGGAAGATGCCCGGACGCGGGCTGTGATCGACGCCGCGGAGGACCGGCTCCGATCGATGTCCGGACTACCCCTCTGATGCTGATAGAGTTTTCTCCGGTCGCCCAACCGGTGAAGATCGGTGGGTGAGCGGTCCCGCGTAGCTCAGCTGGCAGAGCATCCGACTGTTAATCGGACGGTCGTAGGTTCAAGTCCTACCGCGGGAGCATGACACGAGGCCCCTGGTCTGCGGAGACGCGGACCAGGGGCCTTCTTGCGTCTCTCCTGGGCGCGGGTCGCGGTCAGTGGTCGGACCGGCCACCTCGCCGTGATGTGACCGTCATCTCACGGTGCCGAACGTCTGCTCGAGACCGGGGTCGCTCGGCGCGTGTCCCGTCCCCGCGGGAGTGGGCGTCTCGACCCGTCGGGGCATGATCGCGACGCGGAACGCGAGGTAGCGGTCCACGTTGGTGACCGCGCGGTAGACGCCCAGCAGGAAGGCCACCGCACCCGCCAGGGCTCCGAGCACGCTGGAGGCGAGGAGCACTGCGGCGGCGATCGCGTCGCCCGGGCTCGTGGCGTAGAACGTGGCGTAGTCGGTTCCGCCCAGCCCGACGGCGAGGGACACCCCGAACAGGACCTGGGCGGCCGCGAGAGCCGCGAGCCCCGCGACGATGAGGACGGCACTTCGGTCGATGACGGGCACAGCGACGGCACGGGACATGGTTGATCTCCTCGGATGAGCGACGGTGCGGGCTCTGTCTCCCGCGTGGTGCCGGCCGGCGGCCACCATCCTGGTCCGGTCTCGGTACCTGCCACCGGTTGTCCACAGCCCGGCCTCGAGCCCTGGTCGTGCGACCGGGTGGACGACTGCGACGACGGGACACGAGGGGCGAGCGACAGGCGTCGCCACGTGCGGCACGCACGTTGCCGTCGGCGGCCGGTCACGTCACCCTCGGCGACTCGGCACGTCACCCTCGGCGAGCGCGCGGCCGGCCCCCTGGACTCAGACGCGCTCGCGCAGCTCGCGGCGCTCCTTCTCGACCGACAGCAGCTCGGCGAACGCCGCACGGTAGGCGTCGGGGTCGGCGGCCGGGTCGAGGCGTTGCAGACGGCTCTTGGCGTCCGCGACGCGCCGCGTGAGGCCCAGGTCCACGAACGCCTTGATCACGCCCTGCACGTACCCCTGGATGACGTTCTCGCGGTCCTCGGGCAGCGGCGCGACCGCGAGCTGGTTGACGATGCCGCGGACGGTCTCGGGGGCCTGCTCGATCACGTGCTCGACCCACTGCCCGGCCGGGTGCGCGGCGGCACCCGCCATGCCCCCGGCAGCCCGGATCGCGTCGTGCACGGCCCGCCACGCAGGGGTCGCGAACGCCGTCTCGGTGAACGCGTCGAACTCCTCGGCGGGCACGTACTGCGGGTACTGGAGCGCGACGACGAGCGCCTGCCTCTCGAGGCGGGCGACGGGGTCGCGCGGGTCGGGCTGCGCGAAGACGGGACCCGACGGCGCCGCGGGGGCTGCGTCGTCGGGCCCGGGTGGTGCCACCCGCACCGGGGCCGGGAGCGTCTGCGGGACCCCGGCCTTGCCCGCCGCAGCGACAGCGCGACGCACCGACTCGGAGTCCATCCCGATCCAGCCCGCGAGCATGCGCGCGTACTCGGGCCGCAGGGCCGTGTCGCGGATGCCCGCGACGACCGGCGCCGCGGCGCGCAGGGCGGCCACGCGCCCCTCGGCGGTGTCGAGGTCGAACGTGGCGAGCGTGGTGCGGATGACGAACTCGAACAGGGGCTGACGCCCGTCGACGAGCGCCCGCACGCCCTCGGGGCCACGCGCCATGCGCAGCTCGCACGGGTCCATGCCGCTGGGTTCGACCGCGACGAACGTCTGGGCGTAGAAGCGCTGGTCCTCGCCGAACGCGCGGACGGCGGCCTTCTGACCGGCGGCGTCGCCGTCGAACGTGAAGACGACCTCTCCCCCGAGCGACGCGCCGGACGCGAGCTGGAGCCCGCCGCCCGCAGTCGTGTCCCCGAGGAGGCGGCGCACGATGCGCGCGTGGTCGGTGCCGAACGCCGTGCCGCACGTCGCGACGGCCGTCGTGACGCCCGACAGGTGCGCGGCCATGACGTCGGTGTACCCCTCGACGACCACGACGCGCTTGTTCTTGGCGATCTCGCGCTTGGCGAGGTCGATCCCGTAGAGCACCTGGGACTTCTTGTAGAGCGTGGTCTCGGGGGTGTTGAGGTACTTGGGGCCCTGGTCCTCGTCGAAGAGCTTGCGCGCACCGAAACCGATGGTCTCGCCCGTGACGTCGCGGATGGGCCACACGAGGCGGCCGCGGAAGCGGTCGTAGATGCCGCGCTGGCCCTGGCTCATGAGGCCCGACGCGATCAGCTCGGCCTCGGTGAAGCCGCGCCCGCGCAGGTGCCGCAGGAGCGAGTCCCAGCCCGCCGGGGCGAAGCCGACGCCGAAGCGTTCGGCGTCCGAGCGGTCGAAGCTGCGCTCGGCGAGGAACGCGCGCGCGACCGTGGCGCCGGGCGCGAAGAGCTGCTCGGAGAAGTACTGCGAGGCCACGCGGTGGGCCTCGAGCAGGCGCTGGCGCTTGCCGGGCTCCTCGGTGCGACGCGGGCCGCCGCCCTCCTCGTAGCGCAGCTGGACGCCCACACGGTCCGCGAGGTACTCGACGGCCTCGGTGAACGTCATACCGTCGATCTTCTGCACGAACGAGATGACGTCGCCGCCCTCGTTGCAGCCGAAGCAGTGCCATCGCCCCACCTGGGGGCGGACGTGGAAGGACGGGGAGCGCTCGTCGTGGAAGGGGCACAGCCCCTTGAGCGAGCCGACGCCGGCGGGCTTGAGGGTCACGTGCGAGGACACGATCTCGTCGATCCTCGCGCGTTCGCGCACCGCGTCGACGTCCTCGCGTCGGATCAGACCTGCCACGTACCCGAGTGTAGGTGCCGCCGCCCACGTGTCACGCCGGGCGCGTGCCCGAGACGGAGCGGGCCGCGCTGCGGCCCGCTCAGGAGGACGTGAGCTGCAGCAGCCGGGCCCGTGATTCCGCGCACCGGCGGGCGTACGCGCCCGGGGTGTGACCGGTCACGGAGACGAAGTCCACAGCGAGGTGCGCCTGGTCGTAGTAGCCGACATCGACCGCGAGCGCCGCGAGGTCCTGCCCGGGGTCGGCGGCCAGGCGCTCGGCGGCGAGGTGGACACGGTGGCGCTGCAGGACCCACTTGGGCCCGACGCCGACGCGCTCCCCGAGGAGCCGCTGGAGGCTGCGCGTGCTGGTCCCGGCGATGCGCGCGAGGTCGGCGACGCGGGCGTGCGGGCCGAGCTCGCCCGACGTCGCGGCGTCCAGCACGCGGGAGACCGTCGGCAGCGCGGGGTCCGGTGCCAGCCGGTCGCGCAGGAGGTCCACGAGGAGGCCGACCGCGGCCTCGTCCTGGCCGCGCCGGGCGAGCGCGAGGGCGCGCTCCCCCACCTCGTCGGCCCCCGGCCCCAGGACGCCCGACGCCGGCACGGACGTCCCGCGCGGCACGGCCAGCGCGCCCGGCCGCAGCTTCGCGGCGACGACGACGCCGGCCCCGAGCAGCGTCCGGTCGAAGAGACCGTCGGGGATGCCGTGGGCCGCGAACCCGCTCGGTTCGGCGACGAGGTTGACGCACGGGTGCGGGATCACGGTCTGGGTGAACGACTCCCCGGCGGGCAGGTCCCAGCGCACGAGCCAGAACCAGTCGACGCGGTCCGCGAGGTCGGCCGGGGCGGGCAGGCGCTCGAGCGCGAACGCCCGGCGCGCGGCGGCGGGGTCCACCACGCCGTACGTGGTGGACGGTACTCCGCCGCTCGGGGCGTCGAGGCCGCTCGGGGCGCTGCCGGCGCCCGCAGGTACGTGTCGCATTCCTCCAAGACTGCCACCGCGCACCGACACGACGATGGATGAACCGGCAGCACCGACCACTGGAGGAACCATGGACATGTCAGCCCTGCACCCGAACCTCGCCGTCTCCGACGCGCGCGCGGCCATCGACTTCTACACCGCGGCGTTCGGCGCCGAGGTCGACGACGTCATCACGGCCGGCGACGCGATCATCCACTCCGACCTGCGCCTGCCCACGGCATCCGGGTTCTCGACGTTCACGGTCGCCCAGGAGTTCCCCGGCGCGGGCTCCGTGGCCCCCGACCCGACGGGCCCGACGCCCGTGTCGTTCACCGTGCCCGTCCCCGACACCGACGCCGCGTACGCCCGCGCCATCGCCGCGGGCGCGACGAGCACGTCCGAGCCCGCGGACTGGTTCGAGGGCTTCCGCCAGGCCTCGGTGCGCTGCCCGTTCGGGCACCGCTGGTACTTCACGACGGTCGCGGACTCCGTCACTCCCGACGACGTGCAGCGCGCGAGCGACGCCTGGATGAGCGAGCAGCCGGCGGGCTGAGCGGCCGGCCGCCCGCGCGCCAGGACGGGCCGGTCCACCGACCGGCCGGGCGGGCAGGGGCGGTAACGTCCTGCCCATGACGATCGACGAGCACCCCGGGAGCATCCGCCTCTGGGGTGCTCCGTCGTTCACCGAGGAGCCCGCGGTGCCCTACCTGGCTCCGGAGGGGCGGATGGTCGCCGACCCGTGGAGCCTCGCGACCAACGTGTTCGAGCCGGGCCACGCGCGCGAGTGGCCCGACGAGGTCCACTACGAGCACGAGCTCGTCTGGGGTGAGGGTGGACCGCTCGACGTCGAGGCCCTGGGTCGACGGTGGCTGGTCCCGCCCACGCTGGGGATCTGGCTTCCCGCACGGACGCGGCACAGGGTCCGGGCCGATCCGGACGTGACCGTCTACGCGACCTACCTGAATCCCGACCAGGTCGCGCCGCGGTGGGAGAGCGTGGTCGGAGTTCCGGTCAGCGCGCTGCTGCGCGAGCTGCTCCTGCACGACGTGTCGGCCGTGATGCCGGACCCCAGCCGGCACAGCCTCCAGGCGCTCGCGGTCGAGCAGATGGTGCCGCTGCCGGTCGCGAGCATCGAGCTGCGCATGCCGCGCGAGGTCGACCTGCTGCTCGTCGCCGAGAGTCTGCTCGCGCACCCGGGGGACGGTCGATCGCTCGACGCCTGGGCGTCGGAGATCGGCACGAGCCCGCGCACGTTCATGCGCCGGTTCGTCGAGGAGACGGGGCTCTCGTTCGCGCAGTGGCGCATCCTCGCGCGCACGGGTGCGGCCCTCGTCCTGCTCGCCGAGGGTCGCCCGGTCCGCGAGGTCGCGCGCGAGGTCGGGTACTCGAGCCCGAGCACGTTCGTCACGGTCTTCCGCCGCACCACGGGCATGTCGCCTGCTGCGTACGCGCGCCTGCTCGGAGCGCCCGGCCGCTGAGCCTGGCGGGAAATCGGTCATCGCTGGCAGGATTTCTCGATCCCGCCCGGGTTAGCCTCGCCTTCGTCGCGCCAACTAAGGCTAGGCTCATCTAACTAGCGGGCGTCGAGTCGCACAGCGATACGCCCGACGGAGGACCCTTCATGACCCCGACCACCACCCGCCGTCGCACCGCTCCCCGACGCCGCCTCCTGGGCGCCGTCGCCATGCTCACGACCGTGTCCGCCCTCGCGGCCTGCTCGACGGGAGGGACCGACGCCTCGACGCCGGCCCCCGCGGGCGGCGCTGACGTCGCCGCGACGAGCCTCGCCGAGGCCGACGCGTTCCCGGTCGAGATCGAGCACACGTACGGCTCGACGACCATCGAGGCCGAGCCTCGGCGGGTCGTGACCATCGGCTGGAGCAGCCAGGACGCGGTCGTCGCGTTCGGCAAGGTCCCCGTGGGCATCGAGCGGTTCACGGGCCCCGGTATCGAGGACGACATCCTTCCCTGGCTGACCGAGACCTTCGAGGGCGCCACGCCCGAGCTGCTCACGAGCAACCCCGACGTCCCGTTCGAGCAGATCGCGGCCCTGCGTCCCGACGTGATCGTCGCCGTCTACTCGGGCATCACCGACACGGCCTACGAACGCCTCTCCGAGATCGCCCCGACGCTCGCGTTCCCGGGCTCCGCGTGGGAGACGTCGTGGCAGGACCAGACCACGATGATCGGCGCGGCCCTGGGGCAGCCCGCCAAGGCCGACGAGCTCGTCGAGGGCGTCGCGACGAAGGTCGCCGAGACCGCCGCGGCCAACCCGCAGCTCCAGGGCAAGACAATCACGTACGCGATGAACGGCGAGGGCGGCCTCATCGTCTTCTGCCCCTCCGACCCGCGCATCGAGCTGCTGACCCAGATCGGGCTCGTCCCGTCCCCGGGCACCCTCACGGTCTGCGGCGCCGAGGACGCGTCGTCGGTCTCGGTCAGCTCCGAGCTCGTCCCGACGCTCGACGCCGACGCGTTCATCCTCATCGACGTCGACGAGACCGTCTACGACACCCTCGTGGGCAACCCGCTGTTCGCGGCGCTGCCCTCGGTCGTCGACGACCGCGTGATCCGCGTCGTCGGCATGGACTACGCCATGGCGACCTCCGCACCGACCGTCCTGAGCATCCCCTACGCGCTCGACGAGTTCGTCGCCCAGCTCACGACCACCCTCGGCTGAGCAAGCCCCGCGACAGGCACGGGCACCCGCCCGCGAGGCCCCGAGGTCATCGAGCACAGCGAACACAGCGAACACATCGAGCACAGCGACGGCCCGACCCCCACCGGGGGCCGGGCCGTCGCCGCGTCCAACGGGTCAGCGCGGCCCGGAGACCCACCGCTCGTGGAGCTGGTAGGCGCTCACGTCGGTGAGCGACGCGACCTGGTCGACGACGACGCGGAGGCGAGCGGCGTCGTCGGGCGCCTCGACCCAGTCCGCCGCGAAGGGCGCCTCGAGCGCACCGGGGGCCTTGTCGATGAAGACCCCGACGAGGTCCGCCAGGACCTGCCGCTGCTGGTGGTGCAGCGGCTCCTGCTCGCGCGGGGCCATGACGTACGCGACCGCCATGCCCTTGAGCGCGAGGATCTCCGCGGACGTCGTCTCCGGGACCACCAGGCGGGCCGAGTAGCGCGTGAGCGGACCGTCGCCGTACTCCTCACGCGTAGCGGCCTGCGCCGACCCGCTGAACCGCCCGATGAGCTGGCTCGTCGAGTCCTTGAGCGCCGCGAGCGCCCGGCGCGACCCGTCGAACCCCTGCATCAGGTGGCCGGTCGCCTCGAGCCGGGAGATCGCGGCGTCGAGCTCGTCCGCGGTGTACGCGTCGCCGTACCAGGCGCGGACCGCGGCCACGACGCGCGCGCGCTCGTCGGGGTCCGCGAGGACCGCGAGGTCGAGCTTGCCGCCCACGATCGCGTCCTCGACGTCGTGCACCGAGTAGGAGATGTCGTCGGCCAGGTCCATGACCTGGGCCTCCATGCACTTGACGTGCTCGGGGGCGCCCTCGCGCAGCCACGCGTAGACGGGCACGTCGTCGGGGTAGACGCCGAACTTGTGCGTCGTGGATCCGTCCGCGCGCACGGGCCCCTCGCCCCGGCGCCACGGATACTTGACGCTCGCGTCGAGGCTCGCACGGGTCAGGTTGAGGCCCACGGGCGTGCCGTCCGCGGCGAAGACCTTGGGCTCGAGGCGTGTCAGGAGCCGCAACGTCTGGGCGTTCCCCTCGAAGCCGCCGTGGTCCGCCATGATCTCCGCGAGGGCACGCTCACCGTTGTGCCCGAACGGTGGGTGCCCCAGGTCGTGGGCCAGGCACGCGGTGTCGACGACGTCCGGGTCGCACCCGAGCGCGCGCCCCATCTCCCGACCCACCTGCGCGACCTCGAGGCTGTGCGTCAGGCGCGTGCGCACGAAGTCGTCGGAGCCCGGCCCCAGCACCTGGGTCTTGGCACCGAGCCGACGCAGCGCCGAGGAGTGGACCACGCGCGCGCGGTCCCGTTCGAAGGGCGTGCGGGCCTTGCTCTTGGGCGGCTCGGGGACCCAGCGCTCGACGTCGTCGACCGAGTATCCGAGGGCGCTTCCTGGCATCGTGTGGGGCACGGGTCCCACCCTATCGACGCCGCGCGGAGCCGTGGTGCTCGTTCCCAGGGCTCCGCCGCGGACGGGTGCGCCTCAGGCCCCCTCGACCCGCGCCTGCAGCCCCGGTGGACGCCCGTGCGCAGCTCGGGCCAGGGGGACGGCTCAGGCCAGCCGCCAGACGCCGACGGCCGGGCCAGCGGCCGTCACGTCGAGGCCGTCCGGCGTCACGTCGAGGGACAAGCCCCCGTACAGCCGTTCGGCGTCGGCCCCGTCGAGCAGGTGCCGCGGCAGGCGGGCCCCGGCCCACGCGTCGCGTGCGACGACGACGAGCACGCGCTCGTCGAGCGTCTCGCGCAGGTACGCCACGGCGTCGTCGTCGACCACGAGCCAGCGCAGCCCGCCCTCGCGCAGCGCCCGGCTCCCCCGGCGCAGCGCGACGAGCCGCCGGTAGACCTCGAACGTCCCGCCGTCCCAGCGGTCGGGGCGGTCCCACGGCATGGGCACGCGTGCGTGCTCGCCGTTGGTGCCCGTGAGCCCGACCTCGTCGCCCGCGAACATCACGGGCGTGCCGGGGTAGGTCAGCAGGAGCGTCGCGGCGACCTCGACCATCTCGGCCGAGCCCACGATCGAGCGCAGGCGCGGGGTGTCGTGCGACCCGAGCATGTTCCACTGGCGCGACGTCACGGCCCACGGCAGGACGGCGTCGAAGTCGCGCATGGTCTCGACCATGCTGCGACCGCCACGGCGGGGCGTCGTGACGGGGAGCCCCAGGAACGGGACGGTCGAGTCGTGCGGCGCGAGCCACGTCCAGATCGGTCGCGTGAACGCCGAGTAGTTCATGTTGGCGTGCCAGCCGTCGCCCGCAAGGTCGCCCGAGGCGTCGTGGAAGTGCTCGCTCACCAGGACCGCGTCGGGGTTGATGTCACGCATGGTCGCACGGATGCGGCGCGCGATCTCGAGCGTGCGGTCCTCGTCGGCGTAGCGGCCCGTCATGTTCGCGACGTCGATGCGCCACCCGTCGAGCGCGAACGGCTCCCCCAGGTAGCGCCCGACGACGGAGCCCGGCCCGTCGATCATCCTCGCCCCGAGCGTGGGCGAGCCGTAGTTGAGCTTGGGCAGCGACGCGTGCTCGAGCCAGCCCACGTACCCGGGCTCGCCCGGCGTCCAGTAGAACCAGTCGCGCTCGGTGCTCGACTCGTCCGCGTGCGCACGCTCGAACCACTCGTGGCCCGCACCCGTGTGGTTCGTCGTCAGGTCGCCGAGCAGGCGCATGCCGCGCTCGTGCACCGCCCGCGAGAGCGACGCGTACGCCTCGTCGCCGCCCAGCAGCGGGTCGACGTGGTCGAACGTGCTCGCGTCGTAGCGGTGGTTCGAGCGCCCCGGGAAGACAGGGGTCAGGTAGACCGTCCCGACGCCCAGCGCCTGGAGGTGGTCCAGGTGCTCCTCGATCCCCCGCAGGTCGCCGCCGTAGTACTGCGTCCCGACACCGGGCCCGGCCGCGAGCGGCTCGTCGTCCCAGTCGGCGGGCTGCGCCCAGTCCGGGACAGGTCGGTCGTCCGCCTCGGCCGAGCGCGCGAACCGGTCCGGGAAGACCTGGTAGACCACGCCGTCGCCCATCCAGGCCGGGGCGGACGGGTGCACGGTCAGGCGGAAGTCCGCGGCGTCGGGCACGTCACGGTCGAAGACCCCGCGCCCGTTGAGCCACCGGTACCCGCCCGGGACGTCCAGGAAGAACCGGTAGCCCGTGACCGGGTTGTGGACCAGGACGTCGGCCACGTACCAGGACTCGTGCTCGTCCTCGCTCTCGAGCCGGGCCTGCGAGAGGCGCGGCTCGCCGTCGCGCACGGTCCGCAGCCACACGGCCCGGACCTGCGCGTCCGGCCCGCCGGGCACACGTGGCACGCGCACCCGGACCGGGACCACGTCCCCCAGGGCGGGGGTGCCGCCGGGGACGTGGACCTCGGAGCCGTCGTGGTGCGCGGCCAGGGCGACCACCTCGCGAGGCGAGGTGGTCCTCCCGGCGGACGTGGCGTCGTCGGGCGCGGTGGTGCTCACGGGTCAGCCCTTGACCGAGCCGGCCGTCAGACCGCCCACGATGTACTTCTGCAGGTAGAGGAACAGCGCCAGCACCGGGAGCGTCGAGATGACGGCGCCCGCGGTGAACAGGCCCCAGTTCGCCTCGCGCAGCGACGAGACCCACCCGTACAGGCCGACCGCGAGCGTCCAGTTGGCCTCCGAGGTCAGGACGATGCGGGCGATCATGAACTCGCCGTACGTGCTGATGAACGACAGCAGCGCCACGACGGCCAGGATCGGCGCCACGAGGCGCAGGATGATCGTCCAGTAGATCTGCGCGTGCGTCGCGCCGTCGAGCTTCGCGGCCTCGTCGAGCTCGCGCGGGACCGTGTTGAAGAAGCCGTACATGAGGAACGTGTTCACGCCCAGCGCGCCACCCAGGTACACGCAGATCAACGCCAGCTTGCTGTCCAGGCCGAGGGCCGGGACCACGTCGCCGAGGCTCAGGAGCAGCAGGAAGATCGCGATGAACGCGAGCATCTGCGGGAACATCTGGATGATCAGCAGCGACGTCAGGCCCGTGCGGCGACCCGTGAAGCGGAACCTGGAGAAGGCGTACGCCGCGGCGGCGCCCATGAGCACGGTGCCGACCGACGTCGCGACCGCGATCACGAGCGTGTTGAGCATCCACGTCCAGAACAGCGAGTCGCCGAGCTCCGCGTAGTTGACCGAGCTCACGTCGGCGAAGAGCGTGTTGGAGCCCGTGAGGGTCCCGTTCTCGGACAGCGACGCCGACAGCACGTAGACCAGCGGGAACGCCGAGAACACGACCGCGACGACGCCCACGAGGTGACGCCAGCCGAGCTCGCTGAACCAGCGGCCGGGCTTCATGCGCGTGCGGCCCTCGGGACCGGACGCGCCGCCGGAGGACGAGCCCGCCGAGCCGACGGGAGCGGAGACGGAGGTGGTCGCCATGTCAGTTGATCTCCTCGAACTTGCGGGTGCTCCGGAAGGCCAGGGCAGAGATGGTGCCGACGATCACGAAGATGACGATCGACAGCGCGCTCGCGAGCCCGAAGTTCTTCGGAGCCGACCCGTCGACCCCGGAGATCTGGTAGACCATCGAGATCAGGATGTCGGTGTGCCCCAGCGGGACCGAGGCGTCCCCGAACCGTGGACCACCCCCGGTGAGCATGTAGATGAGCGTGAAGTTGTTGAAGTTGAACGCGAACGACGAGATGAGCAGCGGTGCCGTCGAGATGAGCAGCAGCGGCAGCGTGACCGAGCGCCACGTGCGCCAGCGGCCGGCGCCGTCGATCTTCGCGGCCTCCATGACGTCCGACGGCAGCGACTGCAGGGCGCCCGTGCAGATCAGGAACATGTAGGGGAAGCCGAGCCA
Organism: Oerskovia sp. NPDC057915; assembly: GCF_042887685.1. Taxonomy (NCBI): domain Bacteria; kingdom Bacillati; phylum Actinomycetota; class Actinomycetes; order Micrococcales; family Cellulomonadaceae; genus Oerskovia; species Oerskovia sp. NPDC057915. The sequence goes on along the minus strand of NZ_JBHVOS010000024.1, from coordinate 1,430 downwards.
CAGGTTCACGAAGAGCACCGAGAGCTTCGCGAGCACCGGGTCGGTGAGCCACGGGATCTCCGCTCCCCCCAGCAGGACCTCGTTGATGAACCCGAACCTCGTGTTGAGCAGGCCCGACCACAGCAGCGCCGCGAGGAAGCCCGGGATCGCGTACGGCAGGATCATGAGCACGCGGTAGATCTTGCGGCCGCGCATGCGCACGTCGTTGAACGTGATCGCGAGGAACAGGCCCAGCAGGAACGTGGTCGCCACGGAACCGATCGCGAACACGAACGTCCACGCGAGGATCTTGACGAAGGGCTGCGCGTAGCGCCCGTCGGAGAAGGCCGTGACGAAGTTGTCGAAGCCGACCGCCACGCGCCAGCCGACGGCGAGCGTCGTGCCGTCCGCAGCCTCGAACTGGCCGTCGTCGTTGGGGCTGTAGACGGTCCCGGTCGTCGTGTCCGTCATGGTGTCGGCCGCGTCGTCGTACTCGAGCGTCGAGGTGTAGACGAAGCCCGTCATCGCGTCAGGCGTACGGATCGACCCGTCCTCGGGGTCGTCGGACACGGGCACGCGGAGGTTCGTGACCTCCTCCTGGCGCTGGAGCACCTGGCCTCGCTCGAGGACCGTGTACCCGGGGACAGCGGTCGCGCGGCCGGCCTCGACCGTCGCGTCGTCGACCACGGTCAGGGGCTGCTCGGCCGACCCGACCTCGACGTCGCCGTCGGGCGTGACGATCGCGAAGGCGAGCGTGCCGCCGTCCTCGACGACCGTGAGCGGAGCCGACTCGGACCCCTCGACGCGGCGCTCGTTCTGCACGAGCAGGGCCTCGATCGCCTGCTCCTTGGTCGAGTTGTGCCCCGTGCCGTAGTTGGTGAAGGCGATGTAGCCCGTGTAGGCCACCACGAAGATCTGGTACGCAAGCAGGAAGATCAGGCCCGGCAGGATGTACTTGAGCGGCAGCGCGCGCTTGGAGAAGTAGACCCAGTTGGCGGCGACCAGCATGGCCGCAGACGCGGCGAGGATGCCGTACGACTCAGCCGTCCACGCGGACCAGACCACGTACACGCCCAGCGCGTCGATGACGGCCATGAGGGCGAGCTTGGCGAAGAACCCGGGGCTGTAGTTCCGGGCGTGCGACCCGTCGCGGTCCCGGCGCGGGCGGACCCTGCGCGGCCCCTCGGGCGGCCCGGAGTCCTCCGGAGCGCCGACGGCGGTGTCGGTGGGCGTGATCTGTGGGGCGGACATCGAGCCTCCGTAGTCGTGCGACACGGGTACCGGCCCGCGTCATGGGGCTGGCGCAGCGCCGCTCGTGCGGGCTGCACCGACGACCCGCGGCCGTGGGGGGGGGGGGGGGGGGGGCCCGGGGGGGGGGGGGGGGCGCGGGTCGCGAGGTCGAGAGCGTGTGGGGGGCAAGTTGTGAGAACGGGTGGTGGGGGTGGGGGGCG
>NZ_JBHVOS010000023.1:0-77676 GCF_042887685.1 Oerskovia sp. NPDC057915 | reverse complement strand
GCGCACGCAGAGGAACGATCCCCTCCTCGTCCAGCTCATAGATCGTCTTCAGATACATCTCGGTGGTATCGATCAGGTCGGTCACGTCGCGCTCCTGTCGCTCGGGGGCTTGGGGGCACCTGCCGCACCGGCGGGCCGCTGACCACTAGTTTAGGTCCGAGCCACCGACATTGTGGACGCCGAGCGGTGTTCGCGCCAGGCCGGACTATCGTTGCCCTGTGCCTGAGCCCACCCAGATCACCGTCCCCCCGCACCTGCTGCCCAGCGACGGCCGCTTCGGCTGCGGCCCCTCCAAGGTCCGTGACGCGCAGGTCCGCGCGCTCACGGAGGCGGGCTCTTCCCTGCTGGGGACCTCTCACCGCCAGGCACCGGTCAAGTCCCTGGTCGGTCGGATCCGGTCCGGCCTCGCCGAGCTCTTCGACGCCCCGGAGGGCTACGAGGTCGTCCTGGGCAACGGCGGGTCGTCGGCGTTCTGGGACGTCGCGACGCTGTGCCTGGTCCGCGAGCGTGCCCAGCACGCGGCGTTCGGCGAGTTCGGCGCCAAGTTCGCGACCGCGACCACGCGTGCGCCGTTCCTTGCGCCTTCTCAGGTGATCACCGCCCCCCCGGGGTCGGTCGCGGTCCCCGAGGCCGCGGACGGGATCGACGTCTACGCCTGGCCCCACAACGAGACGTCGACGGGGGCCATGGCCCCCGTGCGCCGCGTGCCCGGTGCGCGCGAGCAGGGTGCACTCACCCTGGTCGACGCGACGTCGGGCGCGGGTGCGCTGCCGGTCGACCTCGCGGAGACGGACGTCTACTACTTCGCACCGCAGAAGGTCTTCGGGTCCGACGGCGGGCTGTGGGTCGCGATCATGTCGCCCGACGCCGTCGCGCGCGCCCAGGACATCGAGTCCGGCGACCGCTGGGTCCCCGAGTTCCTCTCTCTCGGCGCGGCGATCACGAACTCCCGCCAGGACCAGACCCTCAACACCCCGGCGGTCGCCACGCTCGTGACGTTCGCCGAGCAGGTGGACTGGCTCAACGAGCAGGGCGGCCTCGCGTGGGCGAGCGCCCGCTCCGCGTCCTCGGCCCGGACCCTGTACTCGTGGGCCGAGTCACGCGACTGGGCCACCCCCTTCGTCACGCGCCCCGAGGACCGCTCCACCGTCGTCGGGACGATCGACCTCGACGAGTCGATCGACGCGACGCAGGTCATCACGACACTGCGCACCAACGGGATCCTCGACGTCTTCCCCTACCGCAAGCTCGGGCGCAACCAGCTCCGCATCGGGATGTTCCCCGCGATCGAGCCCACGGACGTCGAGCTGCTCACGCACAGCATCGACTTCGTGGTCGACGCCCTGGCCTGACCCCGTGACGTGACGATGCCCGCCCCGTCTCGTGAGGCGGGGCGGGCATCTTCACGCCGGGCCGGTGGAAGTCGGCGCACGCCAGGACGACCCGGGCACCCCGGGCGACCCGCAGCTCAGGCTGCGGACGCGGCGTCCTCGGCGTCGTCCACACCGAGCCGACGACGCGTCTCGCTGCGCGCGTTGCGCTCCTTGGGGGTCCCGCCCTCGGGGTAGGTGACCACGAGGTGCGGACGCCGGGTCACGCGGTAGCTGACCGTGAACTTCCAGCTCCGCATGGCCCAGATCGCGGCCCCCACGGAGACCAGGAGCGCCGTGATGGAACCGATCCCGATCGCCCAGCGGGGCCCGTAGGCCTCCGCGATCCAGCCGACGATCGGAGCGCCGACGGGCGTCGCCCCCAGGAACACGATCATGTACAGGGACATGACGCGCCCGCGCATGACGGGGTCGGTCGTCATCTGGATGGTCGTGTTGGCTGCGGTCATCATGGTCAGCGACATGAACCCGACGGGGATGCAGGCGATCGCGAACGTCGTGTAGCTCGGCATGAGCGCCATGACCCCGGTCGCGATCGCGAAACCGAAGGCCGACCCGATCACGAGCCGCACGCGCGGCCGCTCCCGCCGGGCCGCCATGAGCGCGCCGGTGAGCGACCCGATCGCGAGGATCGACCCGAGCATGCCGTACTCCCCGGCACCCATCCCGAACTCGACGCGCGCCATCATCGCCGACGTGAGCTGGAAGTTGAGGCCGAACGTCGAGACGACGCTCAGCACGACCATGATCACGATGATGTCCGAACGGCCGCGCACGTACCGGATGCCCTCGCGGATCTGCCCCTTCTCGCGCGAGGCGCTCGGCAGCTTGTGCATCTCCCGGGTCCGCATGCGCGAGAGCGCGAGGATGGTCGCGCCGAAGCTGATGCCGTTGATGATGAAGACCCAGCCGGTGCCGACCGCGGCGATCAGGAGGCCTGCGACGCCCGGGCCGATGAGGCGGGCGGCGTTGAACGAGGCGCTGTTGAGGCCCACCGCGTTGGACAGCTTGTCGCTGGGCACCATCTCCGCGACGAACGTCTGGCGCACCGGTCCGTCGAGCGCGGACACGCACCCGAGCGCGAGCGCGAAGCCGTAGACGTGCCACAGCTCGACGTGACCCGACAGGACGAGGGCACCGAGCCCGAGCGCGAGCACGCCCGAGGCGCCCTGCGTGGCCATGAGCATCTTGCGGCGCGGCAGCCGGTCCGCAAGGACCCCCGCCCAGGCGGACAGCGCGAGGACCGGCGCGAACTGCAGGGCCGTGATGACACCGACGGCGACGCCGGAGTTCGCCGTCAGGACGGTCAGGACGAGCCAGTCCTGCGCGATGCGCTGCATCCAGGTCCCGATGTTCGCGACGAGCGCGGACCCGAACCAGAGGCGGTAGTTGAAGTACTTGAGGGAGGAGAACGTCGCGCTCATCGGGCGGCGATCCGGGTCAACAGGTCACTGGCGCGGGCCAAGGTCTCTCTTTCGTCGGGGGTCAGGCTGATCAGCTGCTGGGTGAGCCACGCGTCGCGGCGTCGACGGGTCTCCTTGACCTCGAGGACGCCGGCCTCGGTGAGGGCGACGACGACCTGGCGCCTGTCCGTCGGGTGCTCGAGCTTGTGGACCAGCCCGAGCTCGACGAGCGCGTTCACGGTGCGGGTCATGGACGGCGGCCGGATGCGCTCGTGGGTCGCGAGCGCGCCGGGGGTCATCTCGCCGTGCTTGTGGAGCGCGGTCAGGACGCCGAACTGGCCCTCGGGCAGGTCGGCACCGCCGCGCTGCGAGCGCAGGGCGCGCGAGACGCGCGTGAGCGCGATGCGCAGGTCGCCACCGAGGGTCGCGGGCCGACACTGCGCCTTCGTCGGGGACGAGGGCGTGGTCTGTTCCGCGGGAGGCACATCGTTACCTTAACTCATTACCTTAGGTAAGGAAAGGGTCTGGAGGGGTGAGAACGCCCCCGAACGCCCGCATTGGAGTGCGCACCGCGCCAGGAGCGACCCACGCGGAGACGCTCCACGTGCTCGGGCTCACGGGACGTAGGCCACCACCACGTCGCCCACGCCTCGCACGTCCAGCGCCCCGGCTCCGTGCGGGACGAACACCGACTCCCCAGGCCTCAGAGTCACCCGTCCGGACGGCTCCGGCGACGAGCCCGCGCCTGCCGTCCACCCCAGCTCGACGTGCCCGCGCAGGGCGAGGACGATCCGCGGCCCCTCGGCGGGCAGAGGTGCCGCCTCGGCGCCCACCTCGCCCATGACCAGGGCGAACTCCGCGATCGACGCCCGGTACTCCCGCAGCCCCGCATCGGCCTCGGGCACGCCTCGTCGCCCCGGCACGGGAACCGCGTCCAGCCGCCGGATCCGGGGCCGCGCCGCGGGCCCGGGGGCGTACGTCACGCAGGCCAGCAGCGACTCGACGTCGACACGCTTGCTGGTCAGGCCCGCGCGCAGCACGTTGTCCGAGCTCGACATGATCTCGACCGCACACCCCGACAGGTAGGCGTGCACGTGCCCGGCGGGGACGAACATCGACTCCCCCGGCTCGAGCGTGACCCGGTTCAGCATCATCGACACCACTGCGCCGGGGTCTCCCGGGTGCTGCTCCGCGAGGGCGACCACGGTCGCGTCGGCGCGCGGCGACGTCGTGCCTGCTGCCAGGCGGGCCCGGACGTCGGCGACGGTCGACGCCAGGTCGGCTGCGACGTCGGGCGCCGTCCTCGCGTGCAGCGCGAGCGTGAAGGCCTCCCGCAGGCCCGCTGCCGAAGGCTGCTCCTCGAGCGCAGCCCTCATCCCGGCCACCAGCTCGCCGCGCAGCCCTTCCAGCAGCTCCAGGATCCGCACCGGTCGACGGAAACCCGAGAGTCCCTCGAACCGGGAGACCGCCACGACCATCTCCGGCTTGTGCTGGTCGTCGTGGAAGCTGCGCTCCGGCGAGTCGCGAGGGACACCCTCACGGTTCTCCCGGTTGAACCCCGCGCGGGCACGGTGCGGCTGCGGGTGCACCTGCAGGGACAGCGCACGGTCCGCAGCCAGCACCTTCAACAGGTACGGCAGCCGTGCGCCGTAGTCGTCGAGGACGCGCTGACCCAGCATCGCGAGCGGGTCGTCGTGGATCAGGTCCGCGAGGGACGCCGAAGGCCCGCCGTCGGCCGAAGCCGACGACGGGCCCTTCGGATGCGCCCCCATCCACAGCTCGGCGAGTGGCTCCCCGTCCTGCTCCAACCCCAGGAGCGTGTGCAGCACGCTCCTCGAACCCCAGTCGTACGACTGGAGGGTGGGCGTCAGGCGCAGGATCGAGGTGCTCATCGCCTGAGAGCGTACGTCAGACGCCCAGGGCGTCGCTGATCGGGTCGAGGGTGAAGTAGATGATGAACGCGACGGCCGAGACCCACATCAGCGGGTGGATCGCCTTGACCTTGCCCAGCGCCAGCTTGATGACCACGAAGGCCAGGAATCCCGCGCCGATGCCCGCGGTGATCGAGTAGGTGAACGGCATGAGGGCGATCGTGAGGAACGCGGGGATCGCGACCTCGACGTTCGTCCACTTGATGCCCGTGATCTGCGTCATCATCAGGAAGCCGACCAGGACCAGGGCGGGCGCGGCGGCCTCGCTCGGGACCAGGGCGACGAGGGGCGACAGGAACGTCGCCAGCAGGAAGGCGATACCCGTCACGACGGCCGCGAGGCCCGTGCGCGCTCCCTCGCCCACACCGGTCGTGGACTCGACGTAGCTCGTGTTGGACGAGACGCTCGCGGCGCCACCGGCCGCAGCGGCGACCGAGTCGACGATGAGGATCGCACGCGACTTCGGCGGGTTGCCCGTCTCGTCGAGCAGCTTGCCCTCGGCGCCGACCGCGACCATGGTGCCCATGGTGTCGAAGAAGTCGGCGAGCAGCAGCGAGAAGACCAGCAGGACGACCGTGACGATGCCGACCTTCTCGATCGACCCGAGGAGCGAGAACTGGCCGAGCAGGCCGAAGTCCGGCACCGCGACCGGGCTGCCGTCGAGCTCGGGAGCGTTCAGGCTCCAGCCGTTGGCCGCGCCGCCGCCCTTGGTGCCGACCCCGGCAACAGCCTGGATGACCACCGCGAGGACCGTCGCGGCGAGGATCGAGATGAGGATCGCGCCCCGGACCTTGCGGACCCACAGGACGATCATGAGGACCAGGCCGACGACGAAGACGAGGATGGGCCAGCCCGCGAGCGACCCGGTCGCACCGAGCTGGAGCGGCGTGCCGCCGCCCGAGGCGACGAACCCGGCGTTGACCAGGCCGACGAGCGCGATGAACAGGCCGATCCCGACGCTGATCGCCGTCTTCAGCTCGACGGGGACGGCACGGAAGACGGCCTCACGGAAGCCCGTGAGGACGAGCACCAGGATGATGAGGCCCTCGATGACGACGATCCCCATCGCGTCGGCCCAGGTGACCTCGGGGATCGAGGCGATCGTGAACGCCACGACCGCGTTGAGGCCGAGGCCGGCCGCCAGCGCCATGGGGTAGTTCGCGAAGACGCCCATCGCGATCGTCATGATGCCCGCGACGAGCGCCGTGGTCGCGGCGATCATCGGGAAGTTCGCGCCGTCCGTGCCACCACCCAGGAACTGGCCCGTGCCGTCGGGGGCGGTGCCGAGGATGATCGGGTTGAGGATGATGATGTAGGACATCGCGAAGAACGTGACGAGACCGCCACGGATCTCGGCGCCGATGGTCGAGCCGCGCTCGGTGATCTTGAAGAAGCGGTCGATGCCGCTGGAGCGCGGGGGGGCTTCGCGCTCGTCAGTCGTGGTGGTCATGGGGAGAATGGTGCCAGATCCCGTGTTGCGCTTTCGAATCGTCCACGTGACGTGCTAGTGGGACGTGGCCCCCGTCACGTCCCACCGCACCGCAGCGTCCCCCGAGGTGCGCTCAGTACGCCCCGTGCCCGGAGACGACGGCTCTCGCCGTGCGCGCCAGGATGAGGATGTCGCCGAACAGCGTCCAGTTCTCGACGTAGTAGACGTCGAGCCGCACGCTCTCCTCCCAGGAGAGGTCCGAGCGCCCGCCGACCTGCCACAGGCCCGTCAGGCCCGGCTTGACGAGCAGGCGCCTGCGCACCTTCTTCTCGTACGTGCTGACCTCGCGGGGCAGCGGCGGTCGAGGGCCCACGAGGCTCATGTCACCCCGCAGGACGTTGAAGATCTGCGGCAGCTCGTCGAGCGAGTAGCGACGGATGAAGCGGCCCACGGTCGTGACGCGCGGGTCGTTGCGGATCTTGAAGAGCGGCCCCGACCCCTCGTTGGTCGCGGCGAGCGCGTGCAGGTCGAGGTCCGACCCGACGCGCATGGACCGGAACTTGAGCATCGAGAACGTCTCGCCGTTGCGACCCACCCGCTGCTGCGAGTAGAAGACGGGTCCACGGCTCGTGAGCCGTACGGCGAGCCCGACCGCGATCAGGACGGGCAGCAGGAGGAACGTCAGGATCGCCGCACCGAACCAGTCCGAGATCGACTTCACGACGAACTTGGGGCCGCTGAACCGGGGCGCGTCGACGTGCAGGAGCGACACGGACTCGGCCGGTGTGATGGTGATGCGCGGCCCGGCGACGTCGACCAGCTCCGTCGTCAGCATGAGGTCGACACCGAAGGGCTCGAGCTCCCAGCTGAGGTGGCGCACGACGTCCGCGGTCACGGCGTCGGAACCGCTCACCGCGACGCACCCTGCGCCGACCCGGGCGGCGATCTCACCGGCTGCGCGGAGGTCGCCGAGGACGGGCACGCCCAGGATGGCGTCGCCCTCGCCGGCACGACCGCTGGGCGTGCACACGGCGACGACCCGGTACCCGGAGCTGTCCCGCTCGTTCAGGTCGCGGATCAGGCGCTCGGCCTGGTCGCGGTGCCCGATCGCGAGGACCGCGGTCCGGTGAGATCCCACGGCACGCTTGCGGTGCAGCCACTGTCGCCAGAGGTAGCGCCCCAGGAGCAGCCCGGCGAGGCCGAGGGGGAACGCGAAGATCAGGTAGCCACGGGCCTCCTGGAAGCGCAGGAGGAAGGCGAGGATCGCGAGGACGCCGAAGAGGCGCCAGGACGCGTCGAACACTCGCTGGTACTCGGTGGGCCCGCTGCCGACGACCCGCACGTCGCGCGTCTTGGCGAACGCGAGCGAGCCGGCCCAGGCGACGCCGATCAGGACGCTCAGCACGAGGTAGGGCAGGAACAGGTTCTCCCGGACGGGCTGGCTGATGAACTGGTCCCACCGCAGGAAGTACGCCGCGGTGACCCCGATCGTGATCGCGAGGAAGTCCGTGACGACGAGGCGGATCCGGTACGACCGCTCCCACGTGACCGACTCGAACGCCGCGCGCACCGCCCGGAGCGGACCGGGTTGCGCTGTCGTCAGGATGTGGCGGAGTCCACGACGCGAGTCATGAATAACGCTTCCGGCCATGGGCCCGGCTACCTCTCGATCAATCCGTCAGCCGCTTCTGGACCGCCGGAACGCCTCATCGTAAGAGTCGGCACACAAAGAATTGAACGACCCGCCGTCCTTTTCACCCGGGTGAGAAGGCGGTCGGTCTCGGCGGGTCGGAGCCGAGGATCCTGCGGATCCTGGGCCCGGTCCGGGAGACTGGGCAGGTCGGAGAATACAGATGGACACATGTCCAGTTCGAGAAACGCACAGCATTCCTCGGAGCAGCGAACGATCGTCGTCCCAATTTCTTGCACAGGTGTCCAACGAAGCGGGGCGGGCGAAGTTCGGATCGTAGCGGCTGGCGATAGGGCCCTGGAACCCCGTCCGCGTTCCACCTCACCCGGGAGAGACAGCTCCTCGGCCGCCCTGTGACGGCAGACACGGGTGAAAAGCCGCACGCTTTCCTTGCGCGTCGTGCTCGTCAGCGGGGGCATCCGAGGCGACGACGCCTCGTTCACCCTGGTTTGCCCGGTTCGTGCCGGCACGCTCAGGACCGGCGGGCGCTTTTAGCACGCTCGTTCCCTGGACGCCGATGCCGACGCGCCGGACGCGCCCGACCTTCCTTTTTCACCCGACGCGACGTTCACGAGCCGTAGACTGCGGGCGTGCCCTCGATGATCTCCCTGCTGGTCCACCCGGAGCGGCGCCGCCCCAGCCCGCCGGCGCTGCGCGTCGATCTGAAGCCCGTGATCCTGGTGGGGATGAGCCTGTGGGCCGCCGCGCTCGTGGTCTCGGTCGTCCTGCTCGTCCTCGACAGGGCGACGTTCGAGCTCCCCGCGACCTGCGCGGCCGGGATCGTCCTCGGCATGGTCGGGCTCGGTTGGGAGCGCCGCAACCGGAACGAGTACCGCTCGCAGGACTAGGGGTCCGCCCTCGCACCACGGGACGCGCCCTAGCTCTCGATCCCCGCCCGACGGCGCGTGGTCCGGTTCGCGTGCACCGACCACCGCGGGACCCACCGCGCGAGCGCGACCGCACCGAGCAGGCCGACCGTCCCCGCGGCGACGATCCCGCCCGCGAGGCTCCCCAGCGCGGCTCCGGCCGACACCACGAGCGGACCGAGCGCGGACCCGGAGTCCTGGAAGAGCCGCCAGATCCCGAGGAACTGCGCCCGTACGTCCGGTGGCGCGACGTCGGCACCGAGCGTCATGAGGATGCCCGAGCCGATCCCGTTGCCGAAGCCCATGACCATCGCGACGACCGCCACCCCGGCGACCGTGCTCGTGAGCGGCAGCACGACGATCGCCCCGCCGAGGACGACCATGCACGGGATCGCCACCCACAGCCTCCCGCGCCGGTCCATGACCTTCCCCGCGGGGTAGAACAGCAGCATGTCCACGGCGCCCGAGAGCCCGAAGATCACGCTCGTCGTGGCGGGGCTGAAGCCCAGGTGCTCGGACCACAGGGGCAGCACCACCTGCCGGGCAGCCCGCGTGGCCCCGACCATGACGACCGCGATCCCGAGCGTCGCGAACACCCGCCAGTTCGCGGCCAGCACCGTGCGGAAGCTGACGGGCGCCACGGACCGCCGGTGGGCCGTCGAGCCCGCCGCGACGTCGGGCACGAGCGCCGTCACCAGCCCGGCGACGACGCTCGTGCCGACCGCAAGCCAGTACACCGCGGGCAGGTCCCACACCCACAGCACCGCGGCCGCAGCGAACGGCCCCACGAACGCGCCGATCCGGTGCGTGCCCGCGAGCGTCGACAGCGCCCTGGCCCGCTTGAGCACGGGCGTGACCTCGGTCAGGTAGGCCTGCCGGGCGAGCATGAAGACCGCGTTGGTCATGCCGATGCAGAAGACCCCCGCCCCCAGGACCCACAGGTTGGGCGCGAGCGCGCACGCCACGAGCCCGACGATCGAGGCGGCCGCGGCCGTCATCATGGCCCGCCGGTCGCCGAACCGGGCCGCGAACGCACCGGCCGGGACGTCCCCGGCGATCTGCCCGAGCCCCAGCAGCGCGACGACGAACCCCGCCAGCGCGATGCCCGCCCCCATCGAGACGGCACTCAGCGCCACGACGGGGACGATCGCGCTCACCCCCGCCTCGAACACGAAGGTCGGGACGTACACGCCGCCCACGAGGCGGCGGTCGAAGATGCCGGACGGTCCGGGAGCGGTTCCCGTCGTCGGGCCGCTCACTCCCCGTCCCACGCGGTCTCGGCCCGCAGGTCCTCGGCCGCGGCGGGGTCGAGCAGCGCGGACTCGAGCAGGTACCGCGCTCCGGGCCGCCCGGCTGCCGCGGCCAGGCCGCGCGCCAGGCCGGCGGTCGTCGAGGCGTGGACCTCGGGTCCCGTACTGCCCGCGCACACCCACCAGTCGACCTCCACGCCGCCCACCGACAGGGCGTCGTGCTCGAACCACGCGCCGGGCAGTCCCGGGACGAGCGCCGCCACCCGGGGGTCGAGCGCCTGCGGTGAGCCGGCGCCGTCGGGCAGGGGGACGTCCGGCGTGCCCGGTGCCGGGAGCAGCGGCAGGTCCAGGAGGTCCGCCAGGACGGCTCCGTCCTCCGGGGCCCCCGCGGTCGGGACGACCGGCAGCACGGTCCGCACCTGCGCCCACATCGCGCTGGTCGCCACGGCCAGGTCCTCGGCCGGGACGCACGTCGCGACCGACCCGCGCAGGCCGGGCAGGCGGTCGGGCAGCTCGTCGAGCTCCCGGCCGTGCGCCGAGCGGGCGAGCGCTCCCAGTCCTCGCCACACCGCGAGCGCGGCGGGCAGGTCGAGGTGCGCGCCGACGTCGGGGAGCGCGGCCAGGTAGCCCGGCCAGTCCGCCGGTGCGAGATCTCCCAGGTCCGCGACCCCGCCCAGAGCACGCACGACCTCGGCGTCCAGGCCGCGGGTCTCGGCGGGCGGGTCGGGCAGGAAGGGGGCCCCGCCCCGACCCGCCGCGAAGGGCGCGCCCAGGTGCCGGCGCAACCACCACGCGGTGTACGACGGCGCGTCCCCGACCCGCGCGCCGCCCTGCGCCCGAGCGGGAGCGAGAAGGGCGGCGCGGGCCTCGGGCTCGCGGGCGAGGCGGGCGAGGAACGCGGGCCACGCGTCGTCGGCGACGGCGTCCAGGTCCGCGACGGCATCGAGGTCCCCCACGTACGCCCCTCCCCCGACGAGCCCGCCGAGGAAGGCGAGGTAGTCGGCCCAGCCGTCGAGCCACGACTGCGGGTCGTCGGGGTCGTCGGGCAGGTCCGGGTCGGCGTCCCACGGCGTCAGGACGTCGCGCACCCGGTGGACGGTCACGTCCGCCGGGACCCCGACCGCGCGCAGGACGTCCGCGCCCCAGCGCTCGGCGACACCGGCCGCGAGCGGCACGAGGCCGTCCAGGTGATCGGCGGCCCACGACCCGGGCACGACGCACTCACGCGCCGCGGACAGCTCGCCGTCGGCCGTCGGCAGCGGGAGCTCGCCCCACCAGAAGGGCACGTCGCCGGGCAGCGCCCCCTCGGCGAGCGCGGCACGCACGAGTGCCAGCACCTGCCCGACGGCGGCGGGCACCGGGTCCTCGACCTCGCCCCCCGCGTCGAGGTCGTCGAGCAGGTCGCCGTCCGCGACCTGGTCCGCGAGGTGCAGCACCCGGTCCCGGACCGCGGGCTCGGTCAGCAGCCCACGAGCCGACGACGGCGTCGCCCCGAGCCGCTCGAGGAGCGGGTGAGCAGCCTCCGGATGGACGAGGCGCAGACCGAGCGAGCGGGTGAGGTCGGGGACGCCGGGCCCGGCCGCGTCGCCCTCGCCCGGGGCGACTGGCTCGAGGAGCAGGACCCCACGGGCTCCCCGCGCGGTCCGGCCGTCGGCGAGCGGGACCGTCACCGCGCCGAGCGCGTCGAGCACCCCCGGCTGACCCACGTGCGGGGCGAGGGCCGCGTAGACCTCGCGCCACGCGGTCGGCCCCATGCCCGCGGGCAGCTCGTCGAGCAGGTCCGCCAGCTCGCGCGAGCGCACACCGAGCGACCGCGCGACCGCGTGCAGCGACGACGGCACGTCGACCAGGTCCGGCACCGCCCGACCGAGCACCGCCACCACGGCCGCGTCGCGCCCGACCTCGCCCGCGAGGACCTGGGCGTCACGCGGCGCGACCAGGTGCCGGCCGCCGGAGCGCACGACGGGCTGCCCGTCGAGGACGGGACCGTCGACCAGGCGGAGCCTCGTCCGCTCGCCGGAGCCGTCCAGCGCGTCGGTGCCGTGCGTCGCAGGACCGACGTCGATGCCGACCCCCGGGAGCGACGGCGACAGCAGCGGCGTGCCGCGCAGCGCGTCGAGCGCCGCGTCCCGGACCTCGGCGTCGAGGGCCCCCGCAGGCAGCCCCGTGGGCACGAGGCCCAGGACAGCAGCGCCCCGTTCGGCGGCGACGAGCCCGAGCAGGCGCGCGTACCCACGGCCGGCGGTCTCGGCGAGCGCGGAGGTGACCGGGCCGGGCAGGACGTGACGGCGGCTCGGGTCCAGGGGGAACGACGCGACGAGCAGCGCCGCGAAGGTCAGCGGCTCGTCGGTCGGCGTGGGGGCGTGCAGCACTCCCGCGACCGTCCCGCCCGGGACGGACGTCGATCGTGGCAGCGCCCACAGCAGGCTCCAGCCCTCGTGCCGCTGCTCGACCGGGAGCGAATCCAGGAGTTCCGCGTCGAACGCCCCCCGGTCGCGCACGACCGTCCACCGGTCGGCCACGTCGTGCAGGCGGCGCGACCGGGTGAGCCTGTCGTCGTCCTCGACCTCGACGAGGACCTCGCCCAGGGCGGGAAGCGCCAGGAGCAGCGCGTCGTCGACCTCGTCGAGCTGGGCACGGACCGCGTCGAGCGCGACCCGGTCCCGCAGACGGAGGGCGACGACCGTGTCCGGCACCGCGGGCTCGGACGCTCCGTCGGAGCCGCCCGGGACGCCAGGGAGGGCGTCCGCCGCGAACGGGAGCCGCAGCACGGGCAGGGCGTCACCACGCTCACGGACCGCGGCCTCGAGCCGGTCGGCGGTCGCCGCTCCGGCGCCCGCTCCCTCCCGCGCACCCGCGACCGCCTCGGACAGCGCCGCACGCGTCCGCTCCAGGGAGAAGGCCACTCCCCCGAGCGTCGAGCGGACCGAGACCTCGTCCGCGACCGAGCGCACGGCCGCGAAGCCCACCCCGAACCGGCCCACCCGCCCGGGTGCGTCGTCCGCGGAGTGCCCCTCCGCCGTCGGGCCGGACGGGCGCGTCACCTTGGCCGACGCGCGCATCGACGACAACGACGCGACGCCGTCCGCGTCCAGCGGTGCGCCCGAGTTCTCGGCCGTCAACCACCACGCACCGCCCGCGTCCCGTGCCAGACGCAGCGCGAGACGACCCGCGGAGCCCGCGTGCGCCGCGGCGTCGGCCGCGTTCTGCGCGAGCTCGACCACCACCCGGTCGCGGTAGTACCCGCGGGCGTGGTCCTCCTCGGTGTTCGCGTCCTCCCGGAAGCGCGTCGGCGACGCGAGCCACGCCTCCGTGACGGCTCGGCGGAGAGCCGACGTCCCGAAGGCGTCCGTCGTCACCGGGCCGGCTCGTCCGGCTCCGGCGTGCCCTCCGGTGCGCTCACCGACCCCGACGACGACCCCGGCTCGGGAAGCGTGATCCGCGACAGCGCGAGCTCGATGCTCGCCGTGTCCTCCGCGGACCGCTCGGCCGTCGGGCTCGTGGGCGTCGTACCCGGCCCCGCCGCACCGCTCGGCGTGTCGCGGGCCGCATCGAGGAGCTGGACGATCTCGACGTCCATCTCGTCGATCAGCGGGTCGGCTGCCGGCCAGTCCGTCGGGTGGGGCTCGACGTCCGTCTCCGAGTGCGCACCGCATCCGTGGTCGAGGCTCACGACCTTGCCGTCGTCGGGCGACCACGGGTTGGCGCAGACCGCGAAGAGCTGCCCGAGCGCCCCCTGGAGCGGGACCAGGAAGCCGCACGAGCCGCACTCCGCGCTCGACGCGACCGCGCCCGGCGCCGTGGGACCACGCGTGCCGCGGTACCACCGCTCGGCCGCCTCGTCCCGGCCCTGCGGGGACAGGACACGAGCGCGGGCGAGCGCGAGCTCCTCGATCGCGACCTCGTCCTGCTCCTCGTCCCCCGTCGGCACGTAGCCGGGCTCGAGACGCGGGTCGTCCGCCTGGAACGGCAGCACGTCGCCGACACCGATGTCCCCCGGCCGCAGACGCTCCGACCACGGCAACCACTCGGGCGCCAGGATGGACCCGTCACCCGGCAGGAGCTCGACCTCGCACACCGTCGCAGTACGGCCGCGCGGGACCCGGGCCAGCGTCACGGTCCAACGCCACCCCCGGTACCCGAGCATGGTGCACGCGAACTGGTGCGAGATGAGCCGGTCCTCCTCGACGACCGTCCCCACGTGCTCGCCCACGTCCCCGACGTGCTCGGCGACCTGCTCCGCCGCAGCACGCGCGAGATCCACCGCGCCCATGAGCACGGCGTCCTTGGCGGCGCGCGCGCTCACACGACGGGTCGAACCTTCAGCGGCGGCTACGGCAGCCATGTCATGCCTCCAGGTCGTCAGCGACGGCGCGCAGCACCTTGGCGAGCTGGGCTCCCTGCGCGGCATCCGGGTACCGGCCTCGGCGCAGCGAGCCGCCGACCTTGTCCATGACCTTGATGAGGTCCTCGATCACGACCCCCAGGTCCTCGGCCGGACGGCGCTGGGCCTTCGCCACGGACGGCGCAGGGTCGAGCAGCTTGATCGCGAGCGCCTGCGGGCCGCGTCGCCCGTCGGCCACGCCGAACTCGACCCGGGCACCGGGCTTGGGCGCCGCGCCGTCGGGCAGGGCGGAAGCGTGCAGGAAGACCTCGTCGCCCTCATCGCTCGCGATGAAGCCGAACCCTCGTTCGGTGTCGAACCACTTGACCTTGCCGGTGGGCACGTGAACCTCGTTTGTGCTCGTGGGAATCAGAACTCCCAGGTTACCGGGACAGAGCCCTCACAGTCGCATCCGCCGGGCCGCACCCCGACGAGCGCGCCCGGGTGAGTTCCGGCAGCGGGGAGTTCTCCCCATGGAAGAGGGCTGCGGCCTCTCCTCGGCCTCCACTAGCCTTCGGGCGACTGCCGACGCACCGCGTCGGTCGAGCCGCCGCCGATCCAGAGGGTTTCCCATGACCACGCCGCCCACCTTCCCCCCTGCCGACCCCTCGGGAGCGTGGCAGCAGCCCGCCGGAGGCCCGACCCCCGCGCCGGGCGCGGTCGTGACCGTCAGGCCGTCCCGGCTGCGCACCGGCCTCGTGCTCGGCGGTGCGGCGACCGCGGCCCTCGTCCTGGTCGGTGGAGGCGTGTTCGCCTACAGCGCCCTCGACGGCGGCGGGGTGCAGCCCGAGGCGGCCCTCCCGGGCACCGCGTTCGCCTACGTCCGCGTCGACCTCGACCCGTCGGCCACGCAGAAGGTCAACCTGCTGCGCCTCGCGAACAGGTTCCCGGACCTCGCGGCCGACCTCGACGTCGACCTCGGCGACGACGCAGACCTCCGCAGGCTCGTCGTCGACGCGATCTCGAAGAGCGGCACGTGCGAGATCGACTACGCGACCGACGTCGAACCGTGGATCGGCCAGCGGGCTGCCCTCGCCGTGCTGCCGCCCGTCGAGGGGGCGGCGACCGGGGACGCGGGAGCCACGCCCGAGCCCGAGCCCGTGGTCGCCCTCCAGGTGACCGACGAGGGCGCCGCACGGGCAGCCATCGAGTCGGGCCTGGGCTGCGGCGACGGCATCGAGCCCGCCCAGGTCGCGTTCGCGGACGGGTACGCGCTCATCACCTCCGAGAACGTCGTGGCTGCGGACGTGGCGGCAGCCGCGCAGAAGGCGCCGCTGGCCGACGCCCCCCGGTTCGCCGCAGACATGAAGGCGCTCGGCGACCCCGGACTGATCTCCTGGTGGGCGGACGTCGAGGGCGCGATCACCACGCTCGAGGGGCAGGAGCGCACCGACGAGCTGGGCGCCGCCGTCCCCGAGAGCCTCCGCTCGGTCGCCGGAGCGGCACGGGCCGGTGCCGACCACCTGGAGATCGCGATCGCGGTCGGTGCTAACGAGAAGGTCCTCGCGCCCTTGAAGGGGTCGGGGCCCTCGCTCCTCACGGGTCTGCCGGACAGCACCCTGTTCGCCTCGTCCGCGACGATCGACCCCGCGTCGGTCGACCAGCTCTGGGAACAGCTCGGCGCGCTCGCCGACACGTACGGGTCGAGCGGCCTGGGGAGCCTGGGCTCCGGTGAGGACCTGCTCGGCGACGACTGGACCCTGTCCGCGCACGAGGTCCGCACGACGGGCTCGCTCGTCACCGCCACCGAGGCCGAGTGCGCGGCACTGCTCGCACTGCCGGAGAACGCGCTGGACGCCTCGGGCTGGGGTCTCACGCCCGAGGAGCTGGCCGAGGTCACCCAGAGCTACGACGAGTCGTTCATGGCGGGCTGCACCGGGAGCTACCCGGCGCTCGACGAGGGCCTCGACACCTCGCTGGGCGCCGAGGAGGACCTCTTCGGGGACGACTGGCAGGCGGCCGGCGCGACCGGCGACCTCCTGCCGAGCGACCTCAGCTTCCAGGAGACGGTCGACGAGCTCGAGAAGACCTACGACCTGCGGCTGCCCGAGGACCTCAAGACCCTGCTGGGCGAGCAGGTCGTCGTGGCTCTCGACTCCGCCGGTCTCGACGACGTCTCGTCCGTGACCGGGCCGGCCGACGTCGACCTGGGCGCTCGCACGATCGGGGACAAGGCCGCGCTCGAGGACCTCCTGGGCCGGATCGACGCGATCCTCGTGGACGCCGGCGCGGACGCGCTCACGAGCGCGACCACCAAGGACGGGCTCGTCGTCGCCTCGAACGAGGCCTACGCCGCACGGCTCGCCCAGGACGGGACGCTCGGCACCGTGGGTGCCTTCCGGACCGTCGTGCCCGACGCGAAGGGCGCAGCCAACGCGGCGTACCTCGACGTCGACGCGCTCGAGTCGATCGCCCGCGCGAACATCGACGCGACGGGCGGCGACGACTCGTGGATCGCGTACGTCGAGCCCCTGCGGGCCGTCGGGCTCTCGAGCCGGGTCACGGGCGACCACAGCCTCACGAGCGTGCGCGTCAGCTTCGACTGACGCAGGCGCGCCCGGGCGCCCGGGCGTCCGGGCGTTCCTGGTGCCCGGGTCCCTGGGCGTCCGGGTGCCCGGGTGCCTGGGCGTCCGGGTCCCCAGGGGGCCGGGCCTCCGGGCCGCCACGAGGGCTCGCGCGCGGGTCTCAGGCCGTGCCGACGAGCCCGTCGAGCAGCGCGGGGTCGGCGCCGGCGGCCAGCAGGCGTGAGCGCATGCCCGCCGCGGCGAGCGCGTAGGGACGGTCGTCGCCGAGGAGCAGCGACCGCGAGTTGGCGGCCTCGTCGAGCGCGATCAGCTCGAATGCCAGCCGGTCGGCCTCGTCCTGGTCGATCGTGAGCTCGCCGGCCGCGACCGCTGCCCGGACCTGGGCCTCGAGATATCCGTACCAGGTGGTCAGGGCCGACCGCACGGCGTCATTGACAGGGCCGGGCTTGGAGTCGACGTCGGCCGACGTCGCGGCGAAGAAGCAGCCGCCCGGGAAGACACGGTCCCTGGAGTACGCCAGGGCGTTGTGCAGCAGCGCGACCAGGCGGCGCAGCCCCCTTGGCTCGGCCCGGGCAGGCTCGACGATCGTCGCGACGAAGACCTCGCGGGCCGCGGCGACCGTCGCGAGCTGCAGCCCCTCCTTGCCGCGGAAGAGCGTGGCGATGCTGCTCTTGCTGCGTCCTGACTCCTCGGCCAGGCGACCGATCGTCAGCCCGTCGAGCCCCTCGATCGAGGCGAGGTCCGTCGCGCTCCTGAGCACGACCGAGCGCGACGCGTCGCCTCGTGCGCGCCTTCCGTCGAGGACAGCGGGATCAGCCATCTCCCTAGTATACGAACGATCGATCGCGTAATCTACACAACGAACGTTCGTGCGTATTGATCTGGAGGAGCCATGCCCACGCTGCACACCCTGGTCGGCCGCACCCTGCGCGCCGTCGGCACCATGTCACCCACCCTCGCCGGGCGCCTCGCGCTCCGCTCCTTCTTCGTCACCACGCCGCGCACCCCCGTGCGCGACGCCGACGTCGACACCCATCACTCCGCGCTCCGGACCCGGCTCGCCGTCCACGGGCGCGAGCTCGTGGTCCACGAGTGGGGCACCGGCCGGGAGACCGTTCTGGTCCTCCACGGGTGGCGCGGGCGCGCCTCCCAGCTCGCGCCGCTCGTGCGCGAGCTCGTCGCCGAGGGGTTCCACGTCGTGTCGTTCGACGCCCCGGCCCACGGCGACTCCCCCGGCGCACGGGCCGACATCCGCGACTGGGTCGCCGCGGCGGAGTCCCTCGAGCGGCTCCACGGCCCCTTCCGCGCGATCGTCGGCCACTCGCTGGGCTCCCTGGCCGCGCTCACCGTGGCCCGCACGTCCGTGCGGACCGGACGGGTCGCCGTCGTCTCCGGGGTCGGCGGGCCGGACGCGTTCCTCACCGAGTTCGCGCGCGAGCTCCACCTCGACCACGCGACCCGGACGCAGCTCGAGGCGCGCTTCCACGACCGGCTGGGCGAGGACAGGGCCTCGATGGCCGCTCGCTACGACGCGGTCGCGCACCCGCTCCCCGCGGGGACCGAGCTGCTCGTCGTGCACGACCGCGGCGACCGACGCATGCCCGACCACGACGCACTCCGGCTGCACGCCGCGCACGCCGGCCGCTCGACCATGGTCCGCACCTCCGGGTCCGGCCACACCTCGGTCCTCTCGGCCGACGTCGCGCTCGACGCCCTCACCGCGTTCGTCCGCGGCGGGCTCGCCGCGGTCGACGACCTCCACGTGGACGCCTCGGAGACGGGCGCACCGGCGTCGCCGGTGCGGACGGCCGCAGGCTGACGGTCCTGCCCCGTCCGCACCGAGGGGCCTGGGGCGGGAGAACCGCCGACCCGCGTAACATCGGACGGATGGCCTCAACGCCTCCGGCTCTGCGCCGGACCTTCCCCGAGGCTCTTCGCTCCCGCAGCGACGAGCACCTCGTCGCGCTGCTGCTGCAGCGCCCTGACCTGGCCACTCCTTCGCCGTCGACGCTGCGCTCGCTCGCAGCACGTGCCACCAGCCGCACCAGCCTGGACCGGGCGATCGCCCGGCTCGACGCCCTCGAGCTCCAGGTCCTCGAGTCCGTCCTCGTCCTCGGGGAGCAGCACGCGTTCCCGACGTCGGCGTCCCGGCCCGCACCCACCCGTCCCACGCGCTGCGCCCCGGGCGACGACACGGCGGTGACGGTCGACCGTGTCCTCGGCGCGCTCGGCGCGAGCGACGCGGACGCCCCGGTCGTGCGGGCCGCGCTCGCGCACCTCGAGGAGGCCGCGCTGCTGTGGGACCGTGACCCGTCGCAGCGCACCGACCTCGCGGTCGCGCCGGGCCTGTCCGAGGTCCTCGGCCCCTACCCGGCGGGGCTCGGCCCCACCGACCCGTCGTCCCCTCTCGCTGCCCGTCCGGCCGGCGCCCCCGCCCCGGCCGACGTCCGTCCCGGCACCGGGCCGGCCGACCTCGCCGACCTCCTGTCGGACGCCCCGCCGGGCGCCCGTAGCATCCTCGACGCCCTCACGTGGGGGCCGCCCGTGGGCGTCGCGCCCCGTGCCGACCCCGTGGGCCGCGAGGCGACGACCTGGCTCCTGCGACAGCGTCTCCTGCTCGCGTCCGACGAGCGGCACGTCGTCCTGCCCCGCGAGGTCGCCCTCGCCCTGCGCGAGGGCCGCACGCACGCCAAGCCCCTCGCCCGTGCGCCCGAGCCCGACGCCCCTCGCTTCGCCGAGGACACCATCGCCGCGGAGGCCGCGCGCGCCGCGCAGGACGTGGTCAGGCTCGTCGCCCACCTCCTCGCGCTGTGGCAGGCCTCGCCGCCGAGCGTCCTGCGCGCGGGCGGCCTCGGCGTGCGGGACCTCCGGCGCCTCGCGACCACGCTCGAGGTCGACGAACCGACGGCGGCGTTCGTCGCCGAGCTCGCGCTCGCCACGGGTCTCGTGGTCGACGACGGCGAGGACCCTCCCTCGTTCACCGTCACGATCGCGGGCGAGGACTGGCTCGACCTCCCCCTTTCACCGCGCTGGGCCCTGCTGGCCGCGGCCTGGGCGGGCTCGGGCAGGACGCCGTGGACCGTCGGCAGCCGCGACGAGCGCGGCACGCTGCGCGCCGCGCTGGAACCCGACCTCACCAGGCCGTGGGTCCCGCGCCTGCGCTTCGACCTGCTGTCCGCGCTCGCCGACCGCCCCGGGACGGCCCTGAGCCCGGACGACCTCCTGGAGGTCCTGCGCTGGGGCTCGCCCCGGTCGGTCCCGCCGCTCCAGGCGATCGAGGGCCTGCTCCACGAGGCCCACCTCCTGGGGGTCACGGGGGTCGGGGCGCTCGCACCGACGGGCCGTGCACTCCTCCTGCCCGACGGCGCCGCCCCCGCCGCGCGCACGAGCACCTCCGCGGGGTCGAGCAGGTCGGGCGCGCCCCCGCTCACGTCCACGGAGGCCGCGCTCGCGACCGCCCTCGAGTCGGTCCTGCCGCCCGAGGTCGACGACCTGCTCCTCCAGGGCGACCTCACGGGGATCGTCCCGGGCCGACCGAGCACGGCGCTCGAGCGCCTCCTGGAGGACGCCGCAGAGGTCGAGTCCCGCGGGGCCGCGATCACGGTCCGTTTCACGCCCGAGTCCCTGACCCGCGCGTTCGACGCGGGCCGCACCGCGGACGACCTGCTGGCGGACCTGGCCGGCCACTCGCGGGCCTCGCTCCCCCAACCCCTCGACTACCTCGTCCGCGACACCGCTCGTCGGCACGGACGGCTGCGGGTCGGGAGCGCGTCGAGCTACGTGCGTGCGGAGGACGCCGCGCTCCTGACGGGCCTCGTCGAGGATCCGTCGCTGCGTCACCTGTCGCTGTTCCGCATCGCGCCCACGGTCCTGGTCTCGCTCGTCCCTGCGGCGACGCTCCAGGCCGCGCTGCGCGACCGCGGCCTCGCATCGACCGTCGAGGGTCCCGACGGGCGGGTCGTGCGCACCGAGCGGCTGCGCACCACGGCCCGTTCCCGCGTCGGGGGGCGGCGACCGCTGGACACTGCCACCCGGGGGCGCTCCGCCGTCGGGCCCGTGGTGCACCAGGAGGACGCGACCGCCCGGCGCGAGCGGTACGCCGAGCTCGTCCCCCGCCTGCGCGCGGCCGACGACGCCGCGCTCGCCGCACCGCCCGCCACGACGACGCCGGTGGACGTCGCGCCCGAACCTCGCGGAACAACCGAACCTCCCGCGGCGTTGGGACTCCTGCGCGACGCGATCGACGCGGGCGACCACGTGGTCCTCGAGACGATCGACCCCACCGGTCAGCCGACCCGGCGCCGCGTCAAGCCTCTCGTCCTGGAGGGCGGCCGCCTGCGCGCCCTCGACCCCGCGCGCGACGCAGAGCTCACCGTCGCCGTCCACCGCATCGCGGGCGTCTTCACCGACGCCCCCACCCCCACCCAGGACGCGTCGACCGACGCGACCACGAACGCGTCGGCGGGGGCACCGAACGACTAGCCCACACCACCCGCGTCACGACACGGCGCACCACCCGGAAGGACGCCCATGGCCGACGGCCCCCTGATCGTGCAGAGCGACAAGACCTTGCTGCTCGAGGTCGACCACCCGCGCTCGGGCGACGCCCGACGGGCGATCGCCCCGTTTGCCGAGCTCGAACGCGCCCCCGAGCACGTCCACACCTACCGGCTCACGCCGCTCGGGCTGTGGAACGCGCGCGCCGCAGGGCACGACGCCGAGCAAGTCGTCAACGTCCTGCTCGAGTACAGCCGCTACCCGGTGCCGCACGCGCTGCTCGTCGACGTCGCCGAGACCATGTCGCGGTACGGGCGGCTCCAGCTCGTCGCGCACCCGACTCACGGGCTCGTGCTCCAGGCGACGGACAAGGCCGTGCTCGCCGAGGTCCTCAAGTCCAAGCGGACCGCAGGGCTCGTGGGCGACCGGCTCGGGGACGACTCGGTGATCGTGCACCCGTCCGAGCGCGGGCACCTCAAGCAGGTGCTGCTCAAGCTCGGTTGGCCCGCCGAGGACCTCGCGGGGTACGTCGACGGTGAGAAGCACCCGATCGACCTGTCGCCGACGGACCCGGCGCACGAGGACAAGCCCTGGGCCATGCGGCCCTACCAGCAGCAGGCCGTCGAGGGGTTCTGGCACGGGGGCAGCGGCGTCGTCGTGCTCCCCTGCGGCGCGGGCAAGACGATCGTCGGAGCCGGGGCCATGGCGAAGTCCGGGACGACGACCCTGATCCTGGTGACCAACACCGTGAGCGCACGCCAGTGGCGCGACGAGCTCGTGCGACGCACCACGCTCACCGAGGACGAGATCGGCGAGTACTCGGGTGCCCGCAAGGAGATCAAGCCCGTCACCATCGCGACCTACCAGGTGCTCACGACCAAGCGGAAGGGCGTCTACACGCACCTCGAGCTGCTCGACGCCCGCGACTGGGGGCTCGTGGTCTACGACGAGGTCCACCTGCTGCCCGCGCCGATCTTCCGCATGACCGCGGACCTCCAGGCGCGCCGCCGCCTGGGCCTGACCGCGACGCTCGTGCGCGAGGACGGGCGCGAGGACGAGGTCTTCAGCCTCATCGGGCCCAAGCGGTACGACGCCCCCTGGAAGGACATCGAGGCGCAGGGGTACATCGCGCCCGCGGACTGCGTCGAGGTGCGCCTCACGCTGTCCGACCGCGACCGCATGGCGTACGCGACCGCCGAGCCCGAGGACAAGTACCGGCTCGCGGCCACCGCGGCGGGCAAGAACCGCGTCGTCGAGCAGATCGCGGCCGCGCACCCCGACGACCAGGTTCTCGTCATCGGCCAGTACCTCGACCAGCTCGAGGAGCTCGGCGACCACCTCGACGCGCCCGTCATCACGGGGGCCACGACCGTGCGCGAACGTCAGCGACTCTTCGAGGCGTTCCGGTCCGGGGAGATCAACCGGCTCGTCGTGAGCAAGGTCGCGAACTTCTCGATCGACCTGCCCGAGGCGTCGGTCGCGATCCAGGTGTCCGGGTCGTTCGGGTCCCGCCAGGAGGAGGCGCAGCGCCTCGGACGGATCATGCGGCCCAAGCAGGACGGGCGCACCGCGCACTTCTACGCCGTGGTCTCGCGCGACACCGTGGACCAGGACTTCGCGGCGCACCGCCAGCGCTTCCTGGCGGAGCAGGGCTACGCGTACCGCATCGTCGACGCCGAGGACCTGGGCGTCGTGCAGTGAACGGTGGGGACCGCAGCGCAGCAAGGTACCCGCCGGTCACGGAACGAGGTCCAGGGCCGACCACAGATGGAGAGGACCTGGGCGTCGTGCAGTAGCGGGTGGGGCCGCCGCGACGCAGGACCACGGCACTCGCCGGGCGCCGTCAGCCCTCGAGGCGCGCACCTCCCGGGGTGGTCGGGTGTGTCTGCAGCGGAGCGGCAACAATTGTTGTCGCTCCGCTGCAGACACACCCCCCCTGCACCCGCCCGACGGTCCGCCCGTGCCCGCCGTCGCCCCTGCCTGCTCTACCGCGTCGGCGCCCCGATCCGCCGCGCGCCCGACGCGAAGCCGAGCCAGGTGTGCCGGTTGCCCGCCCAGCACCAGCCGACCTTGGGGGCCCCGCGTCGTTCCTTGCCGTCGCGGCCGGTGCCGTTCGAGATCCATACCGCGGGCGTGCGCGCGTCGAGGCGCCCCGGGGCCTTGCGGAGCCGCGAGCCGATCGTCATGTAGCAGTGGTTGCGCTCGACGACGTCGGGCACCTGGAGCGCCCAGTGGATGCCCTCGCCGAGGACGAGCGGTGTGCGGTCGCGTCGCGTGATCTCGGGCAGCGCCTCGTCCGGGGACCAGTTCGCCATGTCGTCGCCGCGCTCGACGCCGGTCACGACGTACAGCGGGCCCTCCGGCAGCGTGAGCCCCTCGATGGGCTCGAAGCGGTCGACGTCCTCCATGTCGACCACGACGAAGCCCTCCTTGTCCCCGAGGCGCAGCAGCGGTGCGAGGACGGACGGCGGCACGAGGCGGGGGTGCACGACGAGCAGCCCGCCGTCGGGCACCCCCTGGGCAAGGTGCCCGACGACGTCGCGCACCTCGGCCGCGGACAGTCCCGCGAGCTCGTGGACGCCGAGCGTGACGAGTCGCTCGGCCTGGTCGGCGAGCGGGCGAAGCCCAGGGCGCGGGGGCGGGGCCACGGACGGTGCTGCCACCGGGGTAGCGGCTCGTGCGTGCGGAGCGGTCGTCGTGCTCGTCATGGGTTCCTCTCGTCGACGTCCTCGGTCAACATGGTACGCCGTACGAACATTCCCGCGGAGACGCCCACGGCACCCGTCGCACCCCCGTGGACCACCAGGTCGGGTGAAATGCCCCGGCTGTCCCGTTTCACGATTGCGACACCCGCACCCGTGGGAAAGGATCACGAAGTGGCCTCGTCGTCCGTTCCCCCCGCACTCTCCCGCCCGGCTCACCCCGCGCGTCAGCCCGTCCTCCGTGGCGTCCTGACGCTCGGGATCGCCGGCGCGCTCGTCCTCACCGGCGGCCTCGGCCCCACGAACGCGGCACCTGCCGCAGCCTCCCTCCCGGCCGCCCAGCCGCTCGACCTCCCGAGCCGGATCACCGACCCCGCCGGGGTGCTCGGGGACCGGACCGACGAGGTCGAGGCCGCGATGGATGCACTGGAGGAGGACACTCCGTACCAGCTCTTCGTCGTGTACGTCGACACGTTCGACGGGCAGGACGCGCAGACCTGGGCCACCTCGACGGCCAACCTGTCCGGCCTGGGCAGGGACGACGTCCTGCTCGCCGTCGCGACCGAGGACCGTCGCTACGACCTGTCGGCCGACCACAACATCGGCCTCTCCGAGGCCTCGCTCGACACGGTCCAGGAGGCGATCGAGGACCAGCTCAGCCAGGACGACTGGGCGGGGGCCGCGGTCGCCGCGGCGGACACCCTGCGCACCGAGGCGACCGGCTCGTCGTCCTCGGGCGGCTCGGGCTGGCTCGTGGCCCTCGTGGTCGGCCTGCTCGCGATCGCGGGCTTCTTCGTGGTCCGCGCGATCCTGAGCAGGCGCCGGGGGACGGCCGCCAAGCCCGGTGGGCCCGACGAGGCCGACGAGCTCGCCCAGCTCCCGACCGACGAGCTGAACCGGCGGGCCAGCTCGGCCCTCGTCGCGATCGACGACGCCGTCAAGACGTCCGAGCAGGAGCTCGGCTTCGCCCAGGCGCAGTTCGGCCTCGAGGCGACGCAGGAGTTCCAGGCCGCGCTCGAGAAGGGCAAGCAGAAGGTGTCCCAGGCCTTCGCGCTGCGCCAGCAGCTCGACGACGACACCCCGGAGGCCGAGCCCCAGGCCCGCACGCTGATGGCGCAGATCATCGCGCTGTGCACCGAGGTCGCCCGTTCGCTCGACACCGAGTCCGCCCAGTTCGACGAGCTGCGCGACCTCCAGTCCCGCGCCCCCGAGGTGCTCGACACGGTCGAACGTCGCGCAGGCGAGGTCGAGGCCCGCGTCGACCCGGCCCGCAGCACCCTCGCGGCGCTCTCCGCGACCTACCCCGAGGCAGCGCTCGCCTCCGTCTCGGCGAACCCTCAGCAGGCCCTCCAGCTCGTCGCGGGGGCCCGCGAGGCGATCGCCGCCGGGCGCGCAGCGCTCGAGAGCAAGGACCGGGGGTCGGCCGTCGCGCACGCCCGCGCCGCCGAGAACGCCGTCGGACAGGCGGTCACCCTCCTCGACGCGATCGACTCCGCCGGCGAGGTCCTCGCGCAGGCCGGGCAGCGCCTCGACGTCGCGGTCGCGTCGATCACCGCCGACATCGCCGACGCCGCCCGGCTCGCGCCGGCCGACCCGGCCGTGACGGCGAGCGCCACCGAGGCGCAGGCCGCCGTGGCCGAGGCGCAGACCGCGCGCAGCGGTGGCGACCCCATCGCGGCCCTGCGCAGGCTCACCGACGCCGAGGCCGCGATCGACGCCGCCCTGGCACCGTTCAGGGCGAGCGCCGAGCAGGCCGCGCGCGCCGCGGCGCTCCTGCGCGACACGATCGGGCGCGTCGACTCCCAGGTCCGCGCGACGAACGACTTCATCGAGACCCGGCGCGGCGCCGTCGGGCCCGAAGCGCGCACGCGACTCTCCGAGGCGATCCGCTACCTCGGCGAAGCCCGCGCCCTCCAGCCCTCCGACCCCGTGCGCGCGCTCGCCACGGCCCAGCAGGCCGACGCGCTCGCCCAGGCCGCGGCGCAGCTCGCGCAGCGCGACGCGTCCGCGTGGGAGTCCCAGCAGAACGACGCCGGGATGTTCGGCGGCGGCTCGGGAGGCGGGGGCAGCAACGTCGGCGGCATGGTCCTCGGCGGCATCCTCCTCGACCAGATCCTGCGCGGCGGGGGCGGCGGGCGCCGCTCGGGCGGCGGGTTCGGCGGCGGCTACGGCGGCGGCGGGTTCGGCGGGGGCGGCTTCGGCGGGTCGTCGGGCCGCTCGTCGAGGGGCTCGTCGGGCGGCCGGTCCTCGGGCGGCCGCTCCAGCAGAGGAGGACGGTTCTAGGTCGGACGGCACGTCAGGCACGAGCATCGCGCACCCCATCCACGAGCAGGAAGGCACGACCGATGGCAGAGAAGCAGAGCATCTTCGGACGCATCACCCAGCTGGCCAAGGCGAACATCAACTCGCTCCTCGACAGCGCCGAGGACCCGCAGAAGATGCTGGACCAGCTCGTCCGCGACTACACCAACAGCATCGCCGACGCCGAGCAGGCCGTCGCGCAGACCATCGGGAACCTCCGGCTCGCCGAGCAGGACTACAACGAGGACGTCGCGGCCGTGCGCGAGTGGGGCGACAAGGCCGCCGCCGCGTCCGCGCAGGCCGACCGGTTCCGCTCGTCGGGCGACACCGCGGGCGCCGACAAGTTCGACAACCTCGCCAAGGTCGCGCTCCAGCGGCAGATCTCCGCCGAGGGCGAGGTCCGCCAGGCCGAGCCGCTCATCGCGTCGCAGCGCGAGACCGTCGAGAAGCTCAAGACCGGTCTCGCGCAGATGAAGGGCAAGCTCGGCGAGCTCAAGTCCAAGCGCGACTCTCTCGTCGCCCGCCAGAAGTCCGCCGAGGCGCAGCAGACCGTCCAGGGTGCGATCAGCTCGATCAACGTCCTCGACCCCACGAGCGAGGTCTCGCGCTTCGAGGAGAAGGTGCGTCGCGAGGAGGCCAAGGCGCTCGGCCAGGCCGAGGTCGCCGCGTCCTCGCTCGACGCGCAGTTCGAGGAGCTCGAGGCGTCAGGGGCGAACATCGAGGTCGAGGCGCGGCTCGCGGCACTCAAGAGCGGCGGGGCCTCCCCCGCCCCGCAGATCACGCCCACGACCGTGACGTCGATCGAGGCCGGCACGCAGGACGCCCCGTCCGGGGACTGGTAGACGACGTCTCCCGACCGACGGCGACGGCCGGCGACCCTCGTGGTCGCCGGCCGTCGCCGTGTCACGAGCGCGCCGCTCAGGTCGCCGTCAGCGGCTCGTAGTCGATCTCCAGGAAGTCCTCGACCTCGGGCACCCAGCGGTCGGCGACGAACGCCCGGTGATCGGGGTGCGCGTCGTAGGCCGCGTAGGCGTCGGCGTCGGCGAACTCCATCGAGAAGCCGAAGGTGAACGCGTTCTTCGCGCTCGTCTGGCGCAGCTGCTCGAACCTCTCGACGCCGGGGATCTGCGCCAGGACGCGGGCGTCGGTCAGGAAGGTGGCCTCGGCGGCGGACCCCTCGGGGTGGCGCAGGCGGAAGGCGACGGTGTGTCGGATCATGCCGACACCCTGCCACCGACCGCCCGGTAGCGATCGGCGGACACGCAGCCCGACGCAGGACCTACGCCCGCACGCCCCGGCGAGCGACGTCGTCGTGCACGACGGCGAGGAACGACTCCGCGAGCACGCGGCCCGTCTCCAGGACCTCGCCCTCGAACGGCGCCGCCTCGGCGAGGACGTTCTCGGTGTCCACGTCGTCGTGGTCCGCGGCCCACCCGCGGATCGTGTCGAGGCTCGCCTCGGGGTGGAACTGCACGCCCAGCGCCGAGCCGAGCCGGAAGGCCTGGTACGGGTACATGTCCGACATGCCGAGCCAGGTGGCGTCCGCGGGCAGGTCGATGATCGCGTCGGCGTGCATGCTGAGCGTGAGCGAGCGGGCCCGCTTGCCCGTCCCCGCCGCCGCACGGGCCAGCGGACCGAGGACCGGGTCCGCCTCCGCCCCCGTCTTCCAGAACACCCGGGTCAGGCCCACCTCGCGGCCGGGAGGGGCCGCGACCTGCACGTGACCGCCGCCCGCGACCGCGAGGAGCTGGGCACCGAGGCACACGCCGAGCGTCGGCACCGCTGCGAGCACCGCGGCGCTCAGGAGGTCGCGCAGAGCGGGGAGCCAGGGGGCGACGTCGTCGTCGTAGGCGGACATCTGCCCGCCCAGGACCACGAGGCCGTGCCCCAGGTCCGCGAGGTCCGGCAGGGCGTCGCCCGCGAAGGGCCGCACGAGGCGGACGTCGGGGCCGAGCCGGTCCGCGAAGGTGTCCAGGGTGACGTCCGGGGAGTTCTGGACGACCGTGATCCGGACCGGGTCGAGAAGCTGGAGGTTCACCGCTGAAAGGTACTCGTAACCGGGGGTTCACATGCAAACCGTGCCCACGCCTCGGCAGGATCCGTGTCAGGGGCGGGCACGCACCCCGTGCCCGGACGGCCTGCCCGCGCCGTCCCGACGGATAGGCTGGACCCATGTCGGACTCCAGCACGTCGAACGGCCTCGTCAGCACGCAGGGTGAGGCCAGGCGCCGCACCTACCTGATCGTCGACGGGGAGAACATCGACGCGACGCTCGGGATGAGCGTCCTCGGCCACCGACCCAACCCCGAGGAGCGTCCCCGCTGGGACCGCATCGTCGACTTCGCGGCGAACCTGTGGGGCCAGGACGTCACGCCCCTGTTCTTCCTCAACGCGTCGTCAGGCCAGATGCCCATGGCGTTCGTCCAGGCGCTGCTCGCGATGGGCTACCGTCCCATCCCGCTGGCCGGGTCGAGCTCCGAGAAGGTCGTCGACATCGGTATCCAGCGCACCCTCGAGGCGCTCCAGGACCGTCCGGGCGACGTGCTCCTCGCGAGCCACGACGGCGACTTCATCCCCCAGGTCGAGGACCTCCTCGAGGACGGCGACCGCCGCGTGGGGCTGCTCTGCTTCCGCGAGTTCGTCAACTCGCGCTTCTCCGAGCTCGCGTCGCGCGGCCTGAGCTTCCACGACCTCGAGGACAACGTGGGCGCCTTCACCACGGTCCTGCCGCGCGTCCGGATCATCCCGCTCGACGAGTTCGACCCGCTGCGCTACCTCTGAGCCTTCGGAGCCCGGTGCGACCCGGGAACCCCCGGAGGGCGGGACCGCGCGCACGTCGCGCGGTCCCGCCCTCCGCGCGTCCCGGGGCCGCCCGGGGAGCGCTCAGCCCCGCAGCTCGCGGTACAGCGGCGTGGGGAACGACGCCGTCACGCCGCCGCCGTCGAGCAGCCCGGTGATCCGCAGGGCCTCGACGTCGACGGCCGCGGCGCCGTCCGACCCGATGTCCTCGAGCAGGCGCACCGCGGGCGAGCCGTCGGTCCGCACGGCCCAGGCGCCGACGATGCGACCCTCCCACCAGACGGTCGCGCCGATGTTCCCCGCGGTGTCGAAGAGGTGCTCGCGGTGCGCTCCGAGGTACCAGTCGCGGTGCTTCCAGCCCATGGCCGTGGGGTCGAGCGAGGGCAGCAGGGCCACGTGACCGGCGGCAGCCTCCGGCGCGGGTGCGAGGTCCGTCGACCGCAGGGCGACACCTGTCCCGAGGCCGTCGAGCTCGACCTCGCGCACGTCGAGCGCGGCGAGCGCGGCCCGCGCCTGTCCCAGGTTCCAACCGGTCCACCACTGGAGGTCCGCGACGGTCGCGGGCCCGAACGACTCGAGCCACGCGGACGCGAGCCGCACCCGGGCCTCGGCCTCGTCGAGCTCGGGGATGCCGCCCGGCAGCCAGTCCTCGACGGGGCGCCACAGGAAGCGGTTGGAGGACCACCCGCCGGTCGGTTCACCCCGCACGATCCGCCCCTCGGCGGACAGCAGCGACAGCAGCGGGGACGTCAGCGAGCGCCGCACGTCCCACGACCTGGTCGTGGTCGGCAGGAACGCGGTCCGCAGCACGGGGGCCCGCGCCGAGAGCTGCGCGCCCGTGAGGGGCCCGTGCTCCGCGAGGGCGCCGTGGACCTGCTCCTCGGCACCCGCGAGGAAGGCCTCGGCGTCCTCGACGGGCGGGTCCGTCGGGATCGTCGCGAGCTCCTTGAGGAGCCGGGCACGGAGCCGTCGCCCGACGGCGGCGCTCGCACCGGCGTGGACGACGGGCACCTGGTCGCGTGCCACGACGAACAGGGTCCGGCGCATCGCGAGGACGCGCACGAGGGAGCGCCGTTCGTACATCGCGGCCTGCACGTCCTCGACACGCAGACCGGGGACGCGCGCGAGGACCGAGAGGTAGACGCTGGGGGCGTCGGTCGCGTGGAGGGCCACGAGGCGGTCGACGACGCCCTCGACCGTGGTCTCGGGCCGTGGACCGGTTTCCCCGAGGTCGAGCTGGTGCGCGACCAGTCGCGCCCTGCGGTCGTGGTCGGTGATGCGCATCCTGGTCCTCGTCCTGGTCGTCCGCGCACGGCCCGGGCCCGGTGCGTGCAGGCCCATGCAACCATCGTCCGCCGACACGGGCCGCGCACCACGCGTCACGGAGGCGTGCAGCGCACCGCACCGCTGCCGCCCAGGCGACTCCCAGGGTTCGGTCGCACACTGGAACCATGAGCGAACCCGAGGCACGGCTGGTCGTGGTCGACGACGAGCCCAACATCCGTGAGCTGCTGTCCACGTCCCTGCGGTTCGCGGGCTTCGAGGTGTACGCGGCCGCGGACGGCACGAGCGCGCTCAAGCTCGTGCGCGAGGTCGAGCCGGACCTCGTGGTGCTCGACGTCATGCTCCCGGACATGGACGGGTTCACCGTGACCCGCCGCATGCGCGCCACGGGCCAGCACACGCCCGTGCTGTTCCTCACGGCGCGCGACGACACGCAGGACAAGGTCACGGGCCTCACGGTCGGCGGGGACGACTACGTGACGAAGCCGTTCAGCCTCGAGGAGGTCGTGGCCCGCATCCGCGCGGTGCTGCGCCGCACGCACGCCGAGCCCGAGGACACCGCGGTGCTGCGCTTCGCGGACCTCGAGCTCGACGAGGACTCGCACGAGGTCCGCCGGGCGGGGCAGGTCGTGGACCTGTCCCCCACCGAGTTCAAGCTCCTGCGCTACCTCATGCTCAACGCGGGCCGTGTGCTGTCGAAGGCGCAGATCCTCGACCACGTCTGGCAGTACGACTGGGGCGGGGACGCGAACATCGTCGAGTCCTACATCTCGTACCTGCGCCGCAAGATCGACAACCTCACGGTGATCGGCCCGGACGGCACGGAGGAGCCCGTCCAGCCCCTGATCCACACCAAGCGCGGTGTCGGGTACCTGCTGCGCACGCCCCCGGAGTCGGGGAGCACCCGCCGGTCATGAGCACGCCCTCGTCCTCGTCGCCCGGCGGTCCGGCCGGAGCGCCGGGCGCCTCGGGCGCGCTGCCCCCCGTCCCGCCACCCCCCGGCCCGACGACGTCACGCCCCTCCTCGGCGCGCCCCGCCCCGGGTGCGGCGCGTCCTGGGGCGCAGGCTGCGCCGTCGGGCACGGGGCCTGACGACGCGGGGCAGGACCTGCCTCCCGTGCCGCCGCCCGACGGGCCCCGCCCGTACGGCAGGCCCGTGCCCACGAAGGACTGGGGCTGGTTCGCGCGCATCCCGCTGCGCACGCGGCTCGTCGCGATCATCATGCTGCTGCTCGCCGCCGGGCTGGGGGTCGCGGCGGTCGCGACCAGCGTGTTCGTGTCGAACTACCTCGTCCGGCAGGTCGACGACCAGCTCAAGGCGACCGCGACCGACGTCGCGACCGACCCTGAGAGCCAGTTCAGCCAGAACGCGGTCAGGCTCCCCACCGACTACTACATCCTCTACCGGTGGTCGAACGGGGTGAGCCAGCCCCTCTCCTTCCCGAGGACGGCCCTGAGGTACGGGGTGCCCGACATCCCGGCGCTGTCGCTCGACGAGGTGAAGCGCATCGACGGCCCGTTCACGGTGCCGCCCCAGCAGAACGGGCTCCTCGTCCCGACCGACCCCACGCAGTGGCGCGTCATGCCGCTCCTCGGCCCCGACGGGTCGACCGCGTTCGTCGCCCTGCCGCTGGCCGGGATCCACGACACCGTCAGGTTCCTCGGGTGGACGCTCGCCATCAGTGCCGTCGTGATCGCCCTGGTCGGGGGCGCGGTCGCCTTCCTCGCGGTCCAGGGCGCGTTGCGCCCGCTGCGCGAGATCGAGGAGGCGGCCGCCGACATCGCCGGTGGCGACCTGACGCGCCGCATCCGCCCCGCCCCGCCCTCGACCGAGGTCGGCTCGCTCGCCGCCTCGCTCAACATGATGCTCAACCACATCGAACGCGCATTCGCCGCCTCGGAGGCGTCGGAGGCCCGGATGCGCCGCTTCGTCTCGGACGCGAGCCACGAGCTGCGGACCCCGCTCGCGACCGTGCGCGGCTACGGCGAGCTCTACCGCATGGGCGCCCTGACGACGCCCGAGCAGATGGACGACACCATGCGCCGCATCGAGGACTCCGCGTCGCGCATGGGCACCCTCGTCAACGATCTTCTCGCGCTGGCCCGCCTCGACGAGGGGCGCCCGATCCGTCACGAGCCCGTGAACCTCGCGGCCCTGGCGCGCGACTCCGCAGGCGACCTGCACGCCCTGGACCCGACGCGCGAGGTGCGCCTCGTGGGGCTGAGCGGCGCTTCCGGGGACGCCCCCCGGGACCTCACCGTGATCGGTGACGAGGACCGCCTGCGGCAGGTTCTCGCCAACCTGATCGGCAACGTGTCGCAGCACACCCCGGCCGGGACCCCGGTCGAGATCGCGCTCGGCGCCCAGGCCGCGGAGGGTGGGGGGCCGCCCGTCGGCGTGCTCGAGGTCCGCGACCACGGGCCGGGCATCACACCCGAGCAGGCGGCCCACGTGTTCGAGCGGTTCTACCGCGCGGACTCGTCGCGCAACCGTGCCTCGGGGGGCTCCGGGCTGGGCATGGCGATCGTCGCGGCCATCGTCGGGGCGCACCACGGGCACATCTCCGTGGCACCCACGCAGGGCGGTGGCCTCACGGTTCATGTGGAACTCCCGACACAGGGCTACGATGGCGGGTCGTCGACGGATCGGACGTAGGCTCGAAGGAGCATCTGCGCTCGACGACGCATCCTGTTCCCGCATCGAAGAAGGCTGATCTCATGGGCGTCACCACCTCTGACGCACCGCAGTGGTTGCTCACCTCCTGGACCCGTAGCTGCAAGGGCGCCGGGGCCACAGCCCCCACCGAGGAGATCCTCGCCGTCGGCGAAGGACTCCTCGAGCGCTGGAACCAGCCCGACCGCCACTTCCACAACCTGCGCCACCTCGCCGACGTCCTGGGACGTGTCGACGAGCTCGCGGAGGAGACGCACGACGCCGACGTGGTCCGCCTCGCGGCCTGGTACCACGGCGCGATCTTCGACGCGGCCCGCAAGGCCGCGTACGCCAACAAGGGTGGCGAGGACGAGAGCGCGAGCGCCGCGCTCGCGTTCGAGCAGCTGTCGGGGCTGGGCGTCCCGGAGAAGGCGTGCCGCCGCGTCGCGTTCCTGGTCAACGCGCTCGTGCGCCACGCGCCGGACCCAGCGGACTTCGACTGCGCCGTGCTGTGCGACGCGGACCTCGCGATGCTCGCGGCCGAGCCCCAGCGGTACAAGGAGTACCTCAAGGACGTGCGCGACGAGTACGCGCACATCCCGCTCGCCGACTACCTGAGGGCGCGCACCGCGATCATCACCAAGCTGCTCGACCGCCGGTCGCTCTTCTCGAGCCCCCTGGGCGCCGCGTGGGAGGAGCCCGCGCGGCAGAACCTGGACGCCGAGCTGCAGCGCCTGCGCAAGGAGCAGAGAAAGCTCGACGCGTCGGCCCCGCCGGCGCTCGTCGCGCCGTCGCCGTCCTGAACCGTCCCGGGCCGTCTGCGGCGATGCCGCGGTGCCGCTGGACGGCGAGCCGGGCTGCCGCTGGACGGCGAGCCGTGCACAGGCCCGCGTCGTGACGCAGCGCCCACAGGGCACGGTGCCTCCCCTGCCCGACGGCGCCGCTCCCCTCTAGCGTCCTGCTCACCCGGTTGCGCACCGCGCCCCGGGGCAGGGCACCGACCGGTGCCCTGCGAGCTCGGTGAGAGGCAGGACGGCATGAGCAGGTACGAGGTCGACAGCGCACGGGTCGCACAGGCGAGCGCCGCGGTCGGAGGGTCGGTGACGGCCATCCGTGCGGAGGTCGGGGCCATGATGCGCAACCTCCAGGACCTCCAGGCGAGCTGGCAGGGCGGCGCGGCCACGGCGTTCGCGGGCGTCATGGCCGAGTGGCAGGGCGCGCAGGTGCACGTCGAGACCGCGCTCGACTCGGTCACGACCGCGCTGGGTTCCGCCGCCCAGACGTACGCGGACGCCGAGGCGCAGGCCTCGAGGTTGTTCCTGCGCTGACCGGCCCTGGCGGTGCTCGTGGCGCGCCATCCGGGCGACTAGGCTCCGCTCCATGCCGCGTCGCCGCCCGTCCCCCGCCTCTCGCCCCGTGTCCTTCGAGGTCGTCGAGGACCTGGACGACGACCTCTCGGCGCCCGGAGGCCCGGCTGGTGGTGCGTGGTCCGGCGGGTCTGCCGGTGCCGTGGGCGGCGGGTCCGGTGCCGATGTCGACGGCTCCCGTGACGACCTGGGTGACGGGGCTCCCGGGGCGGGGGACGCGCCGTCGGGCAGGAGGACGACGTCCTGGAAGCCCTGGGTGGCCACCGCCGGGGCCCTGGCCCTCGTGGCCGGCGGGCTCGCGATCGGCGGGCAGATCGAGGAGCGGCGCACGCAGGCACGCCTCGTCGCGAGCGAGGGCGGGGTGCTGCCCTTCACGGGACCGCCGCAGGAGATCTGGTCGAGAGACCTGGCCGATCGGTTCTGGATGCCCTGGGGCGGGCTGCTCCTCGGCCACGACGCCAGCGGCACCGACGAGACCGTCACAGCCGTCGACGTCCTGACCGGTCAGGACGAGTGGGAGGCGACCGTCGGCCCCCGGGCGGTCTGTGGTCGGAGCAGCATCTGGCAGCCGTTCGTCGTGGACGACGGCCCCCTCCTGTGCCTGTCCGGCACCCCGGAAGCCATGACGGTCACGGCTCTGAGCCAGGACGGACGGGTCACCGGGCGCAGGGACCTCGGCACCGTCGACGAGGGGTCGAGCTACACCGTGGGCCCCGGCAGCACGGTCGTGACGGTCCGTCGTGACGGACCCGTCGGTCCGCCCGTCGGCCCGCGCGAGGTCTGGGGTGCGAACGACGCCCCGACCTTCGTCGACGTGCCCGGAGGGCGAGGCGTCGTCGTGACCCTGGAGGACGCACTCTCGGGCGACGTGCTCTGGGAGAGCACGGTGCCGTTCGTCGCGCCGGACGAGGTCTGGGAGTGCCAGGACAGCAGCGCCGGGACCGACCCCGTGCTGACGCTCGACCGGGTGACCACCTGGACGACGGGCTACGTCGTCCAGGTCGACGGTTGCGGCGTCAGCGCGTCGTTCGACGCGGGCGGCGCCCGCCTGGACGACCCGGCCGCACCGGACGACCAGGTCGAACCGCTGACGGCGACGGCCGTGAACAGGTTCGACCAGACGACGACGCGCACGACCGTGCTCGACCGCACGGGCTCCCCGTCATGGGACGTCACCGGGCAGATCCTTCGCGCGTCCGCCACCGACGGGACGGGCGAGAGCACGGTCTTCGTCGACACCCTGAGCGGCCTGACGGCGTTCACGCCCGAGGGTGACGAGCTCTGGGACGTCTCGACGTATGCGAGCAGGTTGTTCGTGCACACGAGCACCGTCATCGTCGTCGACGACGGTGCGAACGGCCTGACCGCGCTCGACCCGAGCACGGGCCGCAGGCTGTGGACCGTGCCGGGAGAGGACTCGATCTACCCGTCCGGGGCCGCGACCGACGGCTCCCAGGTGATCATCCTCGCCCACGGCGCCGACGGGGTGCCACGCACCACGGGATACGACCTGGCGACGGGTGAAGTGCTGTGGACCCGCGAGGACGCTCCGAACCAGGGCCTGATCGGCTACCACGGTGCACTGCTCCAGCTCTCCGAGGACTCCGTGAGCAGGAGGGGCTGACCACGCCCCGACGACCTAGGGTGTCCGGTGTGCCGACGTCACTCCTGACCACGAGCGTCACGGTCTGGTGCGCGCCGCCGACCCCTTGCCCACCCGGTACGGAGGATTGGCTGTCGGTCGACGAGGCGGCCAAGGCGTCGAGGTTCCGTCGGTCCGTGGATCACGACCGGTTCGTCACCGGACGGCTCCTCGCCCGGGCCGCCCTCGGGAAACGTCTGCGCATGGCTCCCGGCGACGTCGACATCCGGCTCGGAGCCCGGGAGGGCGCCGCACCTGGCCGACCGTACGTCGTCACCGGGCCGTCGTTCTCGATCGCGCACGCGGGATCCTGGGTGCTCGTCGCGGTCGTCGACGCGGCAGCGGGGCTTCGTCCGACGGGGCCCTGGGCGGTCCCCGAGGCCGGGGTGGACGTCGGTGGTGTGGACGTCGGCGTGGACGTCGAGTCCTCGACCCCTGCGCGCGCCCATCTCCTCGATCTCCTCGACGCCGTCCCGTCGGACGAACGCCCCACCGACGGGTGGGACGCCGAGTCGTTCACCC
Source organism: Oerskovia sp. NPDC057915 (assembly GCF_042887685.1). Taxonomy (NCBI): domain Bacteria; kingdom Bacillati; phylum Actinomycetota; class Actinomycetes; order Micrococcales; family Cellulomonadaceae; genus Oerskovia; species Oerskovia sp. NPDC057915. Next base: position 41,040 of record NZ_JBHVOS010000023.1, on the reverse strand, counting down.
GGTCGTGGGTCCGTCGCGAGGCCGTTCTCAAGGCCGTCGGCACAGGCCTCCTCGCCCCGCGCGACGACCTCCTCCTGTCCCGCGCGGACCAACCGGCCGACGTCGTGCGCAGCGGGGGGCTCCTCCCCGTTCCCGACCGGCTCGTCGTCCAGGACCTGGAGCTCCCGGCGGCGTGGCCGTCACCCTCGGCGGGTCAGACCGTCACCCTCGGCGGGCCGGGGCGTCACCCTCGGCGGGGCATGGCGACGCCCTCGGCGGACGGGGGTGCGGGGACGGGGCCGGGTGCGGGTGGCGGGACGGGTCCGGGTGCGGGTGGGGGTGCGGGTGGCGGGACGGGTCCGGGTCCGGGTCCGGGTGGGGGCGAGACGTTCTGTGCGGCCGTCGCGCTCCGCTCCACGCGCGGCCCCGTCGCGCTCGGGAGCGTCCGGGTGGTCGACGGGACCGCGCTCCTCGCCCGGCACGGCCGCACCCTCCCCTGACCGTCCGGCCGTCGATCGCGCGGCCCGGGTCAACGCGGCCGCACAGCCCCGGGCCGGGCACCCCGGGGCGGCAACCCCGGACGGCGACCGTCGACCGCTCAGCGGACCTCCTTGCTCTCGCGCAGGAGCAGCCACAGCAGGAACGGCGCACCGAGCGCCGAGGTCACCACACCGACCGGCAGGTCCACGGGCAGCGAGCGCGCACCCAGGTCCGCGGCGAGCACCACGCACGCCCCCACGAGGCCCGCGCCGAGCGGAGGCGGCCCCTGCGCCGCGAGCGCCCGCCACGCGATCTGCGGTGCGACGAACGCGACGAACGGGACGGGCCCGGCCGCGGCGGTCGCGGCGGCCGCGAGGACCACGGCCAGGGCGATCTGCAGCAGCTGGGCCGCCGACCGTCGCACGCCCAGCCCGACGATCACGCGCGAGTCGAAGCGCAGGATCGCGAGCCACCGGGCCGAGAGCGCGCTGACGGTGACCGTGACCACGACGACCGCTGCGACGGGCCCGGCGATCTCGAAGCTCGCACGGTTGAGGCTCCCCGTCATCCAGATGAGGGCGGCGTTGAGGTCGGGCAGCTCTGCGCGGACCAGCATCCACGACGTGATCGCCGACGCCCCGGCGTTGACCCCGAGCCCCACGAGCACCAGCCGGTACCCCTCGATCCCGCCGCGCCACGCGAGCAGGCACACGAGAGCGGTCGCGGCGAGCCCGCCCAGGACGGCGACGACCGGCAGGCCCGCCGTGACCAGGAAGCTGCTCACGGCTCCGGTGCCCGCCAGGACGATCGCCGCGACGGCGGCGGCCGTCGCACCGGCCGTGACCCCCAGGATGTCGGGGCTCGCGAGCGGGTTGCGGGCCACCGACTGCGTGATCGCCCCGGCCGCCCCCAGGGCGAAGCCCACGACGATCGCGGTCGCGGCCCGCGGCGCGCGCAGGCCCAGGACCACGAACCGGTCGGCCGGGTCCCCGGCGCCGAGCAGTGTCCGGACCACGTCGCCCGCGGGCAGCACGTACTCGCCGACCATGATCGACGCGACGAGCAGCACGAGCAGCAGGACCACCAGCCCACCCCCGACCAGCACCTGCCTGCGGCTGCCCGGGTGGCGGCGCAGCGGCCGGAGGGCACGCCGGAGCACGTGCCGTCGTCTCGCGGGGCCCGACGGGTCGTCGGGGCCGGGCCGGTGAGCACCCCGGTGCCGCTCTGACGGCTCGTCGGTCGGCCTGCTCTCCGGGGCGGTCCCCGGCAGGGTGGTGGTCACGATCGGTCTCCCAGGTAGCCACGGGCGAGGACGACGAAGAGCGGGGCACCGACGAGGGCGATGACGATGCCGACCTGGATCTCGGAGGTCGCGGGGGCGAGGCGTCCGACGACGTCGGCCCCCAGGACCAGGACGGCGCCGCACAGGCCGGCGACGGGGACGCGCCATGCCGGTCCCCCGAGCCCGAGCCGTGTCGCGGCGTGCGTCGCCGCGAGGCCGACGAAGGCGATCGACCCGCACGCGGCCGTCGCGGCCCCGGCGAGCAGCGTGACGGCGAGCAGGCCCACGACCCGGTCGCGCACGACGTGCCGGCCGAGCGTCACGCCGAGCTGGTCGCCCATCTCGAGGGCCCCGAGGGTCGGCGCGTTGACCACCGCGAGCACGAGCCCGAGCAGGAGGAAGGGCGCGACGGTCCAGACGACCTCGGGCCCGCGCCCCACGAGCGAGCCGATGCTCCAGAACCGGAACACGTCCATGGTCGTGCGGTCGAGCAGCAGGACCCCCGACGTGATCGACGCGAGCAGCGCCGTGACGACCGACCCCGTGAGGACGAGCGTGACCCCCGGCGCGAGGACGCGGATGCGCTGGGAGAGGACCACGACGATCGCACCGGCGCACAGCGCGCCGACGAGCGCGAAGCCCACGGCCCCCGACGGGCTCGTGACACCCGCGTGGATCGCGAGCACCACGGCGCACGCCGCGCCCGACGTCACGCCGAGCAGACCGGGGTCGGCGAGCGGGTTGCGGGTGTGCGCCTGCGTGAGCGCACCGGCCACCCCCAGCGCGATCCCGACGAGCAGCCCCAGGACCGTGCGGGGCACGCGCATGTCCCACACGATCGCGGAGGCCTCGCTCGTGCCCGGCGCGCGCAGGACCGCGAGCACGTCGGGCAACGGCACGGGCTGCGACCCGAACGCGATGCTCGCGGCGACCGCGCCCAGCAGCGCGAGCACGAGGGCAGCGCTCACGAGAGGCAGCCGGCCGTCCGGGCCGCGCCCCGAGCGCGCCGCGGCGACCGGCGCGAGCGTGCCGCTCACGACGCCGTCCCCGCACCGGTGCCCGCGAGCCGCCGCAGGTCCGCGGCGACGATCTCGCGCGACCACACCCATCGTTCCTCGGCGGTCGGGCGGGCGACCCGGTCCGCGTAGGTGCCCGCGGCGACGGCCGTCAGCGCGGCCCGCAACGCCTCGACGACCTCCGGTGATCGGTCGCCCACGAAGAAGTGCCCGCCCTCGACGACCCGCCGTCGGACCCCCGCCCGGGCGCGCTCCGCCCAGGGCGCGACGGCCTCGGGGGGCGACGCGACGTCGTCGGACCCGGCGAGCAGCAGGAGCGGCGACGTGATCGCCGTGGCCTCGTCCGCCGCGGCGTGCCCGAGCGAGTCGTGGACCGCGAGGTCCGCGCGCAGGACGCGCGCGTGCAGCGCGAAGAACTCGGCGTCGGCGAGCAGCTCGGGCGGGGTGCCGCCCAGCGCGGTGATCCACGTCCGGAGCGCGGCGTCGTCGCGCGCGGTGAGCCTCCCCGGCCCGACGACGTCGCTCCCGTCCCCGTCCCGGCCGCCGGACCGCGGCCGGTCGGCACGCTCCGCGCGACCCGAGACGACGAGCAGGTCCGGGGCCTCCCCCGGCCCGGCGCCGGCCGCGACACGGACCGCGACCGACGCCCCGAGGCTGTGCCCGAGCAGGACCGTGGGGACGTCGTCGGCGAGGAGAGCGCGCACGGGGCCCGCGACGTCCGCGAGGAGGTCGGTCATGGACTGCACCGGCGGCTCGGTGAGACGCGTCTCGCGGCCCGGGTACTGCACGGCCACGACCTCGGGGGCCGACGCGAACGGCGCCGCCGACCCTCTGGGGTGCCCGCCGACCGCCCGGTCGCGGGCGAGGACGAGGCGCCGGTAGTAGCTCGCGGCGCCACCCGCGTGCGGGCACACCACGACCCGCCACGTCGCCCCCGGGGGCGAGGCCAGGACACGCAGCGCCGGGTGGTCGCTGCGGGGCGCGGTGCCCTCCACGTCAGTCACGAGGGGTTCCGTCGGCCTCGGACGCGGCGTCGGGCACGGCCTCGGCCTCGTCGGTGTCGTCGCCGTGGTGGTCGTGGTCCGCGACGCCCTTGCGCCAGTAGCCGTCGACGTCGAAGTTGTCGCGGCCCAGCCCTACCTCGTTCTTGAGGTAGCGGCGCAGCGGCTTGATGGAGAGCGACTCGCCCGCGACCCACACGAACCCGTTGCCGGGCGGGAGGTCGGTGCCGCGCACCGCGTCGGCGAGCAGCGACGTCGTGCCCGGTGCGCGGTCCTCGCGGAAGAGCCACGTGACGTCGGCGTTCGCGGCCGACCCGAGCGGCAGCACGTCGCCCTCGTCCTGGACCTCGACGAAGACCGTGACGGGGACCTCGGGGCGCAGCCTCTCGAGCCATCGCGCCGCCGCGGGCAGCGCCGTCTCGTCGATCGCGAAGACGTACCAGTCGAACACGTCGTTGACCAGGAACGAGCCGCGCGGGCCCAGGACACCGACCAGGTCGCCGACCTGGGCGCGCCCCGCCCACCGCCCCGCGATCCCGTGCTCGTGCACCACGAGGTCGATGTCGAGCGTGCGGGCCTCGCGGTCGAAGAACCGCACCGTGTAGTCACGGCTCGTGAGGTGGCGGCCGCCGGCCCAGCGGTCGTCGACCACCTCGGGCATCTCCGGGGTCCCGCCCGGCTCGGTCGGGAGGAAGAGCTTGACGTGGTCCTCGGGGGCCGCGGTCACGAAGTCCTCGAGGTCGTCGCCCGTGAGACGGACCCGGACCATGCGCGCCGCGATCTGCTCGACGGCCGAGACCGTCAGCAGCCGCGGGCGCAGCGGGTGCGTCAGCAGGGTGACCTGCTCGACGGAGCCCGTCTGGGCCTGCGGTGACGTGGCCTGCTCGGTCGTGTCGAGCCTGCTCGTGGTGCTGGTCATGCGTTCTCTCCTCGGGTGGTGCCGACGATGACGTCGACGGGCTGGGGGGAAGGTTCGTGGGGGTCGTCGACGACCGGGTCCGGCTCGGTGACCGCGCGGCGCAGCCCCGGGACCAGCAGCGCGACGAGGCCCGTGGAGACGGCCGCGAGCGCCCCGCCCACGGCGATGGCCCCGCCCGCCCCGAGGGCCCGGGCGATCAGGGTCAGGAGCGGGCCGCCGAGCGCGTCGCCCGCGGTGCCCTGGGCGGTCCACAGCGCGCTCACGCGGCCGCGCAGGTGGTCGGGCGTGCGCTCGTAGAGCAGCGTGAACCGAAGGATCTCACCCAGGACGTCGCCCGCCCCGACCAGGGCCATGGCGACGACCGCGAGCGCGACCGACTGCGACAGGCCGAGCATCGCGACCCCGGCGCCCGAGGCCGCGAACACGATCAGCAGGACACGGCCCGTGCGCCGGACGCGCCCGGTCCACCCGCTCGTGAGCGTCGCGACGAGCGCGCCGACGGCCGGGGCGCTGAAGAGCAGGCCCACGACCTCGGGCCCGGCGCCGAGCTGCTTGTCGACCAGCTCGGGGATCAGGACGTGCGGGGACGCGAACAGGATCTGGACGAAGCCCAGCAGGACGATGCCGCCGATCACGCGGTCGGTCGCGACGAAACGCAGCCCCTCGACCAGGTCGTCCCACGGGCGCGGGCGACGCACGGGGCCGTCGGGCACGGGAGCCTCGCCCGGCCCTGGTCCCGCGAGAGCCGCAGCGGGGTGCCCGGGCGAGCCGACGCCGTCGGGCACCACGGGCTCCTCCTCCCCGCCGCCCGGCGGCAGGGACGGGAGCCGCACCAGGAAGCCCAGGCTCACGACGCTCGCGACGACGACGGCCCCGAACACCAGGCTCGACCCGCCGTGCGCGATCGCGATCCCCGCGACGAGCGGGGACACGACCGCGCCCAGGTCGAGCGAGATCGCCTGGAGCGCCGCGACCGCGGGAAGCTGACCGCGCGGCACGAGCGAGGGCACCGCGGCCGCGAGCGCGACCACGCTGAACCCGCCCGCCAGGCCGTCCCACGCCGCGACGACGTAGATCGCGGCGACCGACGGCGCCTCGGCGAGCGAGTTCACGAGCAGCGCGACGAAGCCCACGATCGCCGCCGAGCGTGACCACAGGATGACGCGGCGGCGGTCCGTGCGGTCGGCGACGACGCCCGCGACGAGCGTCCCCGCGAACGCCGCGACCCCCAGGGTCGTGTTGACGCCCGCGACGTGCAGCGACGAGCCCGTGAGCGCGTAGACCTGCACGGGCAGCGCCACCACCAGCATGCCGAGCCCCAGCAGGGACACGACCCGCCCGGCGAACAGCAGGCGAAAGCTGCGGCTCGCGCGCAGCGGCGACAGGTCCAGGGCGAGCGCGGAGAAGAGGCCCGGGGCGCTCACGTCGCCGTCGTCGTGGTCCGGAGCCCCGAGGGAGCGGCGCCGTCGAGCACTCGGCGCAGGCTCGCGGGGCGCAGGTCGGTCCAGTGCGCATCGACGTAGGCGAGCGCGACCGCGCGCGTCGAGGCACCCAGCACGACGTCCCACCCGGGCGGGACGGCCGCGAACTCGGGCCACAGGGAGTGCTGCTGCTCGTCGTTCACGAGCACCAGGAAGGTGCCCTCGGAGTCGTCGAAGGGGTTCATGGGTCAGTGCCTCTCGTCGGTGCTGGGTCGGGCGGCCGCAGGGGCCTGGTCGAGGTGCCGTGCGAGGACCGGGCCGAGCTGGCCGATCGCCGCGGGCGACACCATGTCGTGGTGGCCCGCGAGGACCGCGTGCTGGGTCACGGTGCCGGTCACGTGCGGGGCCCAGGCGTCGCGCTGGGCCGTGAGGTCGTGGAGGTCGGTGCCCTCCTGCGCCGTGAAGAGCAGCAGGTCGCCGCGGAACGGCGTGTAGCGGGCCTGGCCCATGAGGTCGCACGAGTACAGGTAGGTGTCGACGACGGCGGCGAGCCCGTCCTCGTCGAGGTCGGCCCAGGCGCCGGGCGCGTCGGCCAGGACGTCGAGGACGTCGTCGCGCGTGGGCCGGGCGAGCAGGTGAGGATCGGCGCCGCCGGCGGCGAGCAGGGACCGGAGGGCGTCGATCTCGACGCCCGCGAGCTCGTCGGCCTCCTCCGCCGACGGTGACGCACTCCCCCGCCGAGGGTGACCGTCCGGCCCGCCGAGGGTGACGAGCCCGCCCGCCGAGGGTGACGCACTCCCCTGCCCGGGGTGACCTCCCTGCCCGACGGCGCTGCCCACCCCGGGCACGACGGCCTCGGCGTCGAGCATCGTCAGGCTCGCGACGACGTCCCCCGCCTCCTGCAGGCGCGTCGCCACGAGGTGGGCCAGGTGCGCCCCGAACGAGTAGCCGAGCAGGTGGTACGGCCCGCGCGGCTGCACCTCGCGCACCGACCGGACCGACTGCTCGGCGAGGTCGACGAGCGAGGTGGGTGCGCCGTCGGGCCCCGCCAGACGCGGCGACTGGAGCGCGTACACCGCCGTCCCCGCCGGGACGTGCGGGACGAGCGACGCGAACGACCACCCGAGGCCGCCCGCCGGAGCGAGGCAGAAGAGCGGAGCGGCCCCGCCCCCCGGAGAGGGAGCGCGCAGCGTGAGCGTGCCCGCGAACGGGTCGGTCTCCGGGGCGTCCCAGTGCGCGACGACCGCCTCGACGGTCGGGGCGGTCACGAGGACGCCGACGCTGAGCGGGCGCCCCAACCGCGTCCGGACCATCGACACCGCCCGCATCGCCAGGAGCGAGTGGCCCCCTGCGGCGTAGAAGTCGTCGTCGGCACCGAAGGTCGTCACGCCCAGGACCTCGGCGAAGATCGCGCAGAGCTCACGCTCGAGGTCGGTCCGGGGCTCGCGCCCACCCTCGCGGGTGAGGTCGGGCGCGGGCAGGCGCCGGACGTCGAGCTTCGCGTGCGGCGTCAGGGGCAGCCCGTCGAGCGGGACGAGGGCCGAGGGGACCAGGTGGTCCGGGACCGTGCGGCGCATGGTCCGCAGGACGTCGGCGAGCACGTCGGCGTCACCCTCGGCGGGTGGCTCGACCCCCTCGGCGAGCACCACGTAGCCCACCAGGACGTGGCCGTCCCCGACCCCCCGGCGCGCGACGACCGCGCACTGCGCGACCCGCGGGTCACGCGCCAGCACCGCCTGCGACTCCCCCGGCTCGACCCGGTAGCCCCGGATCTTGACCTGTCCGTCGCTGCGCCCCAGGAAGTCGAGCTGCCCGTCGGGCCGGCGGCGCACGACGTCACCCGTGCGGTACATGCGCCCGCCCGGCACCCCGAACGGGTCCGCGACGAACCGCTCGGCGCTCAGCCCGGGCGCTCCGTGGTACCCGCGGGCCAGCCCGATCCCGCTCACGTACAGCTCGCCCGGCGTGCCGTCCGGCGCGGGCGCGAGGCCCGAGTCCAGGACGTACACCGACGTGTTGGCGATGGGACGCCCGACGGTCGGGCGCAGGCTCTCGTCCGTGCCACCGCCGAGCGTGTTGATCGTGTACTCGGTCGGGCCGTACAGGTTGTAGCCGCGCGTCCCCGGGGTGGCGACTATCGCGTCCCACACCTCCGCGCCCACGGCCTCACCGCCCAGCAGCACCAAGCCCGGGCGGTGCCTGCCCTCGTGGAGCAGCCCCTCCGCGAGGAGCGCCGAGCACACCGAGGGGGTCACGTTGACGACGTCGATCCGCTCCGCGGCGCAGTACGTCGCCATGGCGTGCGGGTCGCGTCGCACGGCCTCGTCGAGCAGGTGCACCTCGTGGCCGTCGACGAGCCACAGCAGCTCCTCCCACGACATGTCGAACGCGAACGAGACCGTGTGCGCGACCCGGACGGGCTGGTCGCGGACCCCTGCCGGACGCGACGCGACGAGCGGCTCGAAGATCTCCGTGCGGTGGTTGCGCAGCATGTTGACCAGCCCGCCGTGCTCGATCGCCACGCCCTTGGGCGCGCCCGTCGAGCCCGAGGTGTACATGACGTAGGCAAGGCGGTCGTGCCGGTAGGCGGGCCACGGGCCGGCACCGCGGGCGGGGTGTGCGTCGCCCTGGGCGGGGGGTGCGTCACCCTCGGCAGGCAGGGGCGTCACCGTCGGCGGCGGGCTCACCGGCACCACCGCGCGGCCCGCCAGCACCGGGCCCACGAGCCCCCGGAACCCCTCGTCCAGCACCACGGCGCGGGCCCCGGCTGCCTCGACGATCGCGCACAGCCGGTCGGCCGGGTGCGCGGCGTCGAGCGGCACGTACGCCGCCCCGGCCCGCAGGGTCGCGAACAGCGCGACGACGAAGTCGATCCCGCGCGGCACCGCGAGCGCCACGACGTCCTCGGGCCCGGCCCCGGCCGCGACCAGGGAGCGCGCGAGCAGGTCGACTCGTTCACCGAGCCGGGCGAACGTCACCGAGTCGGTGCCGTGGACCAGCGCGGTGCGCCGCGGGTAGGCCGCGGCGGCCCGGTCCAGCAGGTCGAGCAACGAGTCGTCGCCCACGTCCTGCGCCGCGCGGAGGCCACGCGCCAGGAGGAGGGGCGCGACGTCGTCGGGCACCGCGGCGACCCGTGCGACCGGTGCGTCCGGGGCACCCACCGCGCGCCGCAGGACCGCCTCGACCTGGTCGAGCAGGGCTCCCGCCCGGGTGGCGTCCACGACGTCCGTGCGGTGCGACAGGATCAGGCGGTACGGCTGTCCCGGGTGGACCACGAACGTCAGCGGGTAGTGCGTGGCGTCGCCGCCCTCGACGTCCTCGAGGCCCACGGCCGCGCTGAGGCGGTCGAGCTCGGCGTCGTCCTCGGGCGTGTTGCGCATGACGTAGAGCGTGTCGAACAGGGTCCCGACGCCCGCGCGACGCTGGAGCTCGCCCAGGCTCACGTGGTGGTGGTCCATGAGCTCTGCCTGCTCGGACTGGAAGCGGCGCACCAGGTCGCGGAACGGCTCACCGGGCCGGGTCATCAGGCGCACGGGCACGGTGTTGAGGAACAGCCCGACCATCTCCTCGACCCCCGCGAGCGCGGGCGGGCGGCCGGAGACGGTGCTGCCGAACACGATGTCGTCGCTCCCCGTGACCGAGCGCAGCGCGAGCGCCCACGCGGCCGAGTAGAGCGTGCTCACCGACACCGCGCACGTGCGCGCCAGGGCGAGCACCGCGAGCGAGAGGGTCGGGTCGAGGTCGCGCTCGACGACCTCGGGCATCGACGCCCGACGGCGAGGGTCCGGCGGGGCGACGAGCGTCCCCTCGGCGAGGCCCGACAGCGAGATGTCCCAGGCGTGCGCCGCCGCGTCGTCGTCCTGCGCGGCGACCCACGCGAGGTAGTCGCGGAACTGCGGGGCGGGCGGCAGGCCCACGTCCTCGCCACCCGCGGCGTAGTGCCGCAGGAGCTCGGTCACGAGCAGCGCGTCGGACCAGCCGTCGAGCAGGATGTGGTGGTTCGTGACGACGAGCGCGGCCCCCTGCTCGCCGAGGCGCACGAGCACGAAGCGGATGAGCGGCGGGCGGTCCATCGTGAAGCGGCGCTGGCGCTCGTCGTACTGGAGCCGGTCGAGGGCGGAGGCGTAGTCGTCGGGCCGCGCGAGCACCAGGTCGGAGAGGTCGTGGACGCGCCACGGGACCGTGACCGCCGTGGGCACGAACTGCACCGGGCGGGCGAAGCGCTCGTGCGCGAAGCCCGCGCGCAGGACCGCGTGCCGCCGCAGCACCGACTCGCACGCACGCCGCATCGCGTGCTCGTCGACGCCGCCCGGGAACCGGTACGTCGACTGCATGGTGTACACGTCGAGGCCCGTGTCCTCCGAGACCGCGTGGAAGAGCAGCCCCTCCTGGAGCGGGGCCAGGGGCAGGACCTCGGCGATCGTGGGGGCGGGGGCCGCGGGGGTGGCTGCGCCTGGCCCGGGGGTCGTGCCGGTGCGCTCGTCGGTCGTGGTCATGTCAGGTTCCTCATCAGGTCGTCGAGGTCGCCCAGCTCGCTCGCGGACATCGCGAGGAGCGGGGAGACGAGCGGAGGGTTGTCAGCACCGGCGAGCTCTCGGGGCCTCGCTGGTCCTGGCACGACGGCGGTGGGTCTGGCGCGCAGGGCGAGGGTGGCCGGGGTCGGCGCCGCGAAGACCGACCGCGGGTCGACCGTCCAGCCCCGCGCGCGGAGCGTCGTCGTGACCTTCATCGCGACGATCGAGTCGCCGCCCAGGGCGAAGAAGTTGTCGTCGTCGGCGACGCGCCGCACGCCGAGCGCCTCGGCGAAGACCTCGCGGACGACGTCGACGGGTGCGCCCTCCGGCACGCCCGCCGATGCGGGCGTCCCGTCCTCGGCCCGCCCGACCGACGTGTGCTCGGCCGACGCGCGCCCGGCCGAGGCGTGCTCGCGCAGCGCCGGGTGCCGCTCCGCGAGCCCGCCCAGCACGTCCTCGACCGGCGTCGAGGGGGCGTCGGCCAGCAGCCCGAGCACCTCGACGACGGCCGCGAGGACTGCCAGCGCGCGGTCGGTGGGCACCGACGCCAGGTGGTCGAGCTGCACGCTCAGCCCCTCGGACGCGTCCACGGTCAGCGCGAGCGGGTACTGCGTGCGGTCGTCGCCCTGGACGTCGGTGATCCGCAGCCCGGCACCCGCGCCCGGCTGGGCGTCGGCGTCGCGCGGGTAGTTCTCGACCACGAGCAGCGTGTCGAACAGCTCGCCGACCCCGAGCGCGCGCTGCACGTCCGCGAGCGCCACGTGGTCGACGTCCCGCAGGTGCGCCTGCCGCGCGTGGACCGTGCGGACCAGGTCGGTGAGGGTCCAGGTGGCGCTGCCCGCCGGGCGCGCGACCACGATCCGCACGGGCACCGTGTTGACGAACATCCCGAGCACGTCGTGCGCGCCCTCGACCTCCGCGGGTCGCCCGGCGACGGTCGTCCCCGTGAGGACGTCGCGCTCGCCCGTGAGGGCAGCGAGCACGATCCCCCAGGCCGAGGTCACGACGTCGGCCGTCGTGACCTGCGCTGCCCGGGCGGCGGCGACGAGCCGCGTGCCCAGGCCGTCGGGCGCCGCGTGCAGGACGGTCGGGCGCTCGCCCGTGTCCTCGGGCTCGGCCACGCGGACGGGCCGGGCTCCGACGAGCGCGTCGCGCCACACGCCGACCGCGCCGGCGTCACGCCGTGCGAGGCGCCGTGAGAGCTGCCAGGCCGTCCCCGGCGTGGGCAGCACGAGCCCGTTCGGGTGCGTCGTCGGTCCGCTGCCCGACGGCGTCGCTCCCGTGGGTGCACCGACGCGGCGCACGTACGCCCCCAGGAGGAGGTCGACGAGGAACGGTACCGACCAGCCGTCGAGCAGCACGTGGTGGTTCGTCACGACGAGCCGGTGCCGGGCGCCCTCGTGCGCGCCGACCCGGACGACGACGAGCCGCAGCAGCGGCGGGCGCGCCAGGTCGAACGGGCGGTCGAGCTCGTCGGCCATGATCTCGTCGAGAGCCCGACGCACGGCGTCACGGGCGACGGGCTGTGCGTGCTCGGGATCCTCGCCGGGCCCCGCCGCCGAGATGCGGCCATCTGGGGTCGGAAGCCCGCTGGAACCCCCGTTGGCCGCATCTCGAGGGACACGCACGGGGTGAGCGACGTCGTCGGGCAGGGTGATCTCACGCAACGGGACCTCGGTGACGTCCGTGACGACGAGGCCCACGTCCTGCGGACCCCGCGCCGCGACCGCGAGACGCAGCTGCGGGTGGGCAGCGAGGACGTCGGCGGCGGCGGCACGCAGCGCGGCGACGTCGAGCGGACCGTCGAGGCCCACGTCGATCGCGCTCGTGTACCGGTCGACCGGAGCCTCCAGGGCGTGCAGGACCATGCCGCGCTGGACGGGTGTGAGCGGCCACGGGGTACCCGTCGGGAGCGTGGACACCCGGCCGTCCGCGGGCTCGGCCGCCTCGGTGGCGGCCCCCCGGACGAGCTCGCGCAGACGCCCGAGCCAGCTCTCGATCAGCGCTTCGCCCGCCGCCCCGCCGAGGGTGACCGACTCGCCCGCCGAGGGTGACGCCCCCTCGCGCCGAGGGTGACCGCCCGCGTCGCCGACGGTGACCGACTCACCCGCCGGCGGTGACGCCGCGACCCCGATCCCGGACACCGCGGGGGACAGCAGCCAGCGCGCCACGAGCTCGGGCCCGTCCGGGCCGTCGGACACGTACGCGTTGAGCTCGACCGGGTGCGACAGGGGCAGGTCGGCGTGCAGGTCGAGCGCGGACTCGAGGTGCGCGGCGTCAGCCACGCTCCCCCAGTCGCCGGTGCTCTCCGTCTCACGCCCCAGGTAGTTCACGAGGACCTGCGGCGGGCAGGCCGCCGCAGCGTCGCGCAACGCCGCCGAGGCGGACGGCGCACCCGCCGCGCCCCGCGCACCCGGCGCACCCGGCGCACCCGGCGCCAGGTGGCGCAGCAGGCCGTACGCCCGCCCGTCCCCCGGGACCGCAGCGGCCTGGCGGGCCGTGGCGCGCAGGTGCGCGGTCGGCGTGAGGTCGGGGGCGGCGGCGAGGCGCAGGGGCCAGGTCGTGGTGAACCAGCCGACCGTGCGCGACAGGTCCGGGCCCTCGCCGTCGAGGCGCCGCCCGTGGCCCTCGGTCTCGACCACGAGGTCCACCCCGGCGCGCGCCGAGCCCGGCACCCTGTCGGCTGCGGCCTCGGCGGCTGCGTCGTCAGCGGCGGCCACGTCGGCGGCAGCCCTGTCGGCGGCCGTCACGTCGGCCGCGGCGAGCGACAGCGCCGCGAGGAGCACGTGGTCCGTGCGGTGCTCGGGCGCGAGACCGAGCAGGAGCCGCGTGTCGTCGGCGCCGAGACGCACGACGACCTCGCGCGCGCTCGACACCGTGTCGAGCGCCGGGTCGAGCGCCGGGTCGAGCGGGCGGGACGCCAACGAGACGGCGTCGCCCGAGTGCACGTCGACCCACGCGGGCAGCTCACCGGTCCGGTGCGCGGCCTCGTCGTGCATGGCCGTCGCCGCGGCGCGCAGGCTCGCCGAGGCGTGCGGCAACGAGCGGCCGGCGACGAGCGTCGCCAGGTCGTCCACGAGGATGCGCCACGACACGGCGTCGACCGCGACGTGGTGGGCGACGAGGGCCAGCTCGCGCGACTCGCGGTCCCAGACCGCGCGCAGGACCCGGCCGGTCGCGGGATCGACCTGCGCGGCCGCACCGCGCAGCGCCTCGGTGAGACCGCCGTCGGTGACGTGCAGGACGTCGCCCGGCCCGGCCACGACGGCGGCCGAGGCCGCGTCGAGGACGCGCGCGGCGCCGTCGTGCACCACGAGACGTAGTGCGCCGTGGGCTTCCACGAGACCTGCGAGCGCCGCGCGCAACGAGTCCTCGGTGAGGTCGGCGGGCGTGCGCAGGACGCGCACCTGGACGAACCCGCGGTGGTCACCGCCGGCCTCCAGGAGCCACGCGAGGGCGGGCGTGAGCGGCAGGTCGCCCGACTCGGCGACCTCAGCGGTACGCGCCGCCGGTCGCGCGGGAGCGGGCGTGACCTCGGTCGCGGCGAGCGCGACGCCCGCCGCGGTGCGACCCGCGAAGACCGCCCCGACCGTCACGACCAGCCCCCGTCCGCGCAGCGCGCCGACGAGCTGCATCGCGCTGATGCTGTCGCCGCCAGCGGCGAAGAAGTCGGTCGTCGGGCCGACCTCGTCGCCCAGGACACGGGCGATCTCGGCACGGACGCGCTCGGTGCGCTCGTCCGCCTGCTGCTCCTGCGGCCCGACGGCGCCGCTCACCAGCGCGCGCTCGTCGCCCTGGGCGTCGGCTCGGGGAGCGGGCAGGGACTCCGGAGCCCCTGTGCGGGGTGCGGCCCCGGTGCGGGTCTGGCGCGGGACGCGCACCTCCCCGACGAGTGCGTAGGCCGTCGGGAGGACGCCCCCGCGGGCCAGGTGCTCGACGGCCGCGGTGAGCGCGGCCGGGAGGACGGCGCTGACTGCGGGGTCGAGCGCGCCGGGGCGCTCCTCGAGCTCGATCGTGAGCCCGCCGTCCGCGGAGGGCAGGACGGTGACGGTCACGGGGTAGTGCGTCGCGTCGTGGCCGCCGGTGGGGACGACCCCCACGGGCCGAGGGTGACGTGCCGGCCCGCCGAGGGTGACGTCCCCGGCTGCCGAGGGTGACGCCCCTCCTCGCCGAGGGTGACCGGTCGCCGTGTCGAGGGTGACGGCGCCGCCGCCGAGGGCGACCGCGTCCTCACCGAGGGCGACCGCGTCAGTCCCGCGCGGATAGCTCTCGACGACCACGAGGGTGTCGAACAGTGCGTGACCGGCGATCCGGGCGATCGACGGCAGGCCCAGGTGGTGGGCGTCGAGCAGGCGAGCCTGTCGCGCCTGGACGTCCTGGAGCAGCGCGTCCGCCGTGTGGTGCGCTCCTGCCGGGACGCGTACCGGCGACGAGCCCACGAACATGCCGATGATGCGGTCGGCACCGTCCAGGTCGGTCGGGCGACCGGCCACGGTCGAACCCACGACGGCCTCCGGCTGGCCCGTCAGCGCTGCGACGACGAGGCCCCAGGCGGTCTGCACGACGGTCGCGGCCGTGACCTCGGCACGCCGCGCGGCGTCCCGGAGTCCGTGGGCGCACTCAGGGAGCGTCGTGACGACGCGCGCGTCACCTTCGGCGGGCGAGTCCGTCACCCTCGGCGTCCCGGTCAGTCGCCCTCGACGGGCGGACCCGTCACCCTCGGCGGGCGAGTCCGTCACCCTCGGCGTCCCGGCGCCAGCAGGCAGCACCCCCAGCAGCGACGCCTCCTCGACCCCGTCGAGCTCGGCTCGCCACAGCGCCTCGACCTCGGCACGGGTCGCCTCCGCATCACGCAGCCACGTCAGGTAGTCGCGGAAGGACGGCGCGCTCGTCCCCGCACGGCCCGCCTCGACGCCCGCCGTCGCGGCGGCGGCAGCGGCGGCAGCGGCAGCGGCAGCGGCCGCGGCCACCCCTCCGTCCGACGCAGCACCCGACGCACCACCCGCCGTGAGAGTCCTCCGCAGGTCCTCCGCAAGGAGCGGCACCGACCACCCGTCGGTCAGCAGGTGGTGCATCGCGAGGACGAGGACGTGCTCGTCGTCGCCCGTCCGCACGACCGCGCCCGACACGAGCGGCGCGAGCGACAGGTCGCCCAGCCGGGAGCGCTCGGCGAGGTCCACCTCGTCGAGCAGGGCGGCCAGCGCCACGGCATCGAGCCCCCGGCCGTCGCGCTCGGCGACGGGCACCCGGACGGTGTCGGGCACGAAGAAGACCGGCGCCGGCAGGTCGAGCTGGAGCACGCCGCCCCGCAGGTTCGCGTGGCGGTCCACGAGCACCTGCACGGCCTCCGTGACCCGCGCGGTCCCGTCGTCGCCCAGCCCGGTCACCGTGAACCGGGTCGTCGTGCGGTAGGCGTCGGCCACGTCCCGCGCGGCCTCGGCGACCATGCCGAGCTGGGTCGGGGTCAGGGGCAGCACGTCGACGACGCGCGTCGCGCCCGCCACGACGGCGCGCACGTGCTCGTCGAACGCGGCAGCCTGCGCGTCGGTCAGCGCCACGAGCACGTCGGCGCCCCTGCCCGGACCCCCGTCCGGGCCGGCGGATCCGCTGAGGGACGCGGCGCCGTCGGGCCGGGCGCGACGCGCCATCTCGCGCGGCGTGCGCGCCGCGAACAGGTCCGCGGGCGTGAGGACGAGCCCCTCTCGGCGCAGGGCGGCGATCAGCTGGAGCGCGTCGATGCTGTCGCCGCCCGCGGCGAAGAAGCTCTCGTCGAGGCCGACGCCTTCCCCACCCAGGACGCGCGCGGCGGCCGCGTGGACCTGCGCCTCGACGGGCGTCGGTCCAGCGGTGAGCCGCCCGGAGGGCGCCGCGCCGCGCCCGGAGGTCCGCGACCCGTCCCAGTCGGGCGCGGGCAGCGCACGGCGGTCGAGCTTGCCGTGGCGCGTGAGGGGCAGGGCGTCGAGCGTGACGAACGCGGTCGGCACGAGGTGTCGTGCGAGGCGTTCGGCCGCGGCGGCGCGCAACGCCTCCGGGTCGGGGCCCCCGGGCCCCGTCACGTACGCGACGAGCCTGCTCCCCCATCGCGGATGCTCGGCGAGCACGACCGCGGCCTCGGACACGCCGTCGAGAGCGACGAGCGCCTGCTCGACCTCGCCCGGTTCGATGCGGAACCCGTGCAGCGAGATCTGGTCGTCGTTGCGCCCGAGCAGGCTCAGGGTGCCGTCCTCAGCGCGGCGGGCGAGATCGCCCGTGCGGTACATGCGCTCGCCCGGGAACCCGCCGGGGCGGGCGACGAAGCGGCTCGCGGTCAGTCCCGCGCGGCCCAGGTACGCCTCGGCGAGCTGGGGTCCTGCGAGGTACAGCTCGCCCACGGTCCCGGCGGGGACCTCGCGCAGCGCGGCGTCGAGCACCACGGCCTGCGTGCGGCCCACAGGTCGCCCGACGACAGGCTCGACCGTGTCCGCGACGTCGGCCGCGAGGGCGTCGACGGTCGCCTCGGTCGGCCCGTACAGGTTGACGACCCGCGCCCCGGTCGGGGCCGCGAGCTCCCGCATCCTCGTCCACAGCGCGGGCCCGAACGCCTCGCCGCCCGCGACGCAGATCCTCGGCAGGCGTGCCCACTCGGCGCCCGCGAGCAGCGCACCCCAGACCGTCGGCGTGAAGTCGAGGTAGTCGATCGTGTGCTCGGCCGCGTAGTCGCGCAGCGCGACCGGGTCGAGGAAGACGTCCTCGTCGAGCACGTGCAGCTCGTGTCCCGCGGCGAGCGCCAGGAACGCGTCGTAGTGCGCGTCGAACGAGAACGCCGCGGTGTGCGCGACCCGCAGGCGCTCGCCCGGCGGGTAGAGCTCGGTGCGGTGCCGCTCGAGCAGGTGCGCGAGCGCGTCCTGCCCCACGGCCACGCCCTTGGGCTCGCCCGTCGAGCCGGACGTGAAGATGATGCTGCCGACGCACGCGCGCAGGGTCGCCGCATCGGGAGCGGGCGGCAGGTCGTGCCCGACGGCGGTGCTCGGCGCGGGCGTCCGGGCCGCCGCAGGCGCGTCGTCGGGCCCGACGGCGGCGCTCGCCCCGGGCACGTCCGTCACGGTCGGCGCGGGCGCCGCGTCGAGAGGGCGCGGACCGGTCTCGTCCCACAGGAGGCGCGCCCCGCTGATCCGCAGGACGTGCGCGCGACGCTCGGGCGCCCCGTGCGGCAGGGGCGTCACGGCCAGTCCGCGGCGCAGTGCCGCGAGGATCACGTGCACGATCCGCTCGTCGCGCGGCAGGTCGATCGCGAGCGCGTCGCCCGGCAGGGCCCCGCAGGCCGTGAGGCGACGCTCGGCGCGCGTGACCGCGAGGTCGAGCTCGGCGAACGTCCACCGTCGGTCCCCGACGACGAGCGCGCCCGCGTCCGGGTGCCGCGCGATCGAGCCGGCGAGGACCTCGGTGACGAGGGCGGGAGGGGTCGTCGGTGCGGGGGCGACGGCCGGATCAGGCGTCGGGGCTGTGGGCGGCACGCCGCCGGCGGGCTCGGCAGCGGGCTCGGTAGAGGGCTCGACAGAGGCCTCGGCAGAGGCCTCGGCAGCGGGCTCGGCAGCGGTGGGTGCACCGGCGGTGGACGCGGCGGCTGCACCGTCCGACGTCGCGCCGCCGGGACGCCTCGGGACGAGGTCGAGGCTCGCGACCCGCGCCCCCGGAGCCGTGGCGGTCGCGACGAGGATCCTCTCGAACGTCGCGAGGAGAGCGTCGGCCGCCGCTGCCGAGAAGGCGGCCGAGCGCGCGTCGAGCGCGAGGTCCCAGGTGTCGGGTCCGGCGTCGACCGCGAGCGCGAGGGGGAAGTGCGTGTCGTCGTGCGTCGCGAGCACGCGAAGGTGCACGGGGTCGAGGCCCACGATCGTGGGCGCGACCACCCCGACGCCGGGTGCCTGCTCGAACGACAGGAGCGTCGTCGCGACGGGCGTCTCGGATCCGGCTGCCGCCTGGATGCCGCGCAGCCCGACGTGCTGGTGGTCCCACGAGGCGTTCCACCGGCGGGAGTGGTCGGTGACGACCTCGCCGAGGGTCGTGGCGGCGTCGGCGTCGACCCGTGCCACGACCGACTCGGTGAGCATCCCGACGATCTCGTCGGCGTGCTCGACCTCGGGGCTGCGGAGCGCGACCGGGACGGCGAAGGTCGCGCTGGTCGACCCGGCGTGGGCCGCGACGGTCAGGCCCCAGGCGGTGCGCACTAGCGTGGCCGACGTGACGCCCTGGGTGCGTGCTCCTCCGCGGACGGCCTCGACGACGGTCGAGTCGAGGAAGCGGTGGGTCGTGAACCTGTCCGCGGGGGCTCCGTCCGTCGCCCACTCGTCGGCCGCGGGCCAGCGGGACGGCTCGACGTCGGCGAGGGCGTCGCGCCAGTGCGCGTGAGCTGCTGCGGTGTCCTGCCGGCCCAGCCAGACGAGGTGGTCGACGAACCGGCCGCGCGCGGGGGCGAGGGCCAGGGCGAGGGCGTCGCCCTCGGCGGGCGAGTCGGTCACCGTCGGCGGTGTGTCGGTCACCGTCGGCGACGAGTCCGGTCGCCCTCGGCGGGTGGGTCCGTCACCCTCGGCGGACAGCTCGGCCCCGTAGAGCCGCGCGACCTCGCGCACGAGCAACGGCATCGACCAGCCGTCGAGCACCAGGTGGTGGCTCGTGACGATCAGCACGTGGTGCTCCGCACCGAGCGAGACGACCCCGAAGCGCACGAGCGGCGGGTCGGCCGGGTCGAACGGCAGCGACCGCTCGGCCTCTGCCGCGGCACGGGTCGCGTCCCGCAGGGCCCGGTCGGCCCCGGAGGCCGCGTCCTTGCCCACCGGCCCTGCGCCCGCGCCCCGGCCCCGTCCCCGTCCCGCATCAGCGCCCACGGCCTCCGGGACGTCCGCGTCGTACCAGACGACCTCGGCCGTGGCCTGGGTGGGGACGAACTGGACCGGGTCCAGGTCGTCGTCGACCGCGAAGCCCGCGCGCAGGTTCGGGTGCGCCACGAGCAGCGCGTCGAGGCTGCGTTCGAGCGCGGGGCCGTCGAGGGGGCCGCGCAGCTCGACGAGGGTCTGCCCCACGTACGGGTCCTGGCCCTCGGTGAGCCCCGCGTGCGCGGTCAGCGCACGCTGCAACGCGGTGAGGGGCCAGACGGCCTCGATGGCCTCGGTCGAGCTCATGGTCGTGCCTTCCGTGTGCGTCGGCGGTCGCCGAGGAGTGCGCCGAGGCGGTCGAGGTCGCCGGGCGCGAGGTCGAGGAGCGGGGCTTCGGCGGCCGGGGCGCGAGCACCTGGAGACTCCGTCGCCCGTGTGGTCGGCCCAGCGGTCGGCGCGACGGGTTCGAGCGGCCGCAGCCGGTCGGCGACGCCCACGACGGTGCGCTGCTCGAACACGTCCTGCACGCTCGACCGCCAGCCCTTCTCGCGCAGGCGCGCCACGACGTGGATCGCGCGGATGCTGTCGCCGCCGAGCGCGAAGAAGTCGGCGTCGGGCGGGACGGGGCCGCAGTCGAGGGCCGAGGCGAACGCGAGCGCCACGTCGGTCACCGTCGGCGGGAGGTCGGGTCGCCCTCGGCGGGCGGGCCCGTCACCCTCGGCGGGCGGGTCCGTCACCGTCGGCGAGAGAGACGCCGGGTCGGGGAGCGCCGCGACGTCGAGCTTGCCGTTGGTCGTGAGCGGCAGCGCGTCGAGCACCACGACCGCCGAGGGCACCAGGTGCTCGGGCAGCACTCCCGCGAGCGCCGTCCGCAGCGCGTCACCCGCGAGGCCCGGGCCCACGACGTACGCGACGAGACGCGCCCCGAGCGCCGACCTGCGCGCCTGCACGGTCGCCTGCGCGACGCCGGGCAGCGCGAGCAGCGCAGCCTCGGTCTCGCCGGGCTCGACGCGGAACCCGCGGATCTTGACCTGGTGGTCGCGGCGACCGACGTAGTGCAGCAGCCCCCCTGCGTCGCGGCGCGCGAGGTCGCCCGTGCGGTACATGCGCGTGCCGGGCGTCCCGAACGGGTTGGCGACGAAGCGCTCGGCCGTGAGGTCGGGGCGGCGCAGGTAGCCGCGCGCGAGCTGGGGGCCGGCGAGGTAGAGCTCGCCGACCACGCCGGCGGGCACGGGACGCAGGTGCTGGTCGAGCACCAGGGCGGCCGTGGCGCTGAGCGGCCGCCCGATCACCGGCTGGTCCGCGTCGTCGCCGGTCGCACCCACGGCGTCGACCGTGTACTCGGTGGGCCCGTACAGGTTGAGGACGTCGAGCCCGGGCTGCGCACGCAGCGTGGTCCACAGCGCGGGCGGGCAGGCTTCACCGCC
The DNA here is from genome assembly GCF_042887685.1 of Oerskovia sp. NPDC057915. Taxonomy (NCBI): domain Bacteria; kingdom Bacillati; phylum Actinomycetota; class Actinomycetes; order Micrococcales; family Cellulomonadaceae; genus Oerskovia; species Oerskovia sp. NPDC057915. The sequence continues at coordinate 20,152 of NZ_JBHVOS010000023.1, read as the reverse complement.
CACGGACACGGTCCGCAGCTCGTGGTCGCGCTCGAGCAGCCCGGCCTCGACCACGGCCGACATGACGGTGGGCGTGAGGTCGATGCGGTGGATGCCGCGCTCGACGACGAGGTCCACGAGGGTCCCGGGGTCGCGGTACTGCTCGACGTCGAGCAGGTGGAGCTCGTGCCCGAGCAGGAGCGTGAGGAGCGTGTCCCACGAGCCGTCGAACACGAGCGGCATGGTCTGCGCGACGCGCTGCGCCGGGGCCGGGTACCGCCCCGCACACGGGACGACGTGCTCCTGGTGGTACGCGAGGAACTGTGCGAGCGCGCCGTGGCTGATGCCGACGGCCTTGGGCTCGCCCGTCGAGCCCGAGGTGTGCAGGACGTAGGCGAGCGCGTCGCGGGGTACGTCGAGCGCGTGCCACAGGGGCGTCTCGCCCCGGGCGGTGGCGTCCCCGCGCGGCCCGACGACGACGCGCCCCTTCCACAGGAAGCCGTCGCCGCTGTGGAGGGCCCGGTCCGTGACTGCCACCTCGCCACCCACGGCGTCCCGGCCACCACCGGCAGTACCGGTGACGTCGGCGACGACGAGCCGCGCCTCGTGCCTGTCGACGAGCGCGAGGCGCCGCGCGGGCGGGGTCCGGTCGTCGAGCAGGAGCGCGGCGGCCCCGCAGCGGTGCAGGGCGAGCAGCGTCACGACGTAGTCGGTGCCGCGCGGCAGGTCGATCGCGACGAGCGTGTCGGACCGGGCGCCGGCGGCGACCAGGCGTCCGGCGAGGTGCGCGACGGCCTCGTCGAGCGCACGGAACGTCGAGGTTTCGCGCGCGACGAGCGCCACGGCGTCGCCGCGCAGGGCCACCGCCTGGTCGAACAGCGCCCCGGCGACCGCGGGCAGCGAGCCCCCGGGGAGCGCGGGGCCGGTCGAGGCCGCGACGATCGCGGCCTCGGTCGCCGCGGGCGCGAGGCCGAGGCTCCCGACCCGCGCACCGGGTTCGGCCCCGCCCACGCTCTCGAGGAGGTGGGCCAGCTCGCGCAGGCGGGCGGCGACGTCGGGCGCGGTGAAGAGGCGGGCGGGCGCGGTGCCCACCAGACGCAGCTCGTCGCCGTCCGGCCCGGGGACGCGCACGACCGAGACCGCGAGGTCGTCGACCGGGCCCTCGGCCACGTTGCGCAGCCTGCCGACGGCGTCGCCGAAGCGCAGGTCGTGGTCGAAGAGCTTGACGTTGAGCTCGGCCGCGGTCACGGCCGAGCCCGCGTCCCGCACGATCTGCTCGGCGGGGTAGCGCCCGTGGCGGCGCAGCTCGCCCACGCGCTCTCGGACCTGCGACACGAGCTCGTCGACCTGCTGCCCGGGTGCGACGTCGACCACGACGGGCAGGACGTTGACCCGCATGGTCGGCACGACGGCCGCGACCGACCCCATGCGGTTCATCGCGGGCATCGCGACGCTCACGCGACGGCGTCCCGCGACGAGGGCGAGGTGCACGGCGAAGGTCGCAGCGACGACGTCGGGCCAGCCGGCGCCGGTCCGCGCGGCGACCTCCTCGAGCGGCCGGACGGCGCAGCCCACCTCGTGCGCGACGCGCACCACGGCGTCGGCCGGGACCGGACCGGCGGCGGGCTCCGGGAGCGGCCCCTCGCTGAAGCTCCCCGGACCCCCGTCGAGGGCGCCCACCCGCGAGGCCCAGTGCTCCCGGTCCCGCTCCCGACCGGGGGACGCGGCGTAGCGGGTCTCCTCGGCCACGACGTCGGCGACCTTCCCGAACGGGCTCGGGCCCACGTCGCGCCCCGAGGTGAGCGCGGTGAAGACCTCGGCGACGCGGCGCACGACGAGCGTGATCCCGTACGCGTCGAGGATCGCGTGGTGCACCACGAGGGACCACCACACCGTCGTCGCGTCGAGCCGGACGATCGTCTGACGGGCCAGCCCCGGGACGTCGAGCGCGAAGGGCAGCGCCCGGTCGGTCTCGACGAGGGCGGCCGCGCGCTCCCGGGCGTCGGGCACCCCCGACAGGTCGAGGACCCGGACGCCGCCGGTCGTGGCGTCCGCGCGCGCCCTCGTGAGCGCGGGGCCACCGGCCGGGTGGACGACCTGCGCGACGTCGTCGGACACCACGAACGCCGTCCGCAGCGCCTCCGTCTCCCCGACCACCAGCTCGACCGCGAGCGCGAGCACGCCCGTGTCCACCTCGCCCGCGATCTCGACGACCTCGCCCACCGCGAACGCGGACGTGTCGGGGCGCACGAGCTGCGCCCCGATCACGCCGAGCTGCGCGGTCGTGAGCGGGAGGCCCGCGAGCGGGGCCTCGGCGGTGCGCGGCCCGGACAGGACCGGGGCGACCGGCACGAGCGGCACGACGGGCACGGCGCGGGCGCCGGGGCCGGCGTCGGGGCCGGACGCCAGGAGGTCGGGGGCGGAGGACGTCGTCATCAGCCCTGGAGGTCCTTGAGCACGATCTCGAGCTGGTCGAGGACGTCGAGCGCCAGGCTGTAGCGGTCCGCGAAGAAGTAGCGGACGCCGTACGCGTGCCCCGCGGTCACGGCGGGGAGCGACTGGTAGGTCGACGCGGCCTCGAGCTCCTCGGCGCCGGGGCCGGGCTGGCCGTCGACCGTCTGCTCGGTGAGCACGACCGTCGCGTCGGCGACCTGGCCGAGCTGCTCGTAGGACAGGAACGCGCCGTTCTCGGTCGTCTCGTCGGCCACGACCGCGGGCAGCGGCGCGCCGATGTCGGTGAGGATCCCGCCGATCCAGGAGATCTGCGAGTAGACCGTGATCTCCTCGAACGAGTCGAGCCCGGCGAACGTGTTGGCCGCGATGACGTCGCCGTAGGTCTCCTTGATCTCCGCGACGCGCGCCTCGTACTCAGCCTTCGTCGCCTCGGCCTCCTCGCCCGCGCCGAGCGCCGTCGCGATCTCGACCGACGCGTCCTTGACGGTCGCCGAGCCCGTGGCGCGGATGAGGACGGTCGGGGCGATCTGCGACAGCTTGTCGAAGTCGGCCTTCTTCTCGGCGCTGAGCTCCTCCTCCTTGCCACCGCGCACGAACCCGACGATCAGGTCGGGCCCCAGCGACGCGATCTTCTCGTAGTCCCAGCCGTCCGCGCCCATCACGATCGGCAGGTCCGCGACCTGCTCGAACTCCTCGGGCAGGTAGGACTCGGCCCAGTCGCCGTCCGCGGTCGCGACCGGCACGATGCCCGCCTCGAGGAGCGGCCCCGTGCCGCCCTCGAGGGCGACGACGCGCTGCGGGTCGGCGGGGATGTCGACCTTCCCGAACGCGGTCTCGACCGTGCGCGTGCCGGCCTCGGCCGACGAGCCGGCGGGCTCGTCGGCGGCCGACGTGCCGCTCGCGCACCCGCCCACGGCGAGGACCGCGGCGAGGGCCGGGACGAGCAGCCAGGCGGTGGCGCGCGAGGTCCGGGTACCACGTGCGGTGGTGAGGGTTCGGGTGCTGGACATGCGGGTTTCTCCTTGAGGTGGGTCTGGCGAGGTCGTGCGGTGGATCGGTGGTGGCGCGTGGACCGGCCGGTGCGGCGCTGCTCGGGCGGCGTGCCCGGCCTGCGTCAGGTCGCGACGCCCAGCGCGCGCAGGCAGCCGCGCAGCGTCGGCTCGACCGCGACCTGGGCGAACTCGACCGGCCAGCCTGCGGCGCGCCAGCGCTCGAGCAGGGCCATGAGCCGCACCGAGTCGAGGCCGTGGTCGGTCAGGTCGTCGTCGAGCCCGATCTCGTGCGCGGCCGACCCGCCCGGGCCGAGGACGTCGACGAGGTCGGCGAGCGCCTGCGCGCGCGTGGGGGCTGCGGTCGTGGTCATGCGGGTCCTCCGGTGGCACGGGCCGCACGGGTGCGTGCGGGCGAACGCCTGGCCAGGACGTCGGAGCGGACGGGGACCACGAGCGGCCAGCCCTCGGGGTCGGTCACGACATGGGCGCGGATCCCGAACACCTGCCGGACGACGTCGGCGTCCAGGACCTCCTCGGGGCGCCCCTGGGCGACGACCGCCCCGTCCTTCATGAGGACGAGCTGGGTCGCGTACCGGACGGCGAGGTTGAGGTCGTGCAGGACCGCGACGACCGTGCGGCCCTCGTCGTGCAGGCGCGCGCACGTGTCGAGGACGTCGATCTGGTGCGCGATGTCGAGGAACGTCGTGGGCTCGTCGAGCAGCAGCAGCGACGTCTCCTGCGCGAGAGCCATGGCGATCCACACGCGCTGGCGCTGCCCGCCCGACAGCTCGCTCACGCGCCGGGTCGACAGGTCGAGCGTGTCGGTCGCGAGCAGCACCTCGTCGATCACCCGGTGGTCCTCGGCCGACAGCGCACGCAGGAAGCCCTGGTGCGGGTGGCGGCCACGGGCCACGAGGTCACGCACCCGGATCCCGTCGGGCCCGACGGGAGCCTGCGGCAGGAACGCGAGCCGCCTGGCGACCTCGCGCGGGGGCATCGACGTGACGACCTGCCCGTCGAGCTCGACCGTCCCCGCGGTGGGCCGCAGGATGCGCGCGAGGGACAGCAGCAGGGTCGACTTGCCGCAGCCGTTGGGCCCGACGATGACCGTGAGCTCGCCCTGGAGGATCTCGAGGTCGACGCCCTGGAGGACGTCGCGCTTGCCGTAGCCGACGCGCAGGTCGGTCGTCGCGAGGCTCATCGGACGGCCAGCGGGTCCGGGAGGACGGTGCTGCCGGGCAGGGTAGGGCTGTCGGGACGCACGTCGCCACCGCCCGACGGCGTCGCGCACGTCTCTCCGTCCGTCTCGCCCGGGGCGTGACCCGCCTGCACGGCGGGCGCGGCGGCGTCGGCACGGCGGGCCAGGACCGACGCGAGCACCTCCCCGGCCCGGACCCCGAGCGTGGAGAGCAGCGTCGAGCTGAGCCCGTGCGAGTGCTCGGACTGGCCCACGAGGTAGAGCCCGGCGTCCGCGGGCTCGGTGAGGCGGGCGCGGTGGTCGCGGTGCAGGTCGAGGGCGCCGTCGGCGTCGCGCCCGAGCAGGTCGGTCGTGCCGCCGAGCAGCGTCGTCGGGTCGAGCGGCCGGTAGCCCGTCGCGAGGACGACGAGGTCGGCGTCCAGGACGGCCGTCGTGCCCGTGAGGTTCGCGCCGAGGGTCAGGGCGACGGGACCTCCCGTGGTGCGCCGCGTCGTCGGCGCCCCGGCCTCACCCGTGAGGTCGCCCTCCCCCGTCGTGTCGTGCACGTCGAGCACCTCGGTGCACCGGTGCCAGTGGAGGCGTCCGCGCCCGAGCCACCGGTCGCGGTACTCCCGCTCGTGCAAGGTGCGGATGGTGTCCTCGGCGACGACCGAGTAGTTGGTGTTGCGGTGGTGCGCCATGAGCTGCGCGCGCCCGGCGGGCGGGGCGTCGTAGAAGACGTCGACCGCGCCCGGGTCGAACACCGAGTTGGCGTAGGGCGTCGAGTCCGAGGGCGAGAAGCCGTAGCGGCGCGACACCGAGTGCACCTCCGCACCGGGGAACCGGTCGTAGAGGTCGATCATGATCTCGGCCGCGCTCTGCCCCGCGCCCACGACCACGGCGCGGCGCACGTCGTGGTCGACGAGCGCGATCCGGTCGAGGTAGCGCTGGTTGTGCCAGACCCGACCGGACTCGACGACACCCGCCGGGAGCCGCGGCTGCAGCCCCCCGGCGACGACGACGTCGCGGGCCCTGGTCGTGCTCGTCCCGTCCTCGCCCGTGACCGAGACGTCGAACGCGACGACCCTGCCGCCGTCGCGCACGGGCGTCACCGACTCGACCGACGACCCGTAGCGCGTGAACCCCGCGAGCCGGGCCGCGGCCCAGCGCAGGTAGGCCGCGAACTCGACGCGCAACGGCGCGAAGCTGCCCCGGTTGAGGAAGTCGACCAGGCGCCCCTGCTCGTGCAGGAACGCGAGGAACGAGTAGTCGCTCGTGGGGTTGCGCAGCGTCACGAGGTCCTTGGCGAACGCGACCTGCATGTGCGCGTCCTCGAACAGCATGCCGTGGTGCCAGCGGGAGGTCGCCTGCCGCTCGTGGAAGACCGCGCGCAGCGGCTCCCGGGCGCTCGCGTTGTGCTCCTCGACCGCGATCGCGAGCGCCATGTTCGACGGCCCGAAGCCGAGGCCCAGGACGTCGACGTCCACGTCGTGCGCCGTGCGGCGGGGGTCCTGCGTGCGGGACGGGTTGCTCATCGCGTGCTCCACGGCTGGGTGCTGGGTTCGGTGCCGGCGTCCGCAGGCGCGGGGACCGGGTGGTTGCGGTCGACCTTGCCGACCGCGGTGGTGGCGAGCGCCTCGACGGTCTCGAAGCGGTCGGGGATCTTGTAGGTCGCGATGCCGCGCTCGCGCAGGAACCGGCGCAGCACGGGACCGGTCGGTGCCTCCGCACCCGACCGGGCGACGACGCGCGCGACCGCGCGCTCGCCCAGGTACTCGTCCGGCTCGCCGACGACGCTCGCGTCGAGCACGTCGGGGTGGGCGCGCAGGTGGTTCTCGACCTCGGCGGGGGCGACCTTCTCTCCCCCGCGGTTGATCTGCTCCTTGGTGCGCCCGACGACCGTGAGGTACCCCGCGGCGTCGCGCACCACGAGGTCGCCCGTGCGGTAGAAGCCGTCGGCCGTGAAGGACCTGGCGTCGTGCTCGGGCGCCCGGTAGTAGCCGCGGATCGTGTAGGGGCCGCGAGCCAGCAGGTGCCCGGGCTCCCCGTCGGCGACCGGGCGGTCGTCGTCGTCCACGACGAGGACCTCGTCGGCGGGCGAGATCGGCCGCCCCTGGGTCCCGACCACGACCTCGCGCGGGTCGCCCGCCCGGGTGTAGCAGACGAGCCCCTCGGCCATGCCGAAGACCTGCTGGAGCGTGTCGCCGAACACCTCGAGCAGGCGCTCGGCCGCGCTCGTCCCCAGCTTGGCTCCCCCGACCTGGAGGACCTCGAGCGAGGAGAGGTCGTGCGCGGCCACGAGCGGCGACGCCGCCCAGACGTGCGCGAGCGGCGGGACGAGGGCCACGTGCGTGACGCGGTGCCGCTCGACGAGCGCGAACGCCGTGTCCGGGGCGCCGTGCGCTGACAGGACGACGGTCCCGCCCGCGTGCAGGACCCCCAGCACACCGGGGGACGTCAGGGCGTAGTTGTGCGCGACGGGCAGCGTCGCGAGGTACACCGAGCCCGGTCCGAGGCCGCAGATCCGCGCGCTCTCGCGCACCGAGTACAGGTAGTCGGCGTGCGTGCGCGGGATGAGCTTGGGCGTGCCCGTGGTCCCGCCCGAGAGCTGCAGGAGCACGACGTCGGCCGGGTGCGCGGCGTCGTCGAAGGGGCCACGGAGCTCGGTCAGGTCTGCTCGGCGCAGGTCGTCGAGGACGTGCGCGGTGAACGGGCTGCGCACGTCCGCGTGCTCGTCGGCACCGGCGGGGGGAGCACCCACGACCACGACGTGCCGCACCGTGGACACGGTCCCGGCGACCTCGCGGGCGAGGGCCGCGTGGTCGAAGCCTGCCTCGACGCCGCCGGCCACGAGCGCCACGGCGGCCGTGTGCGCCGCGAAGTGCTCGACCTCGGTCCGCCGGTGCGCGGGCAGCGCGAGGACCGGCACGATCCCGGACCGGCCGAGCGCGACCAGCACCTCGACCAGCTCGCTCGCGCTCGGGAGCTGCACGACGACGCGGTCGCCCCGGCGCAGCCCGAGCGCCGCGAAGCCGTGCGCGAGGTCGTCGGCCGCGCGGTCCAGGTCCGCGTAGGTCAGGGTGCGGGCCGCGTCGACGAGCGCGGTCGCGTCAGGCCGGGCGGCCGCGGCGTCACGCACGAGCGACCCGAGCGTCTGGTCTGTCCAGAACCCGGCCGCGCGGTAGCGGTCCGCGGCCTCGGCGGGGACGGGCACGACGCCGTCGAGCAGGTGGGGCGCCGGACGCACCCGGGGGGCGGCCGTCACGACACGCTCCCCAGCGCGGACAGCAGCGTCGCGAACTTCACGGCGGTCTCGGCGTGCTCGCCCTCGGGCGTGGACCCGACGACGACGCCCGCCCCCGCGAACAGACGCACGTCCGCGCCGCGCACCACCCCGCAGCGCAGCACGATCGCCCACTCGCCGTTCCCGGCCTGGTCCGCCCAGCCGACCAGTCCCGTGTAGAAGCCGCGGTCGAACGGCTCGAGAGAGCCGATGAGCTCGCGCGCCGCAGCCTGCGGGTGCCCGCAGACCGCGGGCGTGGGGTGCAGCGAGTAGACGACGTCGAGCACCGAGACGCCCGGCTTCAGACGCGCCGTGATGGGCGTGCCGAGGTGCCACAGGTGCGACGTCGCGACGAGCTCGGGGGTCGCCGGCACGTCCAGGTCGTCCTCGTGGGCGACGTACGCGCGCAGCACCTCGCGGATCGCGTCGGTCACGAACGCGTGCTCACGCAGGTCCTTCTCGGACGTCAGGAGCCGCTGCGCGGTCGCGCGGTCCTCCGCCGGGTCGGTCGATCGCGGCGCAGACCCCGCGAGCGGGTGGCTGTGCAGCACGCCGTCGCGCACCGAGACCAGGAGCTCGGGGCTCGCCCCGACCAGGTGCCCCTGGTCGCCGGGCAGCTCGACGTCGAACACGTAGGCGTCGGGGTTCGCGCGCCGCATGGCCGCGCGCACGGCGCCCCGGTCGAGCGGGGCGGGCGCGGACACGTCGAGGGTGCGCGCCAGGACGACCTTCTCGGCCACGCCGTCCTCGAGCTGGGACACGGCCCGCCCGACGGCGGCGCGGAAGACCACGTCGTCGCGTCCGGGCAGGGTGGTGGGACCGGCAGGGTCCGTCGGTGCGGAGCGGACCGGTCCTGCTGCAGGCGCGCCGTCGACCCTCGCCGGGGAGCCGGCGCCGGACGCGCCGGGCTCGCCCCGGTCGGTCTGGTCCGTCTGGTCGGCCGGGGCGGTCTGGTCGGCCTGGTCGGCCTGGCCGGTCTGTCCGGTCTGGCCGGTCTGGCCGGTCTGTCCGGTCTGGCCGGTCTGGCCGGTCTGGTCACCGTGCCCCGCGCCGACGGGCCGCCACGACTGGTGCGCCGGGACGACGAGGTGCGCGGGACGCGCGGAGTCGAACGGGATGGTGCCCACGAGGATGGGAGCGGGCTCCCCGGCCCAGCGCGCGGAGGCTGCTCGGCCGAGCAGGTCGCGCGCCGCGGCAGCGACCGTCGGGCCGTCCCACGACGGCACGTCGAGGCGCTCGCGCACGCCGTGCGCGACGAGGCCCACGTCGGGCGACGCGAGACGGAACTCGGCATGCCCGAGGGGGGCGTCGTCGTCGGGCGCTCCGGTGGGAGCAGCGACCCGGGGATGGCGGCGCGCGTGCGCCGGGTCGAGCGCGACCGCGGTGCCAGCCGGGTCGTCGAGCACGGTGAAGCCGTTCATGAGGCGTCCTCGTCGATGTCGATGGGGTTCGTGAGCCTGCGCGTCGTCCGCAGGAGGACGTGCGAGAGGTCGTGCTGATGTCCGGGGGGTGGGTGGGCCGGTCAGCGGAGCGTGGCGCCGCCGTCGACCACGAGCTCGTGCACCGTGATGTGCCGGGCCGCGTCGGAGGCCAGGAAGGCGACCGCGTCGGCCACGTCCCGCACCTCGGCGAGCCGCCCCAGCGGGATCCCGAGCCGGAAGTCCTCCGGCACCCCGGCCACGACCCGGGCCTCGGCCGGGTCGTCGAGGACCCGGACGTCGTCCAGCCCTGGCGACCCGGCGAGCGCCGCGAGCATGGGCGTGCGGGTCGAGCCCGGTGAGACCACGTTGCAGCGCACCCCGTAGGGCGCGAGCTCGAGACCGAGCGACCGGGTCAGGCTCGACGCCGCGGCCTTCGACGCCGCGTACGCCGCCATTCCGACGCGCGGGACCCCCGCGGCGTTCGACGCGACCGTGACGATCGCGCCCCGCCGACGGGAGGACAGACATCGCGCGACCTCGCGCGAGACCAGGTAGACGCCCGTCGCGTTGACCGCGAGCATGCGCTGCCAGTCCGTGAGCGAGGACTCGGTCACGACACCGGCACGCAGGACGCCCGCAGCGTTCACGAGGACCTCGAGCGGGCCGATCTCGGCCTCGATCCAGGGGACCAGGCGGACGACGTCCTGCTCGTCGGTCACGTCGAGGCGCACCGGGACGACCTGACCGGCCGCTGCCTGCCCGAGCGGCGCCGTCGGGACCGTGCCGTCGAGGTCTCCCGCGACGACCACGTAGCCCTGCGCAGCCAGTGCGTCCACGACCGCGGCCCCGATGCCCCCTGCGGCACCGGTCACGAGAGCGACGCGCGTGCTCATGCCCCCGCCACCGCGGGGACGCGCGCCCCGAGGTGGGTCAGCACGTCGTCCGTCGTCCCGACGACGGCGCACCGGTCCGCCGCCCAGGCGAGGGCCTGGCGGTGGTGGGCGAGCGAGAAGTCCGCGACGGCGTCACCGACCAGGAACGGCTGGACGTCGTGCATGAAGGCGTCGCACGCCGTGACGAGGCAGCCGATGTGCGCGTAGACGCCCGTCACGACGAGCTGGTCGCGCCCCTGCTCGCGCAGGAGGTCGCGCAGCCCGGTGCGCACGAACGCGTCGTAGCGCCACTTGGTCAGCACGGTGTCCCCCGGCTGCGGTGCGAGCTCGTCGATCACGACGTCCGAGCCGTCGTCCGGGATGCCCGGACCCCAGAAGTCGGTGAGCAGGCCACGGTCGGCGGGGCGCTGTGCGGGCGGCTGGGCGGTCAGGACGACCGGGACGCCCAGCTCGCGCGCCGTCGCGGCGAGCCGCGAGATGTTGCGGACGGCGTCCCGCAGGGCGGGCGACGCCGGGTCGAACGCGTTCACGAAGTACTGCTGCATGTCGTGCACGAGGAGCACCGCGCGGGCAGGGTCGACCTGCCACGTCACACGGTTGCTCGGGTACTCGTGCGGTGCCGGGCCGTCGTAGGCGGCGATCGTCGGCAGTCCCATGGTCCCCCCAGAGCCAGGTGTATCGAGCAGGTTAGTTGAATGAGTTAGGTAAACCTTCCCTCACTGAGGTAGACCTAAGCACAGACTTCACCCGCCTGGGAAGAGCCGTCCACGGAACGGACAGATACCGACAATCTGCCATCTCGATCGCCGAGGGCGACGCTCGTGCCCGCCGACGGCGACGTGCCTACTTGCCGACGGTGACGCCCCTGCCCGCCGAGGGTGACGTGCCTACCTGCCGACGGTGACGCCCCTGCCCGCCGAGGGTGACGCGCGGGTCCGCCGACGGTGACGTGTCGGTCCGCTGAGGGTGACGAACCAGCGGGGTGTCACATCTCCCCCAGCTGCGGCTGCCAGCGCAGGAGGGCGCGCTGCGTCACGACCGTGTTCCCTCGACCGTCAGTTCGTCGCCCTCGGCAGTCCAGACCGTCACCCTCGCGGGTCGTGGGCGTCGCCCTCGGCGATCCAGCCCGTCACCCTCGCGGGTCATGGACGTCACCATCGGCGCCCCCCCCCGTCGCCATCGGCAGCCCAGACCGTCGCCCTCGGCGATCCAGCCCGTCGCCCCGGGAACGGCGAAGGGCCGTCCGGCCAGGTCTCCCTGGCCGGACGGCCCTTCGTGTCGAGCTGCGCGGGTCCCTAGGAACCCGGCCGCACGAGCGGACGGATCAGAAGTCCATGCCGCCCATGCCACCGTCGCCACCCGGCATGGCCGGGTTCTTCTCCGGCTTGTCCGCGACGACCGCCTCGGTCGTCAGGAACAGCGCGGCGATGGACGCGGCGTTCTGCAGCGCGGAGCGCGTGACCTTGACCGGGTCGTTGACGCCTGCGGCGAGCAGGTCCTCGTAGACGCCGGTCGCGGCGTTCAGGCCGTGGCCCGAGGGGAGGTTGCGGACCTTCTCGGCCACGACGCCACCCTCGAGACCGGCGTTGATCGCGATCTGCTTGAGCGGGGCGTCGATCGCGGCACGCACGATCTGCGCACCGGTCGCCTCGTCGCCGACCAGGTCGGTGATCGCGGCGGTCTCGAACGCGACGGCACCGGCCTGGATGAGGGCCACGCCACCACCGGCGACGATGCCCTCCTCGACGGCAGCCTTCGCGTTGCGGACGGCGTCCTCGATGCGGTGCTTGCGCTCCTTGAGCTCCACCTCGGTCGCGGCGCCGGCCTTGATGACAGCGACACCACCGGCGAGCTTGGCGAGGCGCTCCTGGAGCTTCTCGCGGTCGTAGTCGGAGTCCGACTTCTCGATCTCGGAACGGATCTGGTTCACGCGACCCGCGATGAGGTCGGCGTCGCCGGCACCCTCGACGATCGTGGTCTCGTCCTTGGTGACGACGACCTTGCGAGCCTGGCCGAGCAGGTCGAGGGTCGCGGTCTCCAGCTTGAGGCCGACCGTCTCGGAGATGACCTGGCCACCGGTGAGGATCGCGATGTCCTGCAGCATGGCCTTGCGGCGGTCGCCGAAGCCCGGAGCCTTGACGGCGACGGACTTGAACGTGCCACGGATCTTGTTCAGCACGAGGGTGGCCAGGGCCTCGCCCTCGACGTCCTCGGCGATGATGAGGAGGCTGCGGCCGGCCTTCATGACCTGGTCGAGCAGCGGCAGCAGGTCCTTGACGTTCGAGATCTTCGACTCGACGATCAGGACGTACGGGTCCTCGAGGACCGCTTCCTGACGCTCGGGGTCGGTCTCGAAGTAGCGGGCGAGGAAGCCCTTGTCGAAGCGCATGCCCTCGGTGAGCTCGAGCTCGAGGCCGAACGTGTTCGACTCCTCGACGGTGATGACGCCTTCCTTGCCCACCTTGTCGAGGGCCTCGGCGATGAGCTCGCCGATCGCGGGGTCACCGGCCGAGATCGCGGCCGTGGCGGCGATCTCTTCCTTGGTCTCGATGTCCTTGGCGGCGACGAGCAGCTGGGCCGTCACGGCCTCGACAGCCTTCTCGATGCCGCGCTTGAGGGCGATCGGGTTCGAGCCGGCCGCGACGTTGCGCAGGCCCTCGCGCACGAGCGCCTGGGCGAGCACGGTCGCGGTGGTGGTGCCGTCACCCGCGACGTCGTCGGTCTTCTTGGCGACCTCCTTGACGAGCTCCGCACCGATCTTCTCGTACGGGTCGTCGAGCTCGATCTCCTTGGCGATGCTCACACCATCGTTGGTGATGGTGGGCGCGCCCCACTTCTTGTCGAGGACGACGTTGCGGCCCTTGGGGCCGAGCGTGACCTTCACGGTGTCGGCGAGGACGTTGAGCCCGCGCTCCATCCCGCGACGAGCCTCCTCGTTGAAGGCGATGATCTTTGCCATGGGGATTGATCCTCCGCTGGTGGCGTGTGACGGTCGGTCGGCGCCCGCGACGGACGGCTCGCGCACGCCGACGTTCATGTCACGCCGACTCGCGGGCCTCACCTGACGACCAGAGAAAACTGTCACTCTCATGACGAGAGTGCTAACGCCATTATTGGCACTCGGCCGGTGCGAGTGCAAGACCGGGAGCCCGCTATCGCCCCCAGCGGAACGGCGGGCGTCCGGCTCGTCCTAGGATGCGCACTGTGAGGTTCGCGACGACGCGGTGGCGACTGGCGGTGCTCGGAGCAGCGATCGCCCCCGTCGTGGTGCTCGTGACCGCGGGCGCCACTCCGGCCCCGCTGCCGACCGACGTGCACGTCGACCTCTACCAGGACGGGGTCGCGACCGCCGGGGACGACTCCCTCCTCCGCCTCCCTGACGGCATGGCGGCCACCTACCTCGACGGCAGCCGCGTGCTGGACCCGGCCGCCGTGGACCCCTCGCTGCTTGCCGACGGCCTCGACGCGGCAGACGGCGAGGTCGACCGTCTGACGGTGATCGCCGGCTCGCCCCTCGCGCCAGGCCGCCTCCTGGACGCGGAGGCCGCAGAGCGGGCCGCCGACGCCTCCCGGGCCTGGCTCGCCGAGGGCGACGTCCCGGGCGACGGCACCCGGTTCGCCGGGCTCGGCCAGGACGCCCTGCTCGACCTGCACGCCCTGACGCTCGAGAACGGCGCCTCGCTCGCCGCACCGTCCCCGAAGTGGCGTTTCGTGTGGCCGCGGGACGCGTCCTTCACGGCCGCGGCCTACGCGCGGACCGGGCATGTGAACGACGCCCTGCGAGTGCTGGACTTCCTCCGGTCGGTCCAGGAGCCCGACGGGTCGTTCCAGGCGCGCTACCGGCCCGACGCCTCGGGGGTGCCCGACGACCGCGGCAGCCAGTCCGACGGCAACGGGTGGGCCCTGTGGTCGGCCTGGACGGTGCTCGACGAGATCACGGACCCCCAGGACCGTGCGGCGGCACGCGAGCGGCTCGCGCCGCTCGTCGACGCGTCGACCGGCTACGTCCTGAGCATCCTCGACGAGGACACCTCGCTGCCCCCGCCGTCGAGCGACTACTGGGAGGTCCACCCGACCGAGCTCACGCTCGGCACCGCGGCCCCCCTGCTCGCGGGCCTCGAGGCGGCCCGCTCGATCTACGCCGACGGCGAGCAGTGGGCGCCGGCGGCCGACGCCGCTCGTGCTGCAACGAGCCTGCGGACGGCGGTCGAGGAGCGCTTCGGCCCGCAGGGCTACCCGCGGCACGCGTCCGGCGGTCCTCAGGACGCGGCGACGACGTTCGCGCTGCCGCCCTTCCAGCCCTCTGCTCTGGCCGGTGCGCAGGACGCGTGGCGGTCGTCGGTCATGTCGATGCTCCGACCCGCGGGCGGGGTGGCGCCGGGAGCAGGCTGGCGCGCCGACGGCATCTCGTGGACGCCTCAGACCGCCCTCTTCGCGCTGGCCGGCGCCTCGACCGGCGAGGTCGAGGCCGCGGAGAGCTGGCTCGACTGGCTCGACACCCATCGGACGGCCTCGGGTGCGATCCCGGAGAAGGTCCTCGCGGACGGCTCCCCCGCGGCGGTCGCCCCGCTCACGTGGAGCTCGGCGCTCGTGGTGCTCACGCTGGTCGAGCTCGAGGACCAGCGTGCGGCGGGCGCCGCGCTCCCCTGAGGGCTGCGCGGCCGCGTCCGGCGCCGGAGTCCCGAGTTCCTCCGGGCCCTCACGGGCGATCCGGCCCGCCCCGTGGGCCCGGGCCGTTCAGGTTCCCGGCCCGTTCCCGCTCCCAGCGTCAGGGCGCCAGTCGTGGCGGGTGCGGCACGTCGAACTCCCGGTGCAGGACGCGTCGCGCCGCGTACCAACCCCCGAGCCCGTGGACCCCGGGTCCGGGAGGTGTGGAGGCCGAGCAGAGGTAGACGCCGTCGAGCCCGGTCGCGTACGGGTCGAGGCGCGCCGTCGGGCGGGCGATCACCCGCCAGAGGCTGACCGCCCCCGCGGCGATGTCCCCACCCACGTAGTTGGCGTTGTGCTCGCTCATCCGCGCGGCAGGGACGCAGCGGGAGGTCACGACGACGTCGCGGAAGCCGGGCGCGAAGCGCTCGATCTGCGCCGTGACGGCTTCGGTGACGTCGAGCGTGGAGCCTGCGGGGACGTGCGCGTACGTCCACAGGGGTCGCAGGTCCCCCACCCTGCGCGACGGGTCGACGACCGTCGGGTCGCTCACGAGAACCATCGGACGCTCGGCGTGCGTGCCGGCCGCGACCGCGGCCTCGGCTGCGGCCATCTCGGCACGCGTGCCACCCACGTGGACGGTCCCCGCCCTCCCGACGTCGGCGTGCTGCCAGGGCACGGGACCGCGCAGGACGAAGTCGACCTTGGCCGCCGCGTTGCCGTAGGGGAACGCGGTGAGCGCTCGGGCGGCCCGGCCGGTCAGGCGGGACCCGAAGACCTCCACGACCGTGCGCGGGGTCGTGTCGAAGATGATCGCTCGCGCCGGAGGCAGGTCCGACTCCGAGCGGACGGGGTGGTCGGTCACGACCTCGCCCCCGTGCGCCTCGAGGTCCGCGACGAGTGCCGTCACGATCGCTCCCGACCCACCGCGCGGGATCGGCCAGCCGCCCTCGGAGTGCGCGAGCGACCCGAGGAGCAGCGCCACCCCGGCCGAGGCGAGCGACGGCATCGGGGCGATCCCGTGCGCAGCGACGCCCGTGAGGAGCGCCGGTGCGACGTCCCCCACGAAGCGCCGGTCCCACAGGCCCGTGCCCTGCTCGAGGACGCCGAGGCCGAAACGCGCGGCGGTCGGGATCCCTCGCGGCAGGAGGCCCGCCGGGACGCTGCGCTTGTCACCGAGCGCGGTGGCGACCGCGTGCCCTGGCTGCCGGGACAGCGAGCCGACGAGCGAGCGCCACGCGGCGCCGTCGGGCCCCAGGCCGTCGACCGTCCGGTCGAGGTCGCGGTAGGCGATCCCCGCGCGACCGCCCGGCAGCGGCTGGGCGTACGAGACCTCCGGGACGAGCAGCTCGACCCCGCGCGACGGCAGGTCGAACGCCTGGAAGAACGGCGACGCCCACGCCATGGGGTGCACGGCCGAGCAGATGTCGTGGACCATGCCCTCGGCCAGCCCCAGGTCCAGCGTGCGAGCCCCCCCGCCGACCGTGGGCTGCGCCTCCAGGACGCGCACGGACAACCCGGCCCTGGCGCACGTCACGGCCGCCGCGAGCCCGTTGGGCCCCGACCCGACGACGACGACGTCCACCTCGGCCAGGTGCCGGGCGGGGGTCACGGCACTCAGAGCGCGCGCACCTGCTCGGCCTGGGGGCCCTTCTGACCCTGCCCCTGCTCGTACTCGACCTGCTGCCCCTCGTCGAGCGAGCGGTAGCCGTCGCTCTGGATCGAGCTGTAGTGGACGAAGAGGTCCGGCCCGCCGGCGGCAGGGGTGATGAACCCGAAGCCCTTCTCGGCGTTGAACCACTTGACGGTGCCCTGTGCCATCGACGTCTCCTCGTGCGTACGAACCGGGTGCGAGCAGCGGAGCATCGGACGCCCCGTGGTGGGGTCGAGCCTAGTGGCAGAGGTCACACGAGGAAAGCACGGGAAGGGAGCGTGTGCGGAGGGAGCGGGCGATCAGGAAGCGGGCGCGAGCGCCGACTTGACGACCACGACGACATCGCCCTCGCGCACCTGCGCCTGCGTCACCTGCTCGGCCGGGACGCCGAGGATCGCCGCGACGGCGGTCGCCGTCTCCTTGCGGTTCTCGGTGTACCAGACAGTGGTCGCCGTGAGCCCGGAGTCGCCGGGATAGTCCTCGGCCTTGGTCTTGGTGAACCCCTTGGCGTCCAGCGCGTCCTTGCCGGTCCGCGCCTCGCCGGCGGGCCCGCCATCGTTCAGGACACGGATGTACGCGCCCTTGTCCGCGGCGGCGAGCAGGGCCGTGATGTCCGTCGCGGGCTCCTCCGGGGTCACGGGCTCCTCCGGAGCCGCAGGCTCTTCCGGGGTCACCGGTTCCTCGGGGGCCGCGGGCTCCTCCGCAGCCGCACCGTCGGCCGGTTGCTCCGCCGCGGGCTTGTCGGCCTCCGTCGCGGGCTTCTGGCCGAGCCCGCCGGAGATCGCAGCGACCCCTCCGACCGCGAGACCCGCGAAGATCACCGCGACGAGCAGGAAGGGCCAGGTCTTGCTCCAGCCGCTGCGCGGAGCGCGATAGACCCCCACGGGTGCGCCCTCGGGCGCGGGGACGTCGAACTCGTCAGGCGCGTAGGGGTAATCGCTCTTGCTCACGGCGACAGGTTAGCCCGACTTGGCCCAGCGACTAAATGTCGCCGAGGCGACGTGCCGACCGGGCACGCTGCCGGGTGGACCGCATCCGTCGCAGGCGCTTGACGAGCATGGGGTCGTGCGCAAGGGCCGCCGGAGAGTCGATCAGCGTGTTGAGCGCCTGGTAGTAGCGCGTCGCGGTCATGTCGAAGAGCTCACGGACCGCCTGCTCCTTGGCCCCGGCGTACTTCCACCACTGCCGCTCGAAGGCCAGGATCTCCTGGTCACGGGCCGAGAGGCCCGAGTCCGTGGCAGGTGCGTCGTCCGGCTCGGCGGGCGCGACGAGGTGCTCGGTCGCGGCGAACGCTTCGCTCATGGGCAAGATCCTCACTCGTCGGGACGCGACCCGCTCCGGAGGGGCGGGCACCTGGACCGCACCAGCCTACGCGCGAACCACAACCATGTCATTCACCCGCTCGCGTACCCTCGCCGCGTGAACACCTTCGCGACGCCACCGACCTCGGGGTCCCTCGAGCAGGCCCCGCCCGCCACCCCCGGCCCCACCGCCCCGGCCGCAGCGCCCGGCACGGCCGCCGCGACCCACGGCACGGCCGAGGGCGCGCACCGCCCGCTCGCCGAGATCATGGCCCCCGACTGGGCCCGGGCGCTGGCCCCGGTCGAGCCCCAGCTCCGGGCCGTCGGCGACTTCCTGCGCGCCGAGGCCGCGGCCGGACGCCCGTACCTGCCTGCGCCGTCGGACATCCTGCGCGCCTTCCAGCGTCCGCTGGCCGACGTGCGCGTCCTGATCGTCGGCCAGGACCCCTACCCCACGCCCGGGCACGCCATGGGACTGTCGTTCTCCGTCCAGCCGCACGTGCGACCCGTCCCGCGCTCGCTGCAGAACATCTACGCCGAGATGGCGACCGACCTCGGCACCCCCACGCCCGTGCACGGCGACCTGTCCGCGTGGAGCGACCAGGGCGTCATGCTGCTCAACAGGGTCCTGACGGTCGGCGCGGGCGACACCGGCTCGCACCGCCGCAAGGGCTGGGAGGCGATCACCGAAGCCGCGATCCGCGCCCTCGTGGCCCGCGACCGGCCGCTCGTCGCGATCCTCTGGGGGCGCGACGCCGCGACGCTCAAGCCCCTCCTGGGCGACACCCCGATCGTCGAGAGCGCGCACCCCAGCCCGCTGTCGGCTCGCCGCGGCTTCTTCGGGTCGCGTCCCTTCTCGCGCGTCAACGAGCTGCTCGTGGCCCAGGGGTCGGCTCCGGTCGACTGGACGCTGCCGACAGCCTGACGCGGGCTGCCGTGGGCCGTCACCGTCGAGTGTGCAGTTCGGGTCGTCCAGCGGGCGCGGCAGACGACCCGAACTGCACACTCGGCGGCACGGGCCGCGCACCACGGGTCCGCACCGGCCCGCCCGGGCCGCGCTCCGACGTCGGGCAGGAATCTCCCGGGGCGCAGCGCGCCCCGTGTCACACAATGGACCGGTGACCACCTCGCACCCGAACAGAGAGCACGCGCCCCGCTGGGCCAGCTACGTCGCGATCGGCGACTCGTTCACGGAAGGACTCTGGGACCCCTACCCGAACGACCCGGACCGCCAGCGCGGCTGGGCCGACCTCCTCGCAGGGCACCTGTCGACGCGACGCAGCGCCGCAGGCCAGGCCCCGCTCGAGTACGCCAACCTCGCGATCCGCGGCCGGCTCCTGCGCTCGATCCTCTCGGAGCAGGTCCCGGCCGCGCTCGCGCTCAAGCCCGACCTGGTGAGCCTCGTCGGCGGCGGGAACGACATCCTGCGCCCCGCGGCCGACATCGACCGCCTCGCCCGCAACCTGGACCACGCGGTCGGGCGCCTGCGTGCCGAGGGCATCGACGTCCTCCTGGGCACGGGCTTCGACACGTCGGGGTCCCCCCTCGTGGGCCTCACGCGCGGCCGGGTGGGCGTGTTCAACGCGCACATCTGGTCGATCGCGCGCCGCCACGGCGCGCACGTCCTGGACCTGTGGGGCATGGCGTCCCTCCACGACTGGCGCATGTGGTCCGAGGACCGCATCCACCTCACGCCCGACGGGCACCGGCGCGTGGCGCAGGCCGCGCTCGTGGGCCTCGGCCAGGCGCCCGACGACGTCGCCTGGGACGACCCGTTGTCGCCCCTTCCGCCCGTCCCGCTCCTCGACCGTGCGCGGCAGAACGCCGAGTGGGTGCGCGTGCACGTGTACCCGTGGGCGACGCGGCGCCTCCGGGGCCAGTCCTCGGGCGACCTGCGCGAACCCAAGGCTCCCGTGCTGACGCCCGTGCAGTCGCAGTAGAGGGACCGGCGCTCGCGCCCTCGGGCTCGGGCAGCCGACGTCCGGCGACGACGAAGGCCGGCGTCCGAGGACTGCAAAGGCCGGCGTCCCGCAGCCCGTGCTGCGGGACGCCGGCCTTCGTCGTGGGACCGGAGCCGCCTGTCGGGTTCGAACCGACGACCTTTCGCTTACAAGGCGAGTGCTCTACCAGCTGAGCTAAGGCGGCACGCCACCCGGAGGGCAGCGGCACCGTGAGGTGCGCGAACAGCCTACCGGGTGCCGGGCGTGCGGTGGACGCGGGGCGAGCGGGCGGTCGGCGTCCGTCCTGGACGAGGACGGACGCCCGCGGTCTTGGCGATCTCCGCGATCTGCGCGTCGGTCAGGCCTGCCGTGTTCTCCTCGGGCTGGTTGGCGAACATCGCCTCGTTGAAC